>JAOZVV010000152.1 GCA_025869365.1 Pseudonocardia sp.
CCCTCCCACTCGGTGCGGCCCGGCTCGTTGACGTGCACGTGCGTGTCCACCAGGCCGGGGAGCAGCACCTCGTCGTCCGGCAGCTCGACCAGCTCGCGGGTGTTCCCGGCGATGAGCGAGTCGGAGGGCTCGATCGCGACGATCCGGCCGTCCTGCACGCCGACGCAGCGGTCCACCTCGCCGGACGCGGTGATCACCCGGCGGGCGCGGAACACCAGATCGAGCATCGGATCTCCTTGTCTCGGGTTCTCTAGTCTCGGGGAGATACCGCGGTAGAGGGATGGAGCGACAAGACTTCGTCCGTCCAGCCAGGATGCGCCGCGACGGCCTCCGCGAGCCCGCGCTGCGTGACCACCGCGTCCGGGCCGACGGCGGTCGCGAGCGCGCCGCGCACGGCGAGCGGGGTGAGCGCCCACCATTCTCCCGCGACACCGTGCCCCGGATCCTCCCCCCAGATCAGCACCTCGGTCCCGAGGACCCGCCGCCCCGCGAGATGGGCCGCGGACCGCGCGAGGGTGAGGTCCCCGAGCTCCTGGGTCTGCGTCAGCAGCACCGTCCCGGGCCCTTTGCTCTGCGCACACGCACGCACCGGGCCCCCGTCACTCTGGCCGCCCCGGTCGTCCCCGCCGCCCCGAACGGCACTCTCGGGGCGTGCGGTGCCCCGAACGGTCCGTTCGTGCACGGCCTGCGTGACGCGGACGGTGCCCCGGTAGCGCCCGCTCGACTCCCCCGCGCGGCCCGCCACCAGGACCTCCCGCGCGCGCAGCCTGGCCGTGGGGTGGAGCTGGGCGAGCAGCGTCGTGTGGTGGTTCGCCCGTGCGGTGATCACCGTCGGCTCGGGGAGGTACTGCAGGCTCGCGCCCTCACCGATCTCGAACCGGATCGTCACGGTGCTCGCCGTCACGAGACCGGGCAGCGCCACGGCGGCCGCGACCCCGGTCAGCACCAGGTCCGCGCCGGGCCCGACCCGGACGTCGAGCTCGACGTCGTCCCCGGCGAGCGGGGTCGAGGCGGACCCGACCATGTGCACGGTCACCGCGGACTCGCCCGCCGCGGCCGTCCCCCGCCGCGGGACCAGGGACAGTGGGGACTGCGAGCGCAGCTCGCGGACGAGGCTGCGCCCGTCGGGGCCCCGCTCGACGGTCAGGACGGTCCGGGCGCGCACGTCAGCCCACGGGCTGCGCGACGGCGGCGACCTGGGCCAGGACCCACGCGCCGACGTCGGCCGCCGCCGGGTCCTCCACGAGGGACTGCGCGATCACCGGCAGCTCGCCGCGCATCCGGTGCGCGTCGGACCGCATGACGTCCAGGTCCGCGCCGACCAGCGGCGCCAGGTCCGTCTTGTTGATCACCAGCAGGTCCGCGGTGGTGACCCCCGGCCCGCCCTTGCGCGGCACCTTGTCCCCGCCCGCCACGTCGACGACGAAGATCTGCCGGTCCACCAGACCGCGGCTGAAGACGGCGGTGAGGTTGTCCCCGCCGCTCTCCACGAGGACGAGCTCGAGATCGCCGAAGCGCTCCTCGAGCGTCTCGATCGCGTCGAGGTTCGCGGTGATGTCGTCCCGGATCGCGGTGTGCGGGCAGCAGCCGGTCTGCACGGCCTCCACCCGGTCCGCGTCGAGGACGGCGTTGCGGCGCAGGAAGTCCGCGTCCTCGGTCGTGTAGATGTCGTTCGTGACGACGGCGAGCCGGACCCGCCCGCCGAGGCTGCGGGCCAGCGCCGCGACCAGCGCCGTCTTCCCGCTGCCGACGGGCCCGCCGATACCGATCCGGACCGCGCGGTTGCTCGCGGGCGGCACGTGGTGGTGGTCCGGCTCCGTCTCGGTGGGATCGAAGCTGACCAGATGTCCGTGGCCGTGACCCTGCTCGCTAGCTGACAAAGAGACGCACCTGCTCTCGATGGTGGTGGACGTGGGCCTGCGCCATGAGGTCGAGCACGGGGGCGCTCGGGGCGGGCAGGTCCGCGGGAGGACCGTGGGCGGCCCCGGCGGCCGTGGCGACGACGTCGTCGAGATCGGGGCCGAGCCGCACGAGGGCGGCGTTGACGGCGAAGGGATCGAGACCGAGCAACCGCACCGCCGCGGATGCGGGCCCGCTGACGGCGAGGTAGCCGACGCACTCGGCGGCCTCGGCCGGGGAGCCGCCGGCGAGCCCGACCACGGCGCCGGCCAGCAGGGGATGGTGGGGCCGGGGATGGACGGCGACCAGCTCGTCGATCACGGGGGACGGCCAGGCCGCCCGCACGGCGCGCAGGGTCCCGCGCCCCTGTGCGCGCGAGGCGTCGCGCTGCGCGGCCGAGGGCGTCCGGGCGTCGAGCTCGGCGTCGAGCTCGGCCCAGAACCCCGCCGCTCCCGCCGCTTGAGTGGCGCAAGCGGCGTCTGGTGGCGCTTGAGCGGCTCCGGCGTCACCAGGCCCGCCCGCCCCCGCCACTCGAGCAGCAGCCGCCGCGAAGGCCGCCCCCACCAGGCCCGCGGTCCGCAGGCGACCCCGCAGGAACGGCTCCAGGTCCTCCAGGCCCGTCACCAGCCCCCGTGCCACCGCCTCCTCCAGGCCCCCGGAGTGCACGTGCCCGCCCCCGGGGAACCGGGCGTCGGCGAGGACGAGGGACGCGAGCGAGCCCATCAGAAGAGGAAGTACCGCTGGGCCATCGGCAGCTCGCTCACCGGCGCGGGGACGACGACGTCGCCGTCGATCCGCACCTCGAACGAGTCCGGGTCCACCACGACCTCCGGCGTCGCGGAGTTCGCGATCATGTCCGCCTTGGTGACCGACCGGGTGCTCGCGACCGGCGCGAGCCCCTTCGCGAGCCGCAGGTGGTCCAGGCCCGCGTCGAGCGCGGCGGGCGCGACGAAGGTCAGCGACGTCGCCGACGCCACCGCCGGCGAGTAGCCGAACATCGGGCGGCCCAGGACCGGCTGCGGGGTCGGGATCGAGGCGTTGGCGTCCCCTATGGCCGCCCACGCGATGAACCCGCCCTTGAGCACGGCCTCGGGCCGGATCCCGAAGAACTTCGGGTCCCACAGCACCAGGTCCGCGAGCTTCCCGACCTCGACGGAGCCGATCTCGTCCGCCATCCCGTGCGCGATCGCCGGGTTGATCGTGTACTTCGCGACGTACCGCTGGGCCCGCACGTTGTCCGCCGCGCCGTCCCCGGGCAGGGGGCCGCGCGCGGCCTTCATGACGTGCGCGGTCTGCCAGGTCCGGAGGATCACCTCGCCGATCCGGCCCATCGCCTGGGAGTCCGAGCTCATCATCGAGATCGCGCCGAGGTCGTGCAGGACGTCCTCGGCGGCGATCGTCGTCGGCCGGATGCGGCTCTCGGCGAAGGCCAGGTCCTCGGCCACCGACGGGTTCAGGTGATGGCAGACCATCAGCATGTCGAGGTGCTCGTCGAGGGTGTTGATCGTGTGCGGCCGGGTCGGGTTCGTGGACGACGGCAGGACGTTCGCCGTCCCGACGACCTCGATGATGTCCGGCGCGTGCCCGCCGCCCGCGCCCTCGGTGTGGAAGGCGTTGATCGAGCGCCCGGCGATCGCCTCCAGGGTCGACTCCAGGAAACCCGCCTCGTTGAGCGTGTCCGTGTGGATCGCGACCTGGACACCGGACGCGTCCGCCACCCGCAGGCACGCGTCGATGACGGCCGGGGTCGTCCCCCAGTCCTCGTGCAGCTTGAACCCGCCGGCGCCCGCGCGCAGCTGCTCCCACAGGGCGTCCGCGCTGGTGGTGTTGCCCTTCCCCATCAACAGGACGTTGATCGGCAGGTGGTCCAGCGCCTGCAGCATCCGGCCGATGTTGCGCGGGCCGGGCGTCACGGTCGTCGCCTTGGTGCCGTCCGCGGGGCCGGTGCCGCCGCCCGCGAGAGTGGTGAGGCCCGCGGCGAGCGCGGTGTCGATCAGCCCGGGCGTGATGAAGTGGACGTGGACGTCGATGCCCCCGGCGGTGAGGATCTTGCCGTTGCCGGCCATGACCTCCGTCGACGGGCCGATGACCAGCGCGGGATCGACGCCGTCCATCGTGTCCGGGTTGCCGGCCTTGCCGATGCCGACGATCCGGCCGTCCGTGATCCCGACGTCCGCCTTGACGACGCCCCAGTGGTCCAGCACGACGGCGCCGGTGATCACCAGGTCCGGCGCGCCCCGGGCGGACGTGACCGCGGACTGGCCCATGGACTCCCGGATGACCTTGCCGCCGCCGAAGAGCACCTCGTCCCCGGAGCCGGCGCCGCGACTGCGGTCCTCGGTGACCTCGATCAGCAGGTTCGTGTCCGCGAGGCGGATGCGGTCGCCGGTCGTCGGTCCGAAGAGGTCGGCGTAGCGGCCCCGCTCGATCCGGGGGACGGCAGCCGGCGGGGTCGGTGAGTTCGTCATCCGCCGTAGTTCCTCTCGGTGGGCGTCGCGTCGCGCGAGTCCAGCTCGCCGGAGAACTCGGCCCGCAGGCCCGGGACCACGCGCGCACCGGCCAGCGGTACGAGCGTGACCTCCTTCTCGACGCCCGGCTCGAACCGCACGCTCGTCCCGGCCGGGATGTCCAGGTGCGTGCCCCACGCGGCCACGCGATCGAACTGCAGGCCGGGGTTCACCGCCGCGAAGTGGAAGTGCGAGCCGACCTGCACGGGCCGGTCCGCGGTGTTGGAGACCACGAGCGTGGTCCGCTCGCGTCCCGGGTTGAGCTCGACGGGCTCGTCGCCCGGGATGATCTGTCCGGGCGCCCAGCCGCCGCCCGGCGTTCCGCCGCCCGCCATCAGACGATCGGGGAGTGGACGGTGACGAGCTTGGTGCCGTCCGGGAACGTGGCCTCGACCTGCACGGAGTCCAGCATCTCGGGGATGCCGTCCATGACGTCGGCGCGGCCGAGGACCTCGCGGCCGCTGCTCATCAGCTCGACGACGGTGCGCCCGTCGCGGGCGCCCTCCAGGACGTGCTCGGTGATCAAGGCCACCGCCTCGGGGTGGTTGAGGCGGAGGCCGCGGGCCTTGCGGGCTCGGGCCACGTCGGCAGCGACGTGGACGAGCAGCTTGTCCCGCTCCTGGGGGCTCAGGTGCATGGCGCCATTTCTACGGGCCGCGTGTTACTCGTAGATGGCGCCGAGGTTTCACGAGACGTCGATGTGGTCACCCGCCGTGACCGCGTCGTCACCGCACCAGGAGCCAGTCCGACGTGTGCCGGTACCAGGTCCAGCGGGGCACCGGTCGAGGGTGCGGCACGCCGTCGACCAGCACGGACGCCTCGACGCAGCCGATCTGCAGCGCCCGGCCGGTCGCCGCCAGCACCCCGCTCGCCGCGAGCGACGAGATGCCGTCCGGGCCGGGGGCGGACCGCAGCCGGCGCACCGCCCCCCGGGCGACCAGCACGTCGTCGCAGTAGGCCTCGCCCCGGAAACGGAGGACCTCGCCGCGTCCGGTGAGGACGCCGCCGCTGTCGTCGCGGATGAGGGGGGCGGGGGAGGCGACGCCGTCGAGGGCGAGTGCGGCCGCGCGTGCCGGGTGGGTCGGCAGGCCCCAGGCGGCCGCGGCGGCGGAGCGCCGGGACGTCGGGACGTACGCGACCTCGACCTCGCCCAGTAGGTCCCGTTTCATGATCCTGACCAGCACGGATCCGAGATCCGCATCCTCGCCGAGGACGATCAGCCGCCGCGGCGGACCCTCCTTCAGGACCGGGTCGACGTCGTCCTTGCCGGGCCTCGACGGCACGGCGAGGGCCGGGATCCCGGCCAGGACGGCGGGGACCCGATGAGCGCCGGGGACCGGGCGGCTACCGTGGAGCGGGAAACGGCGTGCGGACCTGAGTCCACAGGTCAGCAGTACCGCGTCCTGATCGATCGAACTCACGTGATCGGTCATCCTTCTCCTCGCAAGCCAGGACTTGGAGTTTCACATGCCGGCGATCGTGCTGATCGGCGCCCAGTGGGGCGACGAGGGCAAGGGCAAGGCCACGGATATTCTCGGTGGTCAGGTCCAATGGGTGGTGCGCTACCAGGGCGGCAACAACGCCGGCCACACCGTCGTCCTCCCGGACGGCCAGGACTTCGCGCTCCACCTCATCCCCTCGGGCATCCTCACCCCGGGGGCCAAGAACGTCATCGGCAACGGTGTCGTGGTGGACCCGGGTGTCCTGCTGGAGGAGCTCGCGGGCCTCGAGGCCCGGGACGTGGACACCAGCGGCCTCCTGATCAGCGCGGATGCGCACTTGATCATGCCGTACCACATCGCCATCGACAAGGTGACCGAACGCTTCCTCGGCAAGGCGAAGATCGGCACCACCGGTCGCGGCATCGGCCCCGCCTACCAGGACAAGGTCGCCCGCGTCGGCGTGCGCGTGGCGGACGTGCTGGACGAGAAGATCCTCTACCAGAAGGTCGAGGCGGCCCTGGCGTTCAAGAACCAGGTGCTGGTGAAGGTCTACAACCGGCGCGCGCTGGACGTCGGGGAGGTCGTGGACACCGTCCTGACCCAGGCGCAGGGCTTCCGGCACCGCATCGCGGACACCCGGCTGTTGCTGAACAAGGCGCTCGAGGCCGGCGAGACGATCCTGCTGGAGGGCTCCCAGGGCACGCTCCTGGACGTCGACCACGGCACCTATCCGTTCGTGACCAGCTCGAACCCGACGGCGGGCGGTGCTGCGGTCGGCTCCGGGATCGGGCCGAACCGGATCGACCGGGTCATCGGCATCCTCAAGGCGTACACGACGCGCGTCGGCTCGGGCCCGTTCCCGACCGAGCTGCTCGACGCCATGGGCGAGCACCTGCGCAAGGTCGGCGGCGAGATCGGCGTGACCACCGGGCGCGCGCGCCGCTGTGGCTGGTTCGACGCGGTGATCGGCCGCTACGCCGCGCGCGTCAACGGGATCACGGACTTCTTCCTCACCAAGCTGGACGTGCTGTCCGGGCTGGAGAGCGTGCCGATCTGCGTCGCCTACGAGGTGGACGGCAAGCGGGTCGAGGACATGCCGATGACCCAGACGGACATCCACCACGCCGTCCCGGTCTACGAGGAGATGCCGGGCTGGTTCGAGGACCTCTCGGCCTTCCGGACCTTCGACGAGCTCCCGGCGAACGCCCAGGCCTACGTGCACCGCATCGAGGAGCTCACGGGCGCACCCGTCTCCGCGATCGGGGTCGGCCCGGGCCGGGACCAGACCATCACCCGCGACGTCTGACCCCGCGAGTCGCGGTATTTCCGTCACCGAGTCGCGGTATTTCCGCGACGCCGGCCCGCGAGTCGGGGGCTGTGGCCGCGCGAGTCGGGAGCTGAAGCCGCGCGAGTCGGGGGCTGAAGCCGCGCGAGTCGGCTCCACCGGTGCGCGCGTCGGGGTCACCGGTCCGAGGGTCGAGCGTTGAGCCGACGGAGCTGCGATGAAGATCCGCCCCATCAGGCCCGTCCGTCTGGGATCCCGTCGAGCACCTCTTCGCGCAGTCGAGGTCGAGGGCGCGGGCCGGACGCTGTACCTCGCCGGCCAGACGTCAGACGATGCGTCCGGTGCGGTCATGTACGTCGGCGACGCGGAGGCGAAGGTCAGGGCTCGCCCTCGCGGACATCCTCCGGGAGGCCGGTGGGGCGCTCGCGAAACGTCGTCGCGCTCACGGTGGACTTCCGGGACATGGTCGATCTGCCGACGGACACGCGCGTTGCCGGCGAGCTGTTCCCGGAGGCCCGGCCGAGCCGGACGGTCGTGCAGATCGGGGCACTCGCGATGCCCGATCTCCTCGCCGAGATCACGGCCACCGCGGCGCTGTAGCGGGTCGACCCGCGAGGCCGGAGAGCACGACTCGTACGGCCTCAGAGCGCGGCTCGCCGAGTCTCAGATCGCGGCTCGCCGGGTCTCAGATCGCGACTCGCGCGGTCTCAGATCGCGACTCGCCGGAGCCTCGCGCGCGACCCGGGACGGAGACAGCGCGAACCGGAACGGGGATACCGCGACTCGGTGACGGAAATACCGCGACTCGCGGGGGTCAGGCGGCGCAGGTGCCGGTGTCCGCGGAGCGGGTGTCGTTCGCGGCCGCGGCGACGGCGGCGTCGACCTGCTGGGCGGTGAGCACGAAGCCGGTCTCCGAGTCGTCCAGGGCGGCGCCGAAGACCACCCCGACCACCTGGCCGTCCGGCGTGATCATCGGGCCGCCGGAGTTCCCGGAGCGGACCACCGCGCGCACCGTGTAGACGTCCCGGGTGATCGTCCCGGTGTCGTAGATGTCCGGGCCGCGGAGCTGGATACGCTCCCGGACCTTCGCCGCGGTGATCGTGTACGGACCGTCGAGCGGATAGCCCAGGATGATCGCGTCGTCCCCGGCCACCGCGGGGGTGGACTTGAACGGGAGCGGGTCCGCGTCCAGGTCCGGGACGGCGAGCACGGCCACGTCGACCTGCGGGTCGTAGCTGACGACCCGGGCGTCGAGCTGGCGGGTGCGCCCGCTGCGGGTGGTGACCTCGACCGTGGTGTCCGAGGTGCCCGCGACGACGTGCGCGTTCGTCATGACCCGGTGGGGCGCCACGACGAAACCGGTTCCCTCCAGCTGCTTCTGACACGACAGCGCCCGCCCGCGCACCTTGAGCACGCTGTCCCGGACCTCGCTGACCACCGGGAGGTTCAGCAGGTTCGGGTTCGGGGTGCCGACCTGGGTGATCGGGGTGGACTGGAACGGGCTGAGCACGTCCGGGAAGCCGGAGTCGTCCAGCAGTTGGCGCAGCTCGGACGGCAGGGCCCGGGCACCCGCGGGCATCACCGAGTCCACGCCCTTGAGCACCTCGGAGTTCCGCACGCTCGAGGCCAGCGCCGGGAAGCTGGCGGAGGCCAGCGGCAGCGCCACGAGCCAGGCAGCCACGACCACGGTGATGGCCTGGAGGAGCGAGCCGAGCGTGGAGTCGATCGCGAGGGTGCGCTCGCCGTTGATCCGGTCCCGGATCTTGCGCCCGAAGAAGACCCCGGTGGTCTCCCCGAGCGCGACGAGCATGACCACCACCACGATGCTGACGATCGTCTTGGTGGTGGGGGTCTGGATCCCGGAGACGAGCAGCGGGGCGATGCGCACGCCCAGGATGGCGCCGCCGAGCACACCGACGAACGACAGCAGCGCGACGGCCATGCCGTGCCGCCAGCCGGACACCGCCGCGATGATCGCCAGCGCGAGCACCACGATGTCCACCCAACTCACGAAGTGACCTCACTGTCTGTACTCGTCGGGTAGCCCGTCCGGCTCTCCGTCACCTGCTCGGGCCAGCACCGTACCGGGGCGTCGATCATGCGCCGGCGATCCCCCGGCCTCGCTCACGGGCGGCCTGCCATGCCGCGCCCAGCTCGACGACCCGCTCGGAGTCCCAGGGCCGCTCCCAGCCCGCGCGCTCCACGAGCGCGGACAGCAGACCAGCGGTGAAACCCCAGACGAGCAGGCCCGCGACGTCGAACGCCGGGCCGCTCCCGCCTCTCGGGTGCGCCACCGTCAGCCGGTTCGCCGGGTTCGTGAGCTCGGCGATCGGCACGCGCACCACCCGCGCGGTCTCTCGGTGGTCGACCGCGTGCACCGGGACCGGCGACGGCCAGTGGGCGATGACCGGCGTGACCACGAACCCCGACGGCGGCAGGAACAGCTCGGGCAGGGTCCGCAGCGGGGTGACACCCGCCGGGTCCAGCCCGGTCTCCTCCTCCGCCTCGCGCAGCGCGGCCGCGACGGGCCCGGAGTCCCCCGGATCGATGCCCCCGCCCGGGAAGGCGACCTGGCCCGCGTGGGTGCGCAGGGTGGAGGCCCGCTCGAGGAGCAGGACGTCCGGACCGGCCGGGCCCTCGGCGAACAGCATCAGCACCGCGGCCCGCCGGCCGCCCTCGGGCGGCGGGGGCACGCGCATCCGCAGCAGCCCGGTGGCGTCGATGCCGCGGACCCCCTCGATCAGCGGGCGGAGGAACCCGGGCACCCGGGTGTCGGCGATGTCCGGCTCGCTCATCCCTGCAACCTTCCCACCGTGGCGGCGACGTCGTCCGCCGAGGCGAACGGCGTCGGCGGGTCCACCCGTACCGGCTCGCCGTCCGCCCGAACGATGTAGCTCGCGGGCAGCGCCGGCGGCACGGCCAGGGCCGAGCGCAGCACACCGTCCGGATCGGTCACCGACGGCAGCCGCACGCCCAGGTCCGCCAGCAGTTGCAACGCCGCGCCGTCCTGGTCCTGGACGTCGACCAGCAGCACCGGCACCGAACCGGGCCGGGCGGCGTACTCCGCGATCGCGGGCAGTTCCTGCCGGCACGGAGCGCACCACGACGCCCAGACGTTCACCAGTGTCGTCCGCCCGGCCACCGCCGCGCCGACGTCCGTGCTGCCCTCCTGGCCCAGGCAGGGCGCCGAGACGCCGGCGAGCGGCCCCGCGGGCGTGGCACCGGTGGGAGACGGGCAGGGGGGCAGGGACGCGGCCTCGCGCAGGGCCGTGAGATCGGCTGCGGGGGCCGCTGGTGCGGCCGGTCCGGGCGCCGACGACGCGGGCCACAGGGCGACGATCCCCAGCGCCACGAGCAGGACGACCACGACGGTGGCGACGATCTCGCCGCGCCTCGCCCGGAAACGAGTCCTCCCGCTCACGGACGCACGCTCACGGACGCTCGCCGGTGCCGAACCCGGCCAGCTGGAGCAGGTGCTGTGTCTCGGGCCCCTTGACCAGCGCGGCGGCCGGCTCCGGCTCGACGGGCCCGGTGCCGAACGACGGGCAGTCCATCGCCAGGGTGCAGACCCCGCAGGCCGGCTTCTTGGCGTGGCACACCCGGCGACCGTGGAAGATCACGTGATGGGACGCCATCGTCCAGTCCTTCTTCGGGATCAGGGCCCCGACGGCGTGTTCGACCTTGACCGGGTCCTCCAGCGTCGTCCAGCCCCAGCGCCGGACCAGGCGCCCGAAGTGGGTGTCCACGGTGATCCCGGGGATGTCGAAGGCGTTGCCGAGGATGACGTTGGCCGTCTTCCGGCCGATTCCCGGCAGGGTGACCAGGTCGTCCAGGTTCCCGGGCAGCTCGCCGCCGAAGCGCTCCACGACAGCCGCGCCCAGCCCGATCAGGGACGTGGTCTTGTTCCGGTAGAAACCGGTCTGCCGCACCAGCTCCTCCACCTCGGCGCGATCGGCCTGCGCGTAGTCCAGCGCCGTGCGGTAGCGCGCGAACAGCGCCGGGGTGACCTCGTTGACCTTCTTGTCCGTGGACTGGGCCGACAGGATCGTGGCGACCGCGAGCTCGAGCGGGGTGGTGAAGTCCAGCTCGCAGTGGGCGTCCGGGTAGGCGACGGCGAGCGAGCGCAGCATCCGGCCGACGCGGCGGGCGCGGCCCAGGTCGCTCTCCCCGGCGGCGACGCGCGCGGCCAGCTTCGCGACCTCGCGGCGGGTGGGGAGCCGGATCGGGGTGGTCACACCGTCGAGAGTACGACCGAGCACCGACGGTCCCGGTGAGCCCCTAACGTCGGGGCCGCCGTCGCCGACATCACGAATGGATATCGTCCGTGCACGCCGGGGACCCCGGCGGCTCCGGGGAGCCGCCGGTACGCAATCATCGGGGGGACATGACTGCCTGGTTGTCCGTCCTCGTGCCGTTGCTGGTGATGTTCTTCGCGCTCGGAATGGAGCGCGTCGAGTCCCGGCTGCGGGAGTCCACCCTGCGTCAGGACGAGCTCGACGAGATGCTCGAGCAACCCCGTCCCGACGAGCTGCGCGCACTGTTCCGTCAGGGGACGGGCCGGGCGTTGGAGCTGTTCCGGCTCCGTAACCGGGGGGCCAAGCGCCCCGCCAAGCGGAGTAAGGTCGCTCCGTAGCCCGTTCGGTCGTCCTGATCGGCCGGGCGGGGGGCCGAGCGGGTCGGTCCGTCAGCGCGATTCCTCCGTTCGAGCGCGGTTAAGTTGCCCTGCCTCGTCACACTGTGCGGAACGACCCCCTAGACTGACGCGCCGATGACCCGCCGCTTTGTGGCCGGGTGGACGAGGAGCAGGGTTGTGGACGATGTTCTGATCCGGGCCGGGATCTTCCAGGGCGTGGAACCCCACGCGGCTGAGGTGTTGGCCCAGACGCTGGAGCCCGTGGAGTTTCCGCGTGGGCACGTCATCTTCAGTGAAGGTGAGCCCGGTGACAGGCTGTACATCATCGGCAGCGGCAAGGTGAAGATCGGCCGCAAGTCTCCGGACGGCCGCGAGAACCTGTTGATGGTGGCGGGTCCGTCGGACATGTTCGGCGAGCTCTCGATCTTCGACCCGGGCCCGCGCACGTCGTCGGCCACGGCCGTCACCGAGGTGCGTGCCTACACGATGGACCGCTCCGCGCTGCGCGAGTGGATCGGGAAGCGGCCGGAGATCGCCGAGCAGTTGCTGCGGGTGCTGGCCCGCCGGCTCCGCCGCACCAACAACATGCTCGCGGACCTGATCTTCACCGACGTTCCCGGCCGTGTCGCGAAGTCGCTGCTGCAGCTCGCCCGCCAGTTCGGCTCCCAGGAGTCCGGCCTGCTGCGGGTGACGCACGACCTCACGCAGGAGGAGATCGCGCAGCTCGTCGGCGCCTCGCGGGAGACCGTGAACAAGGCGCTCGCGGACTTCGCGCACCGCGGCTGGCTGCGGCTCGAGGGCAAGAGCGTGCTCATCCTCGAGCCCGAGCGTCTGGCCCGCCGCGCCCGGTAGCCGATGTGACGACCGTGTGACGGACGTGGCCCGGAAATAACTGGTACGCCCGTACCAGAATATGCGACCCTACGGGTCGTGTCCGTCTCGCTGTCCGACTACCGCGCCGCCGTCTCCGTACCCGGGGCGGCGGTACCCGTGCTCGCCTCCGGCCTCGCCCGGCTGCCCATCGCGATGTTCAGCCTCGCCACGCTGCTCTACGTGCAGCGGGAGACCGGGTCGTTCGCCGTGGCCGGCGCGGTGTCGGCGGGCTCGCTGATCGGGGTGTCGCTCGGCTCGGTGGTCCAGGGGCGGTTGATGGACCGGCGTGGCCCGTCTGCGGTCCTGCTGCTGGTCGCGGCGCTGTTCGCGCTGGCCGCCGCGGGGCTCGTCGTCATGATCGAGAGCGGCGCGTCCCTGCTCGTCCTGGTCCCGCTGGCGGTCCTCGCCGGGTTCACCCAGCCCGCGATGCCCGGAGCGTCCCGGGCCCTGTGGGCGGAACTGGTGCCCGCAGGCCCGCGGCGCGAGGCCGCCTACAGCTACGAGGCGATCAGTCTCGAGGTCTTCTTCATCCTCGGCCCGGCGCTCGCCGCGTTCCTGGTGACGGCGCCGTGGCCCGGGACCGGCCTGGTCGTCGCCTCGTCGGCGATGGTCGTCGGGTCGGCGGCGTTCGCGCTCTGCGGCCCGGTCCGGGCCACCCGGCCGGCTCCGCGTGCCGCGTCCGTGGGCGGCTTCTCCGGGGTGGTCGGCGTCATCGCGAACCCGGGCATGCTCACGGTCGCGTTCGCGTCCCTCGGGTTCGGGCTGGTCATCGGCTCGGCCGAGGTCGGGGTGCCGGCCGTGGCGGCGGCGCTCGGCTCGCCGTCGCTCGGCGGGATCCTGCTCTCGGCGTGGTCGGTGACGTCCGTCCTCGTCGGGCTGCTCTACGGGATGCGACCCTGGCCGAGGCCGCTGCACCTGCGGATCCCGGTCCTGATGGCGGCGTTCGGCGCGCTGGCCGTGCTGATGTCCGTCGCGGGCGCGACCGGCTCGTTGATCCTGCTGGTGATCGTCATGCTGCTGGCCGGCGGCCTGATCACCCCGCAGGTCACGGGGCACTCGCTGGGCGTCGAGCTCGTGGCCCCGGGCGGCAGCGCCACCGAGGCGTTCGGCTGGGTGGTCACCGCGGCCACGCTCGGGATCGCGCTCGGGCAGTCCGCGGCGGGTGTCGCGGTGGAGGCGTCGGGCCCGGCGGCGGCGTTCGTGGCCGGCGGGATCGGCGGCCTGGTGGTCGCGGTGCTCCTGTGGCTGCGCCGCCGCACGGTCCGGGTCCCGGACCTCGCTCGGGCCGTCCCCGCGGCGGTCTAGTGCCCACTAGGCGCGGAGGTACTCCAGCTGCGCCCTGACCGAGAGCTCCGCGGCGTCCCAGAGCTTCTCGTCGACGTCCGCGTAGACCGTCTCGACGACCTGGCGTGGCGTCGCGCCCTCGGGCAGCTCCCGCAGGGCCGTCCGGACCTGGTCCAGGCGCTGTTCCCGGTGGGCGAGGTACTGCGCGGCGACGGCCGGGGCGTCCGCGAGGTCCGGCCCGTGTCCGGGGAGGACGGCGGTGCCCGCGGGCAGGTCCGCGAGGATCTTCAGCGAGTCCAGGTAGGGCCCCAGCGAGCCGTCCGGATGCGCGATGACGGTCGTCCCGCGGCCCAGGATGGTGTCCCCGGTGAGGACCGAGGGCGTTGCTCCGCCGGGGCCGTCGAGCAGGAACGAGATCGAGTCCGACGTGTGCCCCGGCGTGGCGACGACCCGCAGCTCCACCCCGGCCGCCTCGACGACGTCGCCGTCACCGAGGGCTTCCGAACCCAGGACCAGGCTCGGGTCGAGCGCCTGGACCGGCGCACCCGTCAGCTCCGCGAAGCGCCGCGCGCCGCCCGCGTGGTCGACGTGGCGGTGGGTCAGCAGGATCCGGGCGACCGGTCCCTGCGCGGCGACGAGCCGCAGGTGCTCCTCGTCGTCCTCCTCGCCGGGGTCGATCACGACGCAGCCCTCGACGCCCGGTGCGCGCAGCACCCAGGTGTTCGTGCCGTCGAGCGTCATGGGCGACGGGTTGTGGGCGAGCAGGACCGAGGCCAGCGCCGTCACCGGCCGCAGCACGCCGTAGGCGGGATGCTCGGCCCCCCGCACCGGCGGCGGCACCGCGCCCGGCGGGGTCATGCGCGCTCCGCCGCCGGGATCGGGCCGGTGAAGTCCGGCTGGCCGTCGATGGCGATGACCGGCTGGCCGTCCCGGTTCTTGATCTCGGGCCGGATCGCGGTGATCACCCGCTGCCCGGCGGCCGCGATCACGTCCGCGGCGCGCTCGAACGCCGAGATGTCCTCCAGCGTCCGCGCGGTGGGGACCATCAGCTCGATCTCCCCGGCGTCGCGGCGCTCGAAGGCCTCGGCCGGGTACCACCAGCCGGCCTCGACGGCCTCGGTGGTGAGCGCGTCCGCCTCCTGGCCCTCCGGCACGACGGTCACGAAGAAGACGGTGTCGTAGCGCCGGGACGGCCCGGGCGGGGTGATCCACCGGGACCAGACCCGCAGCAGGTCCGAGCGCAGGACGTACCCGGCCTCGGACAGGACGTCGGCGAGGGGGCGGCGGTGCGTCGCGAGGTCCTCGCGCCACTGCGTCGCCTGCGGCGCAGGTGCCAGGGGCGCCTCGCCCTTGGGGCCGGCCAGCAGGACGCCGCACTCCTCGAAGGTCTCCCGGACGGCGGCGGAGACGGTCCCGCCGGCGATGTCCACGGGGATCCCGATCGCCTCGGCCCAGGCCTCGGGCGACGGGCCGGCCCAGCCGTCCGCGTCCGGGGTGTCCGACGGGTCGACGCTGCCGCCCGGGAAGACGGTCATCCCCGGGGCGAAGGCCATCTGCGGGACCCGGCGTTGCAGGAAGACCTGCAGCGGGCTGCGCCCCGCGGGCGGGTTCGGGTTGTCCCGCAGCAGCAGAACGGTGGCGGCCGGCCGCGGGACGACCGGCGGCGCAGGCGTGTCGGCAGTGACATCGTCGGTGCTCACCTTCGGACCATAAGCCATGCGAACGATGCCGTCGGAGGACGCCGGAGTGAACGCGGACACGTCGGGCCGTGCACGATGGCGGGGTGGACCAGTTGCGAATCGGGTTGATCGGGGCCGGGCCGTGGGGCCGCGGCGTGCACGCGCCGGGGATCGCCGGGCATCCGCGGGCCACGCTCGCGGGGGTCTGGACGCGGCGGCCGGAGCCCGCGCGGGAGATCGTCGCGGAGCACGGCGGCGTGGCCTTCGACAGCGTCGAAGCCCTGCTCGACGCCGTCGACGCCGTCGCGTTCGCGGTCCCGCCACAGGTCCAGGGCGAGCTGGCCCTGCGGGCCGCCGCCGCCGGGAGACACCTGGTGCTGGACAAGCCGCTCGCGGACTCGCTGCCCGCGGCCGAGGAGGTCGCCGCCGCGATCTCGGCCGCCGCGGTCTGCTCGACGACCATGCTCACGATGCGCTTCGACCCCGCTGTCCGGGCGTGGCTGGCCGGCCTGCCGGGCGGGTCCGCCGGGCCGGACACGGTCGGTTCCGCACGGTGGCTCTCGGGTGCGCTGCTCGGTGGGCCCTACGCGGCCTCGGCCTGGCGCGCGGAGCGCGGAGCGCTGCTGGACATCGGGCCGCACATGATCGACCTGCTCGATGCGGCACTCGGTGAGGTCACGGGGATCGACTGGGCCCACCTCGACGAACCGGACCTGTGGCGTATCGGGCTGCTCCACGACGGCGGCGCGCGGAGCACCGTGACGATGTCCCTGCAGCTGCCGGTGGAGCCCACCGAGGTCGAGGTGACGGCGTTCGGGTCGATCGGGCGGCACGTCCTCGCGACCCGGCCGATGGACCCGGTGGCCTGCTACGGCGTCCTGCTCGACGAGTTCACCGCCGCCGTGCGCGATGGCCGGACGGACCTCCCGCAGAACGCCGACCGTGCGCTGCACCTCCAGCGGCTGCTGGACGCGGTGCAGCACACGATCTCGGCCTGACCTGCGGGATCCCCGTCAGGCGATGTCCGGCGGGCCGATCGGGTGTCCCGGGGCGTGCCCGTTGCGATGCCCGTTGCGCCCCGCGTCCGGGCCGGGCCGGGACGGCGGTCCGCCGCCGTGGCGCGGCGGGCCCGGGTACGGACCGCTGTCCTGCGCCGGCGGGCGCTCGCGGGACGCCAGCTCCTCCTGCAGGCGGCGCAGGAGCTCGCGCTCGCGGCCGGACAGCGCGGCCATGGCCTCAGCGGACGGCTCCTCGCCGGGGGCCGGGCGGGGCGGGCCGTCCCGCCTCGGCTCCGCCGGGTCGTCCAGCCACGGGGCGCCGCCCCGGGCGTCGGCGCGCGGAGCCCCCGGTGAGACCTGCCGGAGGTCCGGGCGACCCGTGCGGCCGGGCTCGTCCTGCCGGGTGTCGTCGAACCCGCCGTCGTGCTGGGCGCTGCTGCGGTGCCCGACGTCCTCGGCGCCGATCCCGCGCGTCTCCCGCTCGTCCTGCCGGGTGCCGGGTCGGTCGTCCGGGAACGGCCGATCCGTCCCGGGGCCCTGGGGCGGGCCGTCCGGTCGGGCCTCGACGGGCCGGGCAGCGGCCGTGTCGGCGCCGAACCCGCCTCCAGCGGGCCCGGGGGGCGTCGGGTCCAGACGCTCGGCAGCCGGGTCCCTGAACGCCGGGTCCCCGAACGCCGGGTCCCCGAATGCCGGGTCCCTGGTTGCCGGGTCCTCCGGGGTCGAGCCCTCGAACGCGGGGCCCCCGAACCCGTCGCCGCTGCCCTCACGGGCCCGGCCGTCCGCTCGGGATCCGGTCCAGGACCGTCGGGCGGGCCCGTTCCCCGGTGCGGACGACCGGTCCGGTGCCTCGCCGAAGAGCGAGCCGGGCGTCTCGCCCGGCGGTGGGCCGCCGAACGCGGGCCGGCTGAACGCGGAGCGGTCGTACGCGGGCCGGTCGAAGTCCGGTCGTCGGACCGGGGGCCGCTCGACGTCCGGCCGCGCGGGGGGAGGCCCCGGGCGGTCCTCGGGCAGGTCCCGGTCCTCGGGCACGTCCCGCTGCTCGGACTGCTGCGGCGACGACGGCCCGGAGGAGGGTCCGGCCGAGGGAAGGCCGGGCTCCTCGCGGCGCCCGGGCTCGGGCTGCTGGTGTCCGGCCTGCTCGGGCCGGTGCTCCTGGATCCGGTCCTGCTCGGGACGCGGTGTCCCTGCTCCCGCTCCCGGGTCCGTTCCGGCCCGCTCGTCCTCCTCGGAGCCCGGGAGGGGGCCGAAGAGATGGTCCGGCTCGGTGGTGCGACGGACGGTCGGGCCGAAGAGGTCCTCGTCCGTGCGGTCCGCCCCGGCGTCGTCCGCAACCGTGTCGGCGGGCTCCGCGGCGGGAACGGCGAGATGCTCCGCGGGCGAGGCCTCCTCGGGCCGGCCGGGACGGGACAGCCGTGGGACGGGCCGCGGAGCGGGCAGCCCGTCGGGCGTGGTGTCCGTGACGTCCGAACGGTGCCGGGCACGCCGGCGTCCACCGGGAAGGGGACGCAACGTGGGGCTGCCGTCCACGGCGGCCCGACGGCCGTAGGGGGCGTCGTCGGGGACGTCGTCCTGCTGGTCCGGGGTCCGGTCGGTGTCCGGAGCCTCGTGCACCGGATGCTCGTCGACGGCCTGCCCCGGGGCGGGGACCTCCGAACCGGGATCGAGAGCAGCGGGACCGGGATCGAGAGCAGCGGGACCGGCCACGACAGGATCCGAGACTCCGGGATCGACCGCCGCCCGGCGCCGCGTGTCCTCGACGTCGTCCTCCGCGGGCGCGTCCGCACGCAGGCGGCCGGCGTCGGGCATCGCCCACTCCCCGGATGCCCAGTCCTCGGCCCAGGGGGCCGCGGCCTCGGGGGCGCCCTGCGCCTCGGGGGCGTCCGGTGCCTCGGGGGCGTCCGGTGCCCCGTCAGCGGTGGGGGCTCCGGGCCCGGTGTCAGCCGGAACCGGGGTGGGCACCGGGTCCATGGCGGGCGGCCCGTCCGCCGGCTCCAGCATCGGCTCCAGGAGCGGCCGGTCGAGCGGGCCGCTCAACGCGTCGACGGGGTCCGGGACGTCCGATCGGGAGGGCTCGACGGCGGTCCCCCCGGCGTCCGGCGCGGGCGGGACGACCGAGAGCGGCGGCCCGGTCCGCGGGCCCGGTCCAGGGCGCGGGCCACGCGGCGGCAGGGGACGCACCCGTGTGCCCTCACCCTGGAGGGGCGGGGATGAGCCGGGCGTGGGCGCACCGAACGGGCGGACCGCGCGAGGGGCGGGGTCCCGGGGCTCGAGGTCCGAGCGCTCCGCCTCGGAACCGGGCTCCTCCGGGAGGCGCGGGAGCTGCCCGAGCGCCGGCGATCGCGGCGGGAACTCCGCGGCCGGCGGCGCGCTCTCCCGCGGCCCGGGATCCGGCACGACCCGGATCGGCCCGGCCGGCCTCGGTCCGCGGGGACGCTGCGGGATGCGGGCGGTGGTCTCGGCGATGTCCTGCCGCGGGAGCCCGGTCAGCGGGGTGGCCGCCTCCGGCTCCGACGGGGCGGGGCGATCGCTCCGCCCCTCCACGGGGCCCGGCCGAGTGGCCTCGGGAGCCGCGGGCGTCTCATCGGGCTCGACGGAGCCGGACGCGTCCGGGGGCTCGCCGCCTCCCGGAGCCGCCGGTGCGGGGGTGCCCGGATCGGCCGGCGCAGCAGAGGGCACCGGCCGGGCGACCACCGGTTCCACCGAGATCGGCGCGGTGAACAACGGTCCGGAGGAGATCAGGCCCGTGGACGCCACCGTCTCCACCGGCGCCGTGACGGGTGCGGGCGCGACACCCCGTTCGACCGGCCGGGGTGCCGGCCGCCCAGCCCCGCCGTCGATCAACGCCCGCGCGTTCTGCAGCGCCTCCAGGTGGTAGGCGGGCAGCGCGGCCGCGGAGCCGTAGGCCTCGACGGACGACGGGATCCCGGCCCGGTCCAGCACGGAGCTCAGCCGGTAGGCCAGCACCTCGGCGGATCCGCCCTGGGCCGGCATCTCCACCAGCAGGACGGGGTGCGGCAGCGGGCCGGGCGCGGCGCCGGCGGGCGTGAGCCGCCAGGTCAGCCGCACGGTGCAGCCCGCGAGGTTGCGCGGCGGGACCCGGCGGACCGTGTCCGCAATCAGCCCGACCGGCAGCGCGTCGGCCTGGAAGCGGTGCGCGCTGCGGTCCTCGGTGACGGCCGGGGGCAGCCCGCCGTCGACGTCGATCTCGACGTGCCGGCTGCGCGCCGCCGCGACGACCGCGTCCCGGATCCAGGGCGGCAGCACCGCCCGGTCCGCGACGAGCGCCGCCGCGAGCAGCTCGACGGCCTGCGGATCCTCCCCGATCGCGGCGAGTTCGCGGCCGATGCCCAGCAGGTCGTCGTCGACCCGCCCGGCAAGGGCGAGCAGCAGCTCGTGGGTGGTCAGGGCAGGCGGGGCCGACATGGCCCTCCTTCGCTCAGCTCGCCCCGCTCGACGCCGGGCTCGGCGCGGGGGCGGGATCGTCAGATGTCGTGGTGACGACGGTGGCTTCGGGCGCGTTCTCGGGGGACCCCGGTCCGCGGGACCACAGCAGGGCCGAGCCGACGATCGCGGCCTGGTGGTAGGCGGGCGGCTCCATGCCCGCCGGCAGGACCTCGACGCAGGGCGTCCGGTCCCCGTGCGCGCGCAGCAGCCGCTGCAGGATCCCGGTGAGCTCGAGCGGCCGGGCGGCGTCCGCCACCAGCAGCACGCGTTGCTCACCGCGGGACCCGCGCCGGCTCTGCCGCAGCTCGGTGGCTCCGGGATCGCCACGGACGACAGCCATCGCCCCGAGCGCGGCCAGGTCCGGCAGGCCGGGACCCGGCGCGAACACGAAGCGATGCTCGTCCGGACCGGTCAGCGGGAGCACGGCGTCGATCAGCCGCCGCTGCGGGCCGTCACCGGCCGCGTCGACCAGCAGCTCGCGCTCGGCGTCCGTGAGCGCGACCCGGTTGCGTAGCAGAGCCCGCGGCAGGAGCGCCGCCACGGGATCGACGGCCCCGGCGGCGAGCCAGTCCCGCAGCCGCCACAGCACGTCGTCCGGGAGCCTGCCCGCGAGCCGCAGCAGCAGCTCGTGACCAGCCTCGCTCGGCCCGCCCATCAGGCGACCTCGACGACCAGCTCGACCTCGACGGGCGCGTCGATGGGCAGCTCGGCGACGCCGACCGCGGACCGGGCGTGCTGCCCGGCCTCTCCGAAGACCTCGGCGAGCAGGTCCGAGGCGCCGTTGATCACGGCGGGCTGGCCGTTGAAGCCGTGGGCCGAGGCGACGAACCCGACGACCTTCACGACGCTCGTCACCGAGTCCAGCCCCACCAGGGCGTCCACCGCGGCCAGCGCGTTGAGCGCGCAGATCCGGGCGAGACCGTTGGCCTGCTCGGGTGTGACGGTGTCCCCGACCTTGCCGCTCAGCGGCAACGCGCCGTCGACGAACGGCACCTGGCCGGCCGTGAAGACCAGCGAGCCGGAACGCTTGGCCGGCACGTAGGACCCGGCGGGCGCCGAGACGGAGGGGAGGGTGATGCCCAGCTCGGCGAGCCGCTCGGTGGGAGTCGTCACTGGGCCACCGGGCGCTTGAAGAACGCGACCAGCTGCTCCGCGTTCGCTCCGGACGTCACCGTGACCAGCTCCCAGCCGTCACGGCCGAAGTTGTCCAGGATCGCCTTGGTGTTGTGGATCAGCAGTGGTGCGGTGAGGTATTCCCACCTCGCGATGGCCGGGGAGCTCATGGTCGGACTGTAGCCGGGCGGTGTCACCCGACCGTGCGTCGGACCGGGGTCGGGTCGACGGGCGGTCGGTGCCGGGCGGTTGGCCGGGCCGGTGCGCGGGGTGCTCGCCTAGTGTGGGGCGGTGACGTCATCCGCTTGGCCCGCCGAGCTCTCCGGTGCCCGGCTCCACGTGGTGTCCGGCAAGGGCGGGACGGGCAAGACGACGGCCGCGGCGGCCCTGGCCCTCGCGCTCGCCTCCGGCGGGAGGCGCACGCTGCTCGTCGAGGTCGAGGGCCGGCAGGGCATCGCACAGGTCTTCGACACCGCGCCGCTGCCGTACGAGGAGCGGCGGATCGCCGTCGCGCCCGGCGGCGGCGAGGTCCGGGCCCTGGCCGTGGACGTCGAGGCCGCGCTGCTGGAGTACTTCGAGATGTTCTACCGCCTCGGCATGGCCGGCCGGACCCTGCGCCGGATGGGCGCGATCGAGTTCGCGACGACGCTCGCGCCGGGCCTGCGGGACGTGCTGCTCACCGGCAAGGTCAAGGAGTGCGTCTCGCGCACGGAGAAGGGCCGCCCCGTCTACGACGCGGTGGTGCTCGACGCCCCGCCCACCGGCCGGCTGGTCACCTTCCTGGACGTCACCAAGGCGATGTCCGAGCTCGCGCGCACCGGGCCGATCCACAACCAGGCCGAGGGCGTCGTCGGGCTCCTGCACTCCCCGCGGACGGCCGTGCACCTGGTCACCCTGCTCGAGGACCTGCCCGTCACCGAGACGCTGGAGACCGTCCGCGAGCTCGCCGGGGCGGACCTGCGGGTCGGCGCGGTGATCGTCAACCGGGTGCGCGAGCAGTGGCTCCCGGACCGCTCCGTGGCGCCCGCCGCGAACGGCCGGGTGGACGCGTCGCGGGTGCGCGCCGGGCTCGCGTCCGCCGGGCTGGACCTGCCCCCCGACGTGATCGACGGCCTGGTGGCCGAGACGGTCGAGCACGCCGTCCGGGTCGCGTCGGATTCCGCGGCGGCCGCCCGCCTGGAGGCGGGCACCCGGGACGTCGCCCGCCTGGAGCTCCCGCAGCTGCTCGGCGGCGTGGACCTCGGCGCGTTGTACGAGCTGGCCGAGACACTGATCGCCCAAGGCGTCGGCACGACCGTCGGGGCGTCCGCGTGAGCCCCGCGAAACCGCGGGCCCTGGACGTCGACGCGGTCATCGACGACCCCGCGACGAAGATCATCGTCTGCTGCGGTTCCGGCGGCGTCGGCAAGACGACGACGTCCGCGGCGCTGGCGCTGCGGGCCGCCGAACGCGGTCGCAAGGTCGTCGTGCTGACGATCGACCCGGCGAAGCGGCTGGCCCAGGCACTGGGCCTGGACGCGCTGAGCAACGAGCCCGGCTCGGTCCCCGGTCTCGCCGGGGACGGCGAGCTGGAGGCGATGATGCTGGACATGCGCCGGACCTTCGACGACATGGTCCACGCCCATTCGTCCCCGGACCGCGCCTCGACGATCATCGCGAACCCCTTCTACCAGACGATCTCCTCCTCGTTCTCCGGCACGCAGGAGTACATGGCGATGGAGAAGCTGGGCCAGCTCACCGCCCGCGGGCGGTGGGACCTGGTCGTCGTGGACACGCCGCCGTCCCGCTCGGCACTGGACTTCCTCGATGCGCCGCAGCGGATGTCGAACTTCCTGGACGGCCGGATGATCCGGCTGCTGTCCTCGCCCGCTCGGGCGGGGGGCAAGGGCCTGCGCAAGATCGTCGGGGCGGGGTTCCAGCTCTTCGCGAGGGCCGTCTCGACGATCCTCGGCGGCCAGCTGCTGGCGGACGCGTCGGCGTTCGTGCAGGCCTTCGACACGATGTTCGGCGGCTTCCGCGAGCGCGCGACCAAGACCTACGACCTGCTGCGCTCCCCGGGGACGGCCTTCGTGGTCGTCGCCGCGCCGGAGCCGGACGCGCTGCGCGAGGCCGCCTACTTCGTGGACCGGCTCTCCGGCGAGGACATGCCGCTGGCCGGGCTCGTGCTCAACCGGACACACCCCGTCCTCGCGCCGCTGTCCGCCGCGAAGGCCCGGCACGCGGCGGAGAACGCGGGCTCGTCCCGGCTGGCCGCGGCGGTGCTGCGGCTGCACGCGGACCGGGTGGACCTCGCGGACCGCGAGGAGCGCCTGCTGAGCCGGTTCGTGGGCGCGCACCCGGACGTCCCGGTGGCGCGGGTGCCCGCGGTGGCCGGGGACATCGCGGATCTCGACGGCCTCCGCGAGGTGGGTGAGCGCCTCGCGAACGGTGGCGAGTCCACCCCGACGGTGCCGGCGAAGGTGCACCACCTCTGAGGCTCCGAGGAGAGCCCCGAGAGCCCCGAGAGCCCCGAGAGCCCCGAGAGCCCCGAGCGGCACCTCCGGGGTGCGACACGCCCCGGACGCGCCGTTCGTGACACGCCGACCCGTCGCCCGGCCGGTCGGCTCAGCCCGTCTCGGTGAGCCCGCCCGACGGCGTGTCCGCCTCCGCCATCCGGGCCGCGGACTCCTCCGCGGCCGAGGCGTAGTGCCTCTCCCGCGCGGTGGACAGCACCAGCGCCCAGGACTCGACGTCGGGCCGCGCGCGCAGCAGGGCGCGCCGTTCGCGCTCGGTCATCCCGCCCCACACCCCGAACTCGATCCGCTGGTCCAGCGCGTGCGAGAGGCACTCGGTGCGGACCGGGCAGGCCTTGCAGAAGTCCCGCACCCGGCGCTGCTCCGCGCCGCTCACGAAGAGCTCCTCGGCGTCGGTGGTCCGGCAGCGGGCCGCGCTGCGCCAGTTCCACCTGTCCGGATCCGCGTGCCTCGTCACGTCCGCCCCTTCCGAGATCGCCGGTCCCCCCGACCTGTCACGAATCGTCCGAGAGATCACGGAAGGGCGTAAGAACGCAGAACTACTCAACCTGACAGGAGCCGCACCTCCCGGGCGGTAACGTGACGCGTCGTGGCCCCTCCCCCCGACGCCCCGCGCGGCCCCGATGCACCCCGTAGGCGTGGACTGGTCCGGCCGATCGCCCTTCTCGCCGGGCTCTGCCTGCTCGCCGGTGTCGTCACCGCGGGTGTCGCGTTCCCGTTCGCCGCGGGCGTCGGCCTGCTCTCGAACGACGCCGGGGACAGCGTCAACAGCTCGTCCAGCACGTTGGTCACCGGCAACCTGCCGCTGACCACGACGCTGACGGACTCGGACGGGCAGCCGATCGCGTACCTGTTCGACCAGAACCGCTCCCTGGCCACCTCGGACCAGATCTCGCCCGCGATGAAGGCCGCGATCGTCGGCATCGAGGACCGGCGCTTCTACCAGCACCAGGGCGTGGACTGGCAGGGCACGATCCGCGCGGTCGTCGCGAACTCGGCGTCCGGGGACGTCGTGCAGGGCGCCTCGACGCTCACCCAGCAGTACGTGAAGAACTACACGCTCTACGTCGAGGCGCAGACCGAGGCGGAGCGGCTCAAGGCCACCGAGCAGACGCCGGCCCGCAAGCTTAAGGAGGCGCGGATCGCCCTGCAGCTGGAGCGCCAGCTGAGCAAGGACGAGATCCTCACGCGCTACCTGAACATCGTCTTCTGGGGCAACGGCGCGTACGGCATCCAGGCCGCGGCGCGCACCTACTTCAACACCACCGCGGACAAGCTGACCGTCCCGCAGGCCGCCATGCTCGCCGGGATGGTCCGCAGCACCACCCAGTTCGACCCGGTGCAGAACCCGCAGGCCGCGATGGACCGGCGCAACGTCGTCATCGGCGCGATGCGGGAACAGGGCATGATCACCACGGAGCAGGCGAGCCAGGCCACGGCGTCGTCGCTGGGCATCGCGAGCCCGCTCGGCAGCCAGCCCAACGGCTGCATCGGCGCAGGGGACGCGGGCTTCTTCTGCAAGTACGTCGTGGAGTACCTGACCGAGGCCGGCTTCTCCACGGAGCAGATCAACCGCGGCGGGTACACGATCAGGACGACCCTGGACCGGGACAAGCTCGCCAAGATGAAGGCGTCCCTGGACGCCGAGGTCCCGCCGAGCCAGCCGAACGTCGCCAACGTGATGTCGCTGGTCGAGCCGGGCCAGGACAAGCACAAGGTGCTGGCGATGGCGTCGAGCCGCACCTTCGGCCTGAACGCGGAGGCGATGGAGACCAGCTACGGCCTGCCGTACCAGCCGGTCAACCTCGGCGCGGGCTCGGTCTACAAGATCTTCACCGCGTCGACGGCGCTGGAGAAGGGGCTGGGCATCAACTACCAGCTCACGGTGCCGCCGAGCGGCTACGCGTCGCCGATCTACACCGACGGCGGCGGCCGGCCGATCCCCGTCGCCAACGCCGGCAACTATCCCGGCCGGATGAGCCTCACCGACGCGCTCGCCACGTCCCCGAACACGGCGTTCATCAAGCTCGAGGAGTTCACCGGCGTCCCGGACGTCGTGGACATGGCCGTGCGGCTGGGGATGAAGTCCCTGGCCACCACCCCGTTCGTGGACCCCAACACCGGGCGGCGCACGGACCGCTCCATCGCCGAGGTCACCAAGGCGCAGAAGCTCGCGTCGTTCACCCTGGGTGTCACGCCGACGAGCGTGCTGGAGCTCGCCAACGTGGGCGCGACGATCGCCAGTCACGGCAAGTGGTGCCCGCCGAGCCCCATCGACTCGATCACCGACGCCACCGGCGCCCCGGTGCCGCTGACGGAGGCCGCGTGCAACCAGGCCGTGGACCCGGGGCTGGCGGACACGATGTTCACCGCCCTGAGCAGGGACGACCAGATCGGCACCTCGGCGGCGGCCGCTCGCCAGATCGGCTGGGACCGTCCGATGGCGGGGAAGACGGGCACGACGCAGCAGCACAAGTCCGCGGCGTTCGTCGGCTTCCTGCCGAACCTCGCCGGCTCGGTGATCACCTTCGACAACTCGAACCGCCCCCGCCCCCTCTGCGACGGCGCGGGTGCCCCCTTCGCCTGCGGCAGCGGCAACATCTTCGGTGGCAAGACGCCGGCGGAGACGTGGTTCGGCGCCGTGAAGCCGATGGTGGAGGGCACCCCGGTGCTGCCGCTGCCGGCCCCGGTGGACCGCTACCTGCAGGGTGGAGCGGAGTCCCGGGTACCGGACGTCGTGGGCCGCGGCCAGAACGACGCCCGCTCGATCCTGGAGCGTGCCAACTGGAAGGTCACCGTGACCACGGTGGACAACCTGGCGGGCCGCGGAACGGTCGTCGGGCAGAGCCCCCGGGGCACGGCGCTCCCCGGTGAGACGATCACCCTGCAGATCAGCAGCGGGTCCGTGCCCGCGCCGCCGCCCGCGCCCGGCACCGAGGACGGCCGGCCCGCCCCCGGGCAACCCGGGGACGCCGGCGGGGACCAGGGCGGGGGAGGCCCGCGCGGAGGCGACGGCGGGGACGACGGCGGCTGACCGCTCGCCCGGGACGGCCGCGTCGCTCCGGGACGTAGGCCGGGCTCCGGCCTAGCATCGCGCGCATGGATGCGGGAGGGCATGCCGACGCGGCCGTCCCCCCGCCTGCGCGCGCGCCGTCCGCGCAGGTCCCGCCGCCGTCCAGGGGTGAGGAACCCTGGCCGTCCGCGCGGGTTCGTGCGGCGCGCCGCAGCGGCGGCCGGGAGATCCCGCCGCGCGCGGAAGTCACGCCGGCCGAGAAGACCTCGCCGACCGAGGAGGCCCGGTCACCCGAGGAGGCCCAGCCGCTCGGCGAGGTCGTCGCTGTGCCGGGCCCGGTCGAGCCGGGCGCCGATCCCCGTCCGGCCCCCGTGCCCCGGCCGCCCGCCCCCCGCAGGGCTCCGCCCCCCGCGCTGTGGGACGGACCCGCCGGTCCCCACCGCCCCCCGGTCGAGCACGAACCGGACATCATGGGTCTGTCCCGGCACGCCCGCAGCAAGCTCGGCAACCGGGCGTTCACGCTGTTCTTCGTCCTGGTCTACGGCGTGATCCTGGTCCAGCTGATCGTCGCGCTCACCAACCCGTGACGAGGGGTGACGCCCCGTGGCTCTGAGAAACCGCTGAGGTCCCTGACGTGCCCACATCCGGGAACCGTCGGGCCCCATGGCTACCCTGGAACTGATTCGGCTGCCCGTCGGGCAGCCGCCGCGGACCGGCCGGGACTCCCCTCCGGCCCTTCCGGAGGAGGTTGAGCGATCGTTTCCGACGCCGCTCCAGGCACGCCGTCGATCGCCGCGCCCACGTCGCACCGGGTCCGCAGCGTGCTGGCCATCCCCGCGTTCCGCCGGTTGTGGGCCGTCACCGCCGTCTCCGCCACCGGGGACTGGCTGAGCCTGCTCGCGCTGACCTCGCTCGCCACCCAGCTGACCAGCGGATACTCGGCGCAGAGCTACGCCCTCGGCGGCGTCGTCGCGGTCAAGCTGCTGCCCGCCCTGCTCGGCGGCACCTTCGCCGGGGCCCTGGCGGACCGGTTCGACCGGCGCAAGGTGATGGTCACCTGCGACATCCTGCGCTTCGGGCTGTTCGTCTCGATCCCGATCGTCGGGTCGCTGTGGTGGCTCTTCGCCGCCACCTTCCTGATCGAGGTCTGCGCCACCTTCTGGATCCCGGCCAAGGACGCCTCGGTCCCGAACCTGCTGCGCCGCCCGGACCAGGTGGAGACGGCGAACCAGCTCGCGCTGGTGATGACCTACGGCGTCGCCGTGCTCGTCGCGTCCGGCCTGTTCACCGTCATCTCCAGCTCGGGGTCGTTCTTCCCCGGCAGCTCGCCGATCACCACCGTCTACGTCGCGCTGGTGCTCAACGGCGTCGCGTACCTGCTCACCGCGTTCACGGTGTGGTTCTTCATCAAGGAGATCTCCGGACGCACGGGTGCGCGGGCGCAGACGGACAAGCCGCCGGGCATGGTGACCCTGCTGCGGGACGGCGTCTCGTTCGTGGGGAACACCCCGCTGATCCGCGGCCTGATCATCGGCATCATCGGGGCGTTCGCCGCGGGCGGCACCGTGATCGCCACGGCCAAGCTCTACTCCTCCAGCCTCGGCGGCGGGGACGCGTCGTACAGCATGTTGTTCACGGCGGTGTTCGTCGGCCTGGCGATCGGCATGGGGTCCGCGCCCCGGTTCGCCCGGAGGCTGCCCCACAACCGGCTCTTCGGCACCGCGATCGTCGGGGCCGGCTTCTCGCTCTGCCTGGTCGCCGTGGCGCCGCACCTGGTCGTCGCGCTGCTGACGGTCGCGCTGGTCGGGAGCTTCGCCGGCATCGCGTTCCTCACCGGGCTCACGATCATCGGTTCCCAGGTGCAGGACGAGATCCGCGGCCGGGTCGTCGCCCTGGTGCAGTCGCTCGTCCGGCTGGTGCTGTTGGGGGCCACGTCGCTGGTCCCGCTGCTGGTCGGCGTGGTCGCGTCGCGGCACGTGGAGCTGTTCGGCCGGGACTTCCAGATCGACGGCACCCGGGTCGTCCTGCTGGCGGGCGGGCTCGTGGCGGCGATCGTCGGCAGCTTCGCGTACCGGCAGATGGACGACCGGCGGGTCGAGCCGCTGCTCCCGGACCTGCTCTCCGCGCTGCGCCGCGGTGCCAGCCGGCACGTCGGCGTGCTGCTCGCCGTCGAGGGCGCCACGCCGGCCGAGACGGCGGACCAGACGGACCGCCTCGCCGAGGCGTTGCGCGCCCAGGGGCACACCGTCGTCGTCCCGAGCGACGGCGAGCCGGAGAACGCCCGCTGGGCCTCCGCGATGCGTGAGGCCGAGCTCTCGGGTGCCCGCGCGCAGGCCCTCGCCGCCGCGGCCCTGCGGGCGGACCTGGTGGAACGGGTCGTGCGCCCGGCCCTGGCCGCGGGCTCGGTGGTGGTGATGGATCGGTTCGTCGCGAGCCCGCTGGTGCAGTTCGGTGTGGCGGCGGACCGGATGAACGCCGAGCTCGGCGCCGGCGAGCTGGAGAGCCTGGCCGCCTGGGCCACCGGCCGGCTCCGCGCGGACGTCTCGGTCCTGCTGGACCGGGCCCCCGTCACGGACGGGGACCCGGCCTCCAAGCCCCCGCCCGGGGTGGCCGGCGAGGAGCACGTCCGGGTGCAGCGCCTGCTCACCCGCATGGCGGCGGCCGAGCCGCACCGCTATGTCGTGGTCGACGCGGACGGCGACCCCGCCGAGGTCGCCGCGCGGGTCGCCGCCGGGCTGGCCCCCGTGCTGAAACCCGCCCGCGGCCGGGCGCCGGAGAAGGCGCCGGTCGGCCCGCCCGAGGAGCGCATCGCGGCTGCCGGGGAGCCGGAGGCCCGGACGTGACCCGGGCGTCGGGGGTCTGGCGGGACGTGGTGGGCCAGCCCGCCGCCGTCGAGGAGCTGGACCACGCCGCCCGCGTGCCGTCCGCGATGACGCACGCCTGGCTCTTCACCGGGCCGCCCGGCTCGGGCCGGTCCGTCGCCGCCCGCGCGTTCGCCGCCGCACTGGAGTGTCCCGAGGCCGGCTGCGGCGAGTGCCAGGCCTGCCGCACGATCATGGCCGGGACGAACGCGGACGTCCGTGAGGTCGTCCCCGAGGGGCTGTCCATCTCGGTGGCGGAGATGCGCGCGCTCGTCCAGCTCGCCGCGCGTCGCCCGTCCACCGGCCGCTACCAGATCCTGATCATCACCGATGCCGACCGGCTCACCGAAGGCGCGTCGAACGCCCTGCTCAAGGCCGTCGAGGAGCCTGCCGCACAGACCGTGTTCCTGCTCTGCGCGCCCTCGGACCACCCGGAGGACGTCCCGGTCACCATCCGCTCGCGCTGCCGGCTGGTGCCCCTGCGCACGCCGGTCCCCGAGGCCGTCGCGGAGGTGCTGGTCGAGCGCGACGGCATCGACCCGGAGACCGCCCGGTGGGCGGCGTCGGTGTCCGGCGGGCACGTGGGCCGGGCCCGCCGTCTGGCCCGGGACCAGGACGCGCGCGAACGCCGGGAACGCATCCTGGGCGTCCCGATGAAGCTCCGGAACCTGGGGGACGCGTTCGCCTTCGCGGACTCGCTGGTGCGTTCCGCGGAGTCCGAGGCCGCGGACGTCAGCGGCACCCGGGACGCGGCCGAACGCGAGGAGCTCTCGATCGCCATGGGTGCGGGCGGCACCGGCAAGGGCGCGGCCACCGCGGCCCGCGGCGCCAAGGCCGCCGAGCGCGAGCTGGAGCGCAAGCAGAAGTCCCGGGCCACCCGCACCCAGCGGGACGCCCTGGACCGCGCACTCGTGGACATGGCCGGCTTCTTCCGGGACGTCCTGGTGCGCGGCAGCACGGCCCGGGTCCCACTGGCGAACCCGGACCGGGACGAGGACATCCGCCTGGCCGCGCGGGAGTGGACACCGGAGTCCACGCTCCGGCGCCTGGAGGCCGTCCTGGCCTGTCGGGACGCCCTCGAGCTGAACGTGAAGCCGCGGATCGCGGTGGAGGCGATGATGACCTCCCTCTACACGGGTTGAGCCCCCTCCCAGGGGTGGGCCGCCCGTGGGACCCGCCGCGGGGAGGCGAGGTCCCGGCCTCGACGGGCTGAGGCCCGGGGGGTGTCGGCGACCGGTCGGGCGGTTGCTACGCTTGTCCGGAACAAGGCCGCCTTAGCTCAGTCGGTTAGAGCGACGCACTCGTAATGCGTAGGTCTGGGGTTCGACTCCCCAAGGCGGCTCCATTTTCGCAGGTCAGAGGCCCCTTCGAGGGGCCTTTGGTCGTTCCGGATCCGGTTTCGTGGCCTCCTTCGTGGCCTCCACACCGCCTACGCTCGTCCTCGTGGCCTCCCCCGACAAGCGTCAGCGCGGGTCGATCTCATGGCTGCCGAGCGGCTCCGTGCGGGTCAAGGTCTATGCCGGGGTGGAGCAGCTGACAGGTGAGAAGCTGTGGCTCCGGCACCCTGGCCACCTCCGCGCTCGGGATGGCCATCGACTCGCGCGGTATTGCCGGCCAGGTCCCGGGCGGGATCATCCACGGCGATCATGGAACCCAGGGCGGATTCAACTGGTCGTCGCAACACCTCGTCTTGGAGGTGTGGGATGG
>JAOZVV010000153.1 GCA_025869365.1 Pseudonocardia sp.
AGCGGGACGGTGTCCGAGTAGCACATCGCCACGTACTGGCGGCTGTTCTGCCAGTCCAGGGCGAGCGGGCCCGCCCCGTCGCGGTACTGCTGCAGGCACGGCGCCTTGCCCAGCCAGGACAGGGCGAGCACCACGACGGCCATCAGCAGCACCGCGCGCAGCGGCGTCCAGAATCGGCTCCGCCCGACGAGTGCGTGCCGCCCGAGAGGACCGCCGACGATCCGGCTGGCGGCCCCGGCGAGCGGCTCGGTCCAGCTCGGCACGCTGCGACTCGGGACCCCGGGGCCGACCCGGTCAGGCGCCGGCCCCCCGCCGGCGCCGGACCTCATCCGCCGTCCGTGGTCGGGCCGCCGTTCCTGCCACCGAGCAGGGCGGCGTTGTCCGTCCCGCCGTCGGCGTTCGGGTTGGCGTTCCCGCCGTCGTTCCCGTTGCCCCCGCCGTTCCCGTTGTCCCCGCCGTTGCCGTCGTTCCCGTTGCCGTTCCCGCCGTTGCCGTTCCCGCCGTCGCCGTTCCCGCCGTTGTTGCGGCCGCCGTTCCCGCCGTTGCCGTTGCCGTTGCCGCCGTCCCCGTTGCCGTCGTTCCCGTCCTCGCCGTCCCCGCTGTCACCGGCCTGGTTGCCGGTGGAGGGGGTGGCGGAGCGGGTGACGTCCGAGGTCGGGGGCTGGCCGATCGGGTCGAAGGTGGAGAACTGCTCGCGGGGGGTCCCGCTGAGCGCCGCGTTCATGTACTCCTCCCAGATCGAGCCCGGGAGCATGCGGCCGTAGACCGGCCGGCCGGCGGCGTTCTTGATCGGCTTGTTGTCGTCCGTGCCCACCCAGACGGCCGTGGAGACCGACGGGGTGTAGCCGACCGTCCAGGCGTCGTTGTTCTGCCCGGCGACGCTGCTCTGCACCGTGCCCGTCTTCGCGGCGACCGGGCGGCCGCCGTCGAGCGGGATCCGCGAGGAGCGGGCGACGTCCGTCATCGACTCCGTGACGTTGCGGGCGACCTGCTCGGAGAACGCCTGCGTGCCGGCCGTGCCGGTGCCGTGGTCGTAGATGACCCGGCCGTCGCTCGTCGTGACGCGGGAGACGAGGTAGGGCTCGCGGTACACGCCGTCGGCGGCGAAGGTCGCGAACGCCGACGCCATGTCCTGCGGGTGCACCTCCTTGTCACCGAGGGCGATACCGGCGCTGAGCTTGTCCGCCGGGAGCAGGTTCGCCGGGATGCCGGCCTTGTGCGCGGCCTCGGCCACGGCGGCGGGGCCGACGTCGATCGCCATCTTGTAGAACACGGTGTTGATCGACTGCGTCATGGCCGTCTTCACCGAGCACCGCCCACAGCTGACGCCCTCGGAGTTCGACACCTTCTGGCCCGCGAGGACCTGCGGGGACGAGCCGTCGTACTGGGTGCCGAGGCCGATCGGCGGCTGCTGCTGCAGGGCCGCGGCCAGCACGAACGGCTTGAACGACGAGCCCGGCTGCTTCAGCGCCTGCGCGTAGTCCAGCCCGACGCCGTTGTCCCCGCCGTAGTACGCCAGGATCGCTCCGGTCTTCGGGTCGACCGACACCACCGCGGTGCGCAGGTTGTCCGGCTGGCCCTTCATCACCTTGGTGACGGCGTCGATCGCGTCCTGCTGCCGCGCCGGGTCGATCGTCGTCTGGACCGTCAGGCCCTCCGTGTTGATCTCCTGGTCCGTGATGCCCTTCTCCTCGAGCTCCGCACGGACCTGGTTGTAGATGTGGCCGCGGCTGTCGCCGGGGATGCCGCCCTCGTTCGACGACGGCTGCTTCCACGCGGGATAGACCTGCGTGGCCCGCTCCGCCGGGGTCATCCATCCGGCGGCCACCTCGCCGTCCATCACGAAGTTCCAGCGCTCCAGGGACTTCTCCGGGTTCTTGGCGGGGTCCCAGCGCGACGGGGACTGGATCAGCCCGGCGATCAGCGCCCCCTCGGCCGGGGTCATGTCCTGGACGTTCTTGCCGAAGTAGGCCTGGCTCGCCGCCTGGATGCCGTAGGCGCCGCGGCCCAGGTAGATCGCGTTCAGGTAGTTCTCGAGGATCTGTTCCTTCGTCTGTTCCTTCGAGATCTTCGCGGCGAGCACGATCTCCTTGTACTTGCGCCAGAGCGAGACCTGGTCCTGGCCCGTCGTGACCTTGATGTACTGCTGGGTGATCGTCGAGCCACCGCCGATGCCGCCGGTGAGCTGGCTCCAGACCGCGCGGCCGATCCCGGACACGTCGAAGCCGGGGTTGGAGAAGAAGGACCGGTCCTCCGCCGCGAGCACGGCGTGCTGCACGGGGACGGGGACCTGGTCCAGCCCCACGTTGGTGCGGTTGACGTTGTTGGGCCGGATCGTGGCCAGCGGACTGCCGTCGGTGTAGTTGAAGGTGGCGACCTGGGTGACGGCGGCGTCGTCCGCCGACGGCACCTTGAAGATCACCCAGCCGACGGCGAACGCGACGGCAGGCACCACGATGAACAGGCCCAGCAGCACGTACAACACCCGGCGCACGAGACGCCACGTTATGTCCTCGCGGCGCAGCTTCCACCACCGTCGCGGCGGCTCGCCGCCTCCGCCACCCGTCCGGGGACCGGGCGGGCCGCCGGGCGGCGGGACGGAGCCGCCGAGCGCGCGGGTGGCGCCGGGATCGGACCGCGGCACCGACGGGGACGAGGACGCGAGCTCCTCGTGCGTGAGCAGCTGGGGCGGGCCGGAGCCGGGGGCCCCACCGTCCGGACGGAAGCGTTCGGACGTCGGCCGAGGAGGCCTCCCGGGTCCGGGCTGGGGCTGGCCGGGGAGATGCTGGGTCGGGCCCGGCTGGGCAGCGCCCGGGCGGGGCGGCCGGGACCCCGGATGGGGCGCGGGGCCGGACCGGGGGACGGGACCGGGCTGGGGAACCGGGCCCGGGTGGGGCGGCTGGCCGGATGGGGGGAGCTGACCGGGTGGGGGAGCCTGGCCGGGGGCGCCGCCGCGCGGCCCGGGTGCCGGGGGCCGCGGGCCGGCCGGTGCGTCGGGCGGACGTCGTTGCTGGTTCGCGACGGCCTGGCCGGGGGCGGCGGGCCGCGCCGGGGGCGCCGCCCGGTCCTGGCCGGGTCCGGGATCGGCGCCGCCGGGGAACGGCATCCGTCCCGGCGTGTGCCGGGGATCACTCTGGTCGGTCACCGCTGGCTCCGTGGTTCTCCCCGGCCCGCCCTACTGGGGAGCGGGACGGCCGGGGCGGGGGGATCGACGGGGTCGGATCGTGAGGGCCGGATCGTGCGGGCCGGCTCGGTTCGGGGGTCTGCGCGGCGGGGCGGGCTCACTCGGCGGCGGTCCTCCGTCGCTGGCCCGATCCGCGCGAGGGCCCGTGGTCACCACCCTTGCCGAGGACGTAGGACTGGACGAGGTGGTTCCAGCTGCAGGACGGGCAGACCTCGACGACGTACACCGAGAACTCGTCCACGGTGTTCTCCAGGGCGGCGAGCTCCTCGGTCCTGCGGGCGGATCCGGACGCGTGCCGCAACGCCTCACCGAAGATCCAGTTGACCTCGGTCAGCCGGTCCCGGCGGCACACGGGGCACTGCTCCTCGCCGGTCCGGCCGTGGAAACGGGCCGCACGCAGCAGGTAGGGGCTGGCGTCACAGACCTCGGCCACACCGACCCGGCCGGACGCGACGTCCGCGAGCAGCGAACGACGCTGCAACGCATAGTCGACGACCTGCCGCTGGGTGAGCACCCGGCCAGGGTACGCGCGGCACCCCGGCCGGCACCCGGGAACCGTCGTCGGGCATCGCCGGCAGGCACGTGAGGCTGGTCTCGACCCAGCGAAGAGATGTATCGCGCCGATATACTCGGCGCACCGATCGACCGGAGGACGCCGGGGTCGTCCGGAGGAGCGGGAGGAGGCACGGACCGATGCTCGAGTTCGCGATCCTGGGCCTGCTGCTCGAGGCCCCGATCCACGGGTACGAGCTGCGCAAGCAGCTGGGCCTGCGGCTCGGCGGGTTCCGCGTCTTCTCCTACGGCTCGCTGTACCCGGCGCTCCGCCGGCTCACCCGGGCCGGGCTCATCGCCGAGGATCCGGACCGCTCGACCGGTCCGGACAGCACCGGCGGCTGGTCCAAGCGCGCGCGCCGCGTCTACCGGATCACCGCCGAGGGCAAGGAGCGCTTCGCCGAGCTGCTCTCCGACGCCGGCCCGCAGACCTGGGACGACGAGAGCTTCGGCGTCCACCTGGCCTTCTTCTCCCGCACCCCCGCCGAGACCCGCATGCGGATCCTCGAGGGACGGCGGCGGACGGTCGAGGAACGCCGGGAGGGCATGCGTTCGGCGCTGGCCAGGGCCGGTGAACAGATCGACCGCTACACGCGCGAGCTCCACCAGCTCGGCCTCGACACCACCGAACGCGAGGTCCGCTGGCTCAACGAGCTGATCGCGAACGAGCGGGAGGGGGACCCCGTCGACGACGCCGGGCCCGCCGCAACCACATCAGTACCCACAGACCCGGATTCACGGAAGAAGGAGAACCCGCATGAGTGAGGTGCGAGTCGCCGTCGTCGGCGTCGGCAACTGCGCGGCGTCGCTGGTCCAGGGCGTCCAGTACTACGCGGACGCAGACCCCGGCGCACGAGTCCCCGGACTGATGCATGTCGACTTCGGGGGCTACCACGTCCGAGACATCACGTTCGTCGCCGCGTTCGACGTGGACGCCAAGAAGGTCGGCCGCGATCTCTCGGAGGCCATCGGGGCCAGCGAGAACAACACGATCAAGATCGCCGACGTGCCTCCGCTCGGGGTCACGGTGCAGCGCGGCCACACCCTCGACGGGCTCGGCCACTTCTACCGGGACACGATCACCGAGGCCGACGAGGAGCCCGTGGACGTCGCCGCGGTGCTGCGCGAGACGAAGGCGGACGTCCTCGTCTCCTACCTGCCGGTCGGCAGCGAGGCGGCGGATCGCTTCTACGCCCAGGCCGCCATCGACGCGAAGGTCGCGTTCGTCAACGCCCTGCCGGTCTTCATCGCCTCGGACCCGGTGTGGGCCCAGAAGTTCCGCGACGCCGGCGTGCCCATCGTGGGTGACGACATCAAGTCCCAGGTCGGCGCCACCATCACGCACCGCGTGCTGGCGAAGCTCTTCGAGGACCGCGGCGTGCAGCTGGACCGCACGATGCAGCTCAACGTGGGCGGGAACATGGACTTCCTGAACATGAAGGAGCTCTCGCGGCTCGAGTCCAAGAAGGTGTCCAAGACCCAGTCCGTGACCTCGCAGGTGGACCGGGACATGGGCAAGGACAACGTGCACATCGGCCCGTCGGACTACGTGCCGTGGCT
>JAOZVV010000154.1 GCA_025869365.1 Pseudonocardia sp.
CTGCCTAGGGACCCAGGTCCCTTCCGGTGTGGACGGAGGTCGGCGGACCACCGGGTCAGCCGCGACGCCCCCGCACGATCATCTCCTGGGTGGCGGTCGCGAGGAGCTCTCCGGTGGCGGCGTGGAACGTCCCGGTGCCCAGCGCCCGCCCGTCGACGGCGGTCGGGCTGCGGGTGTCGTAGTGCAGCCAGCCGTCGGCCCGGGCGGGCCGGTGCAGCCACATCGCGTGGTCTAGGCTGGCGGTCCGGCGCAGGCTGCGGCGCACGCCGTGCAGCCGGTACGCGCCGTGCAGGATCCCGAAGTCCGAGAGGTAGACCAGCAGCGCGGTGTGCAGCAGCGGATCGTCCGGCAGCGGCGCGGTCACCCGCATCCACAGCGCCACGCCCGCGGGGTCCGGCACCGCGGAGTCCTTGCGCTGCTCGATCGGGCCCGGGTCGGCGGAGCCGGGCTGCTGGAACGGGAACCGGGGTTCGAGGTCCTCCGGTGGCCGGCGGTGGGGGAGCGGATCGGCGTGGTCGAGGCCGGCCTCGGGGATGTGGAAGGAGACGGTGGCCGTGCAGATCAGCCGGCCGTGCTGCACGGTGTCGACCCGTCGCGTCCGGAACGAGCGGCTGTCCCGCAACGGCCGGACGGTGAAGCCGATCTCCGCGGCGGGGTCTCCCGGCTGCAGGAACGCGGCCTGCAGCGAGTGCGGGACGACCGGGCCCACCACCGTGCGGGCGGCGGCCACCAGGGACTGCGCCAGCGTCTGCCCGCCGAAGATCCGGCCCTGCGGGGTGGCCGTGCTGTGCCCGGTGAAGGAGTCCCCGTTCCCGGCCCCGTCCGGGTCGAGGTCGAGGACGCCCACGAGCTCGTCGACGGAGGCGGACCCCGAGCGGTGGTCCCGCCAGCGGACGGGTTCCCGGGTTCCGGCGACGGTCACCGGGCCGACACTAGGTGTCGCGCCACCGCTGATGCAAGTGTCTCAAAAGGGTCCCCCGGGCGGCCCGCGCTCACGGGCCAGGGTCCGCCGGACTGCCCGCGAACAGGTCCACGATCGGGTCCCACCGGTTCCGCCGTCCGGCCGGGAACCGCTTCTCCGCGCGCAGCCGCCGGGCGGATCCCGCGGGGTAGCGGCGCCGCGCCCAGTACGAGCCGGGCCGGGCCAGCCGGATCGCCGCGACGAGCGAGAGGAACGGCACGAACAGCCCCACCACGCCGAGCACCGTTCGTCCCTTGAGGATCGCCACCACCGAGAACAGCACGTTGACGGTGACGACGATCGCCCCGGCGACCGCCCCGTCGCCCGCGTCCTCCTCGAACGGCGAGAAGCCGATCAGCAGCAGGACGCCGACGACCACCGCGATGAGCACCGCGTCGACCGAGCGCCGCCCCTCCGGGCCCCAGTACACGTCGTCGAGGGTCAGCCAGAGCGCGAACTCGTCCAGGGTGAGGGCGGCGCCGATCCCGAACACGACGGCGACGACGTCCTGCCAGAGCCCGTCGGGCCGGTAGCTGATCTCGATGGCGCCGGTCGCCAGCAGCAGCAGGATGCCGAACACCTGGTGGTGCAGGTGCACGCCGCCGACGCTCAGGTCCCGGAAGGGGCCGCGGCCGGCCCGGATGAGCCGGGTGATCAGCCTCGTCACCAGGAACGTGACGACGAAGGCCCCCAGCATCCAGGCCACGACCACCCGGTCCGGCCCGGTGGTGGTCACCGCGTCCACGGGCACGGGGCGTCACACCCCGGAGGACGCCGCGCCGCGGTCGGTCATCGCCGCCATCAGCTGGCGGGGGGTGGCGTCCGGGAGGTAGGCGCGGGTCAGCGCGATCCCGATCCGGGGCAGGTCCGCCTCGTCCCGGTAGGCCAGGTGGATGGGTTCGTAGCGCGGGGAGAACTTGGCCTTGAACGCGTGCAGCGAGCGGAACCCGTAGAAGGGCTCCAGCGCGCCGCCGAGCCGGTCCAGGATCCGGTCCATCCGCTCGAGCTCCTCGGCCGGCTGCTCACCGCGGGCCAGCGGCGCGCCGGAGAGCGAGACGATCTCCGCGCCGTCCGCCCGGAACGCGGTGCAGGCCGAGGCGATCATGAACTCCATGACGGAGCGGAAGCCGTCCGTGCGGCGCCGCATCACGTCGAGGGTCCAGCCGCGGACGCGGCCGCCCGCGGCGTAGACCGGCAGCCAGGACGTGACGCCGTGGATGCTGCCGGTCCCGTCGATCGCGAGCCCCACCTTGACCGCGGGATCGAGCGCCTCCTCGACGCCGCCGAGGGTGAAACCCATCTCCGGCAGGCCCTTGTCCCCGACCCACTGCTCGGAGATGGCCCGGACCTGCGCCAGCACGGCGAACGGCTGCTCGGCCAGGGCCACCATGCGGAACTCCAGGCCCTCCCGCGTCGCCTTGTTCAGCGCGGAACGCACGTTCTGCCACTTCTTGCCCTTGAACTCCAGACCGGGGAGATCGAGGATCGTGTCCTCGGCGATCTGGACCGTGCGCCAGCCGGCCGCCCTGGCGGCGTCCGCCGCCGCGTCCGTCACCGAGAACAGGCACGGGATCAGGCCGCCGCGTTCGGCGTTGGCGGTGAACTCGCGGACGGCGTCCGCGATCGTGTCCGCGGGGACGACCGGATCGGCCAGGGCGAGGGCGACGCCGGCGTGCCGCTCGTACCCGACGTAGCCCCGGCCGTCCGCGGTGAACGAGTAGCGCATCTCCGGCCACAGCGTCATCCAGGACATCGTGGAGCCGCCGACGGACGTGAGGATCTCGCGGGCGCGGGTCAGGCTGTCCCCCTCGGACGCGGCGACACCGCCGGGCACCCTGCGGCGCAGCGGCACGCGGAACGCCCGCCGGTTCAACAGCAGGAGAACGAGCAACGCGACCCAGAGGATCCCGCTGCCGAGCGTGATCGGGGCACCGTCGGGCAGCTCGCCCAGCAGGATCGCGACGAACGCCGCGAGGGCGGAGAGCAGGTTGAGGACACCGAGCACGACCGCGACCCACCAGGCCCACTTCTTGCCGTTGCGCAGCGCGTTGGCGACGAGGGCGATGATGACCAGGTCGATCAGGACGTCCGCGATCGGCGAGGCCAGCCCGGACGTCGCCCCGAACGGGCCGCGGCCGGGGAAGACCAGGACCACCAGCTCGGTCAGGCCGATCAGCAACAGCCCGCCGAAGGCGATCATCCGGGTCTCGCGCCGGGTCCGCGGCCCGTAGCCGGGCTCGACCCCGAGCAGGCGTTGCCCGACGACGAACCCGACGGCGACGGCGACGATGTGCGCGACGTCGGACAGCGTGCCCTCGAACAGGAACGCGACGGTGACGTAGAAGAACAGCACGGCGCGGACCCGCAACCGCCACGGGGACCGCAGGGTGGCCGACGCGACGGCGACGACGGCCAGCGTGCCGGTGGTGGCGCCGACGTCCCGGGTCTCGGCCACGGCCTGCGCCCACACCCACGGCGTCGCCGCCAGCGCCCAGACCAGCAGCGACCCGACGAGGACGCCGCCGAGCTGGCCGGCCGCCCAGACGATCGCGGTGCGCCGGGTGCCGAGACGGATCTCGCACGCCCCCACGAGGACGGCGAACAGCAGCACACCGCTGAGGAGCTGGCCCGGGCTGATGGAGAAGAACCAGCCGGCCACGAAGGTCCAGATCCTGCCCTCGCGCAGGGCGGGGACGCCGTAGGCGACCTGGTGGAACCAGCTCGCCCGCCACAAGGGGATCCAGGCCGTGCGGGTGGCGATCCCGACCACCACCAGGAGCGCGGTCACCGTCACCGTGAACGGGATGCGGCGCACCAGGCCCGGCACGGCCGCGCTGAGGCGCGAGGCCACGGCCTCGAACTCGAACGCCCGTTCCGGGCCCGCGGCCCCCGCCGAGGCGGGAGTGCCCGGTCCCGAGCTGTTGTCCATCGTCGTCATCTCGACAGCCCCATCCGTGGTGCGAGCCAGTCCAGCGCCGGGACCAGGGCCGCGGTGGGCACCCCCCAGGAGTGCCCCTGGTTCGGCACGATCTGGCTGCGGATCGTCATCCCCGAGCTCTGGGCGGCGGCCATGACCTCGGTGTTCCACTGCTGGATCTGAGTCTCCTCGCTGCCGGCGGCGAAGTAGCCCCAGACCGTGGGGAACCGCTGGGCGGCCATGATCGTCAGCGGGGTCAGCGCGTCGAACCTCGCGGTGTCCCCGCCGAAGGCCTGCTGGATCGTCTGCGTGCGGTCCGCGCTGATCGCCGGCTCCCGCTCGCCCGCGATGTCGATGAACGACGGGTACAGGTCCGGGTGCCGGGTGGCCATCTGGATCGAGCAGGTGCCGCCGTAGGACCAGCCCCCGAAGGCCCAGCGTGCATGGTCGGTGTCCACGCCGAGGTTCGCCTTGATCCAGGCGGGCACGTCCTGGCCGAGGTAGGTGTCCGCGCGGGCGATGTCCGAGTCCATGCACATCGTGTTTCCGCCGTCCGACCCGTTGGGGTCCACGACGACGGTGATCGGCGCCAGCCCGGCGTGCGCCGCGGCGAAGCCGTCGAGCAGGGACTGCAGCATCCCGGAGACGACCCAGTCCTCCGGGCCGCCCGGCTGGCCGGCCACCAGGATCAGGACCGGCAGGCGCGGTGGCTTGCGGCCCGTGTAGGCGGGCGGCAGGTAGACGTAGGCGTCCCGGCCGGTGAAACCCGAGATCGTGCCGGGGATCGGGGCGGTGTCGACGCGGCTGACGCCGGTCGGGGGACCGGTCCACCGGCTGACGACCGGGGTCCGCTCCGGGGCGGAGACCAGGCCGGGCGCGGCGCCCGGGAACACCGACGCCTCCTCGTCCCCGACGAGTGCCCCCAGCGTGGGGTACTGCTCGAAGTACATGTTGATCTGCGAGCCCGCGGTCAGCAGCACGAGCACCCCGCAGACCAGGGCGATCACCTTCCGGGCCAGCGGGGTGCCGACGAGGCTGCCGACGACCAGCACGACCGTCGCGACGCCGACCGCGATCCACACCCGCACGATCACCGGCAGCGGTTCGGGGAGCAGCCCTAGGGCCCGCGTCACGAGCCAGTCCAGGCCGAGGAAGGTCAGCGCGCCGAGCGCCGCGGCGACCACGACGGACACCGCCGCCCCGCGGCCCCCGCGGGCCAGCAGGCAGAACAGGGCGACACCGCCGACGACCAGCAGGACGACCGGGACCGGCCCGTCGATCAGGGAGGCGCCGTTCACGCCGCCCTACCTTTCAGATGTGTTCCTCGTCCGGGTTGTTCTCGGCCAGGATGTG
>JAOZVV010000155.1 GCA_025869365.1 Pseudonocardia sp.
GGCGGCGGGTGGGTGGGGGCCCGCCGGCGAGCCCCCTGTCGTCCTCCGGGAGCCCCCTGTCGTCCTCCGGCTGCCGTCCTCCGGAACGGCCCCTCAGGAGCCGGCGCCGGACACGGTGGACCCGCGCAGGTGGATCGCTCCCGCCTGGACCCGCGTCCGGACGCCGAGCTTGGCCAGGATGTGGGTGACGTGGATGCCCACGGTCTTCTCGCTGATGTAGAGCCGCTCGCCGATCTCCCGGTTGGTCCGACCCTCGGCGATCTCGCGCAGCACCTCGCGCTCCCGGGCGGTCAGCGCCTCGATCCCCGCCGACGGCCGCGGCCGGACCTCCTTCGCGGCCTCGGCGGCCGGGTCCGGGAGGGTGATCCGTGCGCGCTTGGCGAGGTCCTCCACCTCCGCCCGGAACGGCCCGGCACTGAGCGCGACGGCGGTCCGGTGCGCCTTGCGCAGCGCGTCCGCGGCGGCCGAGGACCTCGTCCGCCGTTCGAGCAACGCCTCGGCCTGGCGCAACCGGCCGTAGGCCGCCGGGTACGGCTGCTCGCCCTGCTCCCAGTGCTCCGCGACGGCCTCCCACATCCCCGGCTCGGACTCCCCCGCGGCGCGGGCGTCCTCCGCCCGGCACATCAGCACGAACGCCCCCACCCCGTCCGCGACCAGCGGGGTGGCCGTGCGGGCACGGCGGTCCAGGTCCCGGACGTGGCGCCGCATCCGCTCGACGGCCTCGACCGTCGGCCGCGGACGGTCCAGCCGGACCGTCTCGGCATGGGCGCGCATCCCGTGCCAGACCAGCGGCGCGACGAGCCACACGTCGTCGGACCCCTGCTCGACGATGTCCAGGCCGGCGGCGACGTCCTCGAGGGCGTGGTCCGGACGGCCGCGGAACATGTCCAGCCCGGCCTGCAGGGTGAGCAGCGGGATCCGCCACCTCGGCCCCGCGGTGGCGCGGGCCAGGACCTCGACGGCGTCGAGGTCCTCCGCGGCTCCCGAGAGGTCCCCGCGGCCGATCCGGAGCTTGCACCGGGCGAGCCGGATGTCCAGCGCCTCGCTGCCGCTGGGCCAGGCGGACCAGCCCTGCTCGATCGCGGCCATGGCCTCGTCCCAGCGGCCGAGCCGGAAGAGCCCGTTGGCCGCGACCGCCAGCAGCCGCACGCCGTAGGTCCGCCCCAGGCCCAGCTCGTCGAGCCGTCTCGCACCCGCCCGGGCCACGTCGACGCCGGCGGCGCACTGGTTCAGCGGCCCGGAGAGCAGATCCGCACGTTGTTCGTAGGCCCGCCCGAGGACGGTCGGGTTCCCGCTGCGCTCGGCCACCCGCAGACCCTCCGCCAGCGCCTCGGCACCGGCCGCCGGGTCCTCCAGGTAGGCCAGGCTGAACCCGAGGGTCACCAGCACCCGGGCCTGCTCGTCGAGCGCCCCGGCGGAGCGCGCCAGCCGCAGCGCCCGCTCCGCCTCCGCCCGGGCCGCGGTGAAGCTGCCCGCCGCGAGGAGCGCCTCCGCGTGCCCGGCCAGCACCGCGGCCCGCGCGGACTCGCCGCCGCGCTCGGGCAGCAGGTCCGCACCCCGCCGGTAGGCCAGCTCGGCCTCGGTGCCGCGCCCGGCGGCCAACAGGTAGCGCCCCAGCCGGGAGACGAGCACCGCGCCGTCGAGCCCGCCGGGGCCGGACGGGTGGTCGACCGCGGAGGCCGGTCCCCCCGGGACCAGGCCGAGCCGTTCGCGCATCGCCGCGATCGCGGCCTCGTGCTCGCCCGCCAGGTGGGCGGCCTCGGCCGCCCGGACCAGCGTCAGACCCCGGTCGAGCGCCGCCGTCCGGCCCGAGTCCAGCGCGAGCGGGGCCCCGCCGGCGCCGTCGAGCAGGTCCGCCGCGCGGCGCCAGTGCCGGAACGCCTCCGCGTACCCCCGCACCCGTTCGGCCGCTCCGGCCGCGGCGGTCGAGGCCACCAGTGCCCGCTCCCGGTCCCCCGCGCGGTCCCAGTGGTGTGCGAGCAGGGCGGAGGTGTCGTCGTCGTCCGGGTGCAGGTCCGCGAGGCCCAGCGCGAACCGGCGGTGCAGCTCGCGGCGCTCGCCGGGGAGCAGGGCGTCCGCGACGACCGCGGTGGTCGGGCGGTGCCGCCGCCGGTACCCCTCGGCCGCCTCGGCGCCGACCGGGGTGCCGTCCTCGACCGCGGCGCGGGCCGCGGCGTTCAGCTCGGCACCGGAGGTCGTCGCGACACGTTCCAGCAGCTCGTGGGGCACGGCGGCGTCCCCGACGGCCAGCACGCGCACCACGTCCTGCGCGGCGGCGGGCAGCGCGCCCACCCGCGCCAGCACCATCTCGCGCAGGGTCCCGGACACCGCCATCGGGTCCCCGTCCCGCAGCGCGCGCAGGGTCTCCTCGGCGATGAACGCGTTGCCGTTCGAGCGTTCCCAGACCAGGTCCGTGACGTCTGCGGGCGCCTCCCCGGCCGACCCTCCGGGCGTCCCGTGCGCCGACACCAGCTCGGAGACCGCGTCCCGGCCCAGGGCGGCGAGCTGGCGGACGTGGACCCGGCTGTGCCGCCTGAGCCCGGCGAGCGTGCCGGCCCATCCGGTGTCCCGGTCCCCCGAGCCGGTCCGGTAGGCCCCCACGACGAGGACCCGCTCGTCCACGAGACCGCCGAGCAGGTAGGCGAGCAGGTCCCGGGTGGAGCTGTCGGACCAGTGCAGGTCGTCCAGCACGACGACGAGCGGCGCGGTCCCGGCGAGCTCGGTGAGCACGCGGAACACCAGGTCGAGCGGATGGGTGGCGGGGGCGTCGCCCCCCTTCCCCGCGGCGCCCCCGCCAGCGGACGGGCCGGTCTCCCCGAACCTGCCCGGCCTGCCCGGCACGATCCGCAGCCGCACGAGCTCCGCCAGCCACGGCCGCACGACCTCCGCGACGCGCGGGGGCGGGTCCCGCAGCACCGAGCGGAGCCCGACGGACAGCGGCAGGAACGGCGGCGGATCGGCCACGTCCACGGCACCGCCGGAGAGCACGAGCGCGCCCCGCGCCGTCGCGGCGGCGGCCAGCTCCGCCATCAAGCGGGACTTTCCGACCCCGGCCTCCCCGCCCAGCAGCGCGACCGCCGGGCTCCCGCCCTCGGCCCGGCCCAGCAGGTCCAGCAGGCGCGCCATCTCCACCGACCGCCCGATCAGCGGGACGGACGTGGGGACACTCACCCTCCGTACCGTAGGGAGTCTCCGACCACGGGTCCAGCCGCCCGGCTGCGGCAGCTTGGGGGCCTCGACCCCGCTGTGCCGGCAATGCGCGGTGCGCAGCGCCGCCGACCTCCGCCCCCGCGCGCCGCCCCGCGCCTCTCCCGCCGCCACGACCTGCAGAGACGGCGTCGGCAGGCGGTGATACCGACGGACACGGACGGGGCGAAATCCCTCGACCGCGGCGCCCCGATCGCCCACACTCGTCCGACGTGACCCCAGCCGTGACCCCGGTCGACGCCGCCGGCCCGACCGGAATCGCCCTGCGCACCTCCACCGCGGACGACCTGCGCGCGATCGCGCTCCTCGACGGGCGGGCCTTCCACTGGACGCTGCCCGAGGAGGATCTCGAGCTGTTCCGCCGCGGCTCGTTCGACCCGGCGAACTTCCTGCTCGCCCACGACGGCGACGAGCTGGTCGGCGCCACCGGCGCCTACGACTTCACCGTCCGGATGCCCGGTGGGGGCGCGCTCCCGGCCAAGGGCGTCACCTGGGTCTCCGTCGCCGCCACGCACCGCCGCCGCGGCATCCTGCGCGCGCTCATGCGCGCCCAGCAAGAGCGGATGCTCGCGGACGGGCTCGCGGTGTCCCTGCTCACGGCGAGCGAGGCGGGCATCTACGGCCGCTTCGGCTACGGCCCGGCGACCGTGCGGCACTCCGTGCGCATCGACCGCGCCGGCGCGTCCTTCCGCACCCACGTCCCGGACCCGGGCGGCGTCCGCTACGTCGAGACGGACGAGCTGCGCGCCCTCGCCCCCGCCCTCCACGCCCGCTGGCACGCCGTCACACCGGGTGCCCTGGACCGCACCGACGGCTGGTGGGACCGGATCCTGGCGGACCGGCCGGAGCACCGCGACGGGGACTCGCAGCTCTACCACCTCGTCCACGGCGACGGGTACGTCACCTACCGGATCGCCAGCAGGGACAACGGCCGGATCTGCCGGATCACGGACATGGCGACCGCGGGCCGCGACGCCTACGTGGCGCTCTGGCGGGTACTGCTCGGCCTCGACCTGATCGGCACGGTCACCGCCGAGGTCGCCCCGGACGACCCGCTGCCGCACCTGCTCACGGACCCCCGCAGGATCCGGACGGACGGGCGCCACGACGGCATGTGGGCGCGGATCCTGGACGTCCCGGCGGCGCTGTCCGCCAGGACCTACGGCACGGAGCTGGACGTCGTGCTCGACGTCGAGGACCCGTTCCTGGGCCGGGGCGGCCGGTTCCGGCTGCGCGGCGGCCCGGACGGCGCCACCTGCGAACCGGTCACCGACGCCCCGCAGGTCCGGCTCGGCACGTCCGCGCTCGGGTCGCTGCTGTTCGGCGGGCACCGCGCGTCGTCACTGGGCCGGGTGGCACTCGTGGAGGCCACGGACCCGGCGGTGCTGCGGCGGGTGGACGTGGCGTTCACCGCGGAGCGGGAACCGGAGTTCGGGACGGACTTCTAGCCCGCCCGTCCGACCGCGCGGCCCGCCGCGGTGTCTTCCGCGCGGCCCGCCGCGGTGTCCTCCGCGCGGCCCGCCGCGGTGTCCTCCGCGCGGCCCGCCGCGGCTGACCCGCACACCGTCAGGACCAGCACCGCGGCCGTCACGACGAGCATCGGCGCGACCCAGTTCCCGGAGGCCTCGTGCACCAGCCCGACGACCGTCGGGCCGAGGGCGGCGATGATGTACCCGCCGCCCTGCACCAGCGCGGACATCTGCCGGTTCTCCGTCAGGTCCCGCGCCTTGCGGACGACCAGCGAGAAGATCACCGTGATCCCGCCGCCCTGCGCCGCCCCGCCGAACGCACACCACACGGCCCAGCCCGCCGGGAACAGCAGCAGGCCCAGCGGCAGCGCGAGCCACGCGGCGCAGACGATCAGCACCACCGCCCTCGGCCCCCGCAGGGCCCGGAGCAGCAGCGGGACGCCGAACGCCCCGACCAGGGCCGCGATCTGGAAGACCGACGAGCTCAGGCCCGCCTGCGACGCGTCCATCCCGAGCTCGTCGCGCAGCAGCAGCGGCAGCCAGGCCGTGACGCCGTAGTAGGCGAACGCCTGACCGGCGAAGGCGGCCGTCAGCGCCCAGGTGACCGGCCGCCGCCACCACAGCGGGCCCTCCCGGACGGCGGCATCACCCGCGGTCCGGGACGGCACCGGCGCCGGGGCGGTGCCGGTCGAGCGAGTCGCCAGCCACCACACGACCGCCGCGACGACGATCAGCGCGCCCCAGCTCGTCAGGGCGGCACGCCAGCCGATCGCCCCGGTGAGCGGCACCGTGAAGGACAGCGTGATCATCGAGCCCACGTTCAGCGCGGCCGTGTACACGCCGAGCACGGCCCCCGCGTGCTGGCGCAGGTCCCGCCCGATGACCACGGGCACGGCGACGTTCCCGACGGTGACGGCCGCACCGATCAGCAGGGTCCCGGTGATCGCGAGCGGCAGCCCGTCCAGCGACCGGACGACCGTGCCGACCAGCAGGAGCCCCAGGGACGCGAGCACGCCTCGGGCCAGCCCGACCCGCGCGGGCAGCGCGGACGCCAGCGGGGTCGCCAGCCCGAAACACAGCACCGGGAGGCTCGTCAGCAGGCCGGCCGTGCCGGCGCCGATCCCCAGGTCCGCACGCACGGTGTCCAGCACCGCGGAGACCGCGACGATCGGGCCGCGCAGGTTGAGCGCGAGCAGCACGATCGCGGCCACGAGCAGGACCGAGGCGCCCGCCGGACGGCGACGGTCCCCCGCCGCGGGGACACGTTCGGTGGTGGTGGGGGAGCTCGTCACTGCCGCCATGTTCCGCCGCGCCACCGCCCGCGTCCTGTGGAGGTGACTCGCGCAACCACCTCGACCGGGTCACAACCCGGCGCGGCTACGGTCCCGGCATGGGCGAACCCGGGGGACGAACGGTGGCCGTCGTCGGCGCGGGAGCGGTGGGGACCACGCTCGCCGCCCGGCTCGCGGAGGGCGGGCACCCGGTCGTCGTGTGCGGGCGCACACCGCTGGAGCAGGTGGAGCTGCGCGACGACCGCGGCACCCGGGCGCTGCCGGTGCGCTGGGCCGCCGCACCCGCGGACGTCGGGGTGGTCCCGTGGGTCCTGCTCGCCACCAAGATCCAGCACACGGAGTCCGCGCTGCCCTGGCTCGCGGCCCTGAGCAGCCCGGACACGGTCGTCGTCGCGGCGCAGAACGGCGTGGACCACCGGGACCGGCTCTCCGGGGTCCGCGCGGACATCGTCCCCGCCCTCGTCTACGTCAACGCCGAGCGCACCGGCCCGGGGCGGGCCACGGCGCGGTACACCGAGCGCGACCTGGTGGTTCCCGACGACGGCCCCGGGCGGGCCGTCGCGGACATGTTCGGCGCCGCGTCGGTGCGGACCGAGGTGAGCGCGGACTTCCGCACCGCGGCGTGGCGCAAGCTGCTGACCAATGCCGTCGCCAACCCGCTGAGCGCCCTCACCGGCCGCCGGCTCGAGGTGCTGCACGAGCCCGGGATGGCGGACCTGGCGCGGGACCTGCTGCGCGAGACGGTCGCGGTGGGCCGGGCCGAGGGCGCGGACCTGCCGGACGCGGTCGTCGAGCAGACGGCGGCCTGGCTGCTGGCGCTGCCGGAGGGAGCGACGTCGTCGATGCTGCAGGATCGGCTCGCCCGCCGCGGGCTCGAGTACGACGGGCTCACGGGCACCGTCGTCAGGCTCGCCGCGCGGCACGGCGTCGACGTCCCCGCCAGCCGGACGGTCCTGACACTGCTGGCGGCCCTGGCGCCGCTGCCCGGCTGACCGGACTTTGCCTGACTGACAAATCCGGTTGCCGATCAGGCACAATCCGGGGATGGACGAGGACGTGCTGGCCGAGGTCGGCCCCCGGCTCAAGCGGATCCGCAAGGCCCGCGGAGCGACGCTCGGCGCGCTCTCGACGGCCACCGGCATCTCCGTCAGCACCCTGTCCCGCCTGGAGTCCGGCGGGCGGAGGCCGAGCCTGGAGCTGCTGCTCCCCATCGCGCGCGCCCACCAGGTCCCGCTCGACGAGCTGGTCGGCGCCCCTCCGGTGGGCGATCCCCGGATCAGGAGCGAGCCCGTGACGCGCGGGGACCGGACGATGCTGCCGCTGACCCGGCGTCCGGGCGGGTTGCAGGCCTACAAGATGGTGATCCGGCCCGGGAGCACGGACTGCGAACAACGCACGCACGAGGGCTACGAGTGGATCTACGTGCTCGACGGGCGGCTGCGGCTGCGGCTGGAGCGCCACGACGTCGTGCTCGGCCCGGGTGAGGCGGCGGAGTTCGACACGCGCGTCCCGCACTGGTTCGGCCCGGCGGACGACCGGCCCGTCGAGATCCTGAGCCTCTTCGGACCCCAGGGCGAGCGGATGCACACGCGGGCGAGGCCGCGCGGGCGCGGCGATGAGGCCTGAGCCCCGGCGTGCGCGGCCCCGGCGGAGATCCGACACCTCCGCCGCTCAGGACCGGGCGTACACCCGGCCCCGGATCCGCAGCACCACTGTCGCGAGCACCGCGGCGATCAGCGAGCCCGTGAGCACCCCGATCTTCACGTCGTCGTCGGCCGCGCTGCCGGTGCCGAAGGCGAGCTCCCCCACCAGCAACGACACCGTGAACCCGATCCCGGCGAGGATGGAGAGCCCGAGGACGTCCCACCAGCTCAGCCCCTCGGCGAGCCGGGCGCCGGTGAAGCGCTGGACCAGCCAGGTCGAGCCGAGGACCCCGACGACCTTCCCCACCACCAGCCCGACCGCGATTCCCACGGTCACCGGGTTCAGGAACGCGCCGTCGGCGGCGATCACGGACACTCCCGCGGCGAAGAAGGCGAAGACGGGGACGGCGAACCCGGTCGAGAGCGGCCGGATCCGGTGCTCGAGATGCTCCGCCATGCCCGGCCCCGGACCCGCGGCCCGGCGGACCACCGGCACCGTGAACGCGAGGAGCACCCCGGCCACCGTCGCGTGCACCCCGGACGCGTGCACCAGCGCCCACGCGACGACGGCGAGGGGGACCAGCAGCCACCACGACCGCACCCGCCGCTGCACCAGCACCCCGAACGCGGCGATCGGGAGCAGCGCCAGCAGCAGCGGAACCGGATGCAGCTCGTCGGTGTAGAAGGTCGCGATGATGACGATGGCCAGCAGGTCGTCGACCACGGCGAGGGTCAGCAGGAAGGTCCGCAGCGCGGCCGGCAGGTTCCGGCCGACGACGGCCAGCACCGCCAGCGCGAACGCGATGTCCGTGGCGGTCGGGATGGCCCAGCCCACGAGGTTCCCCGGCGAGCCCAGGTTGATCAGCACGTAGAGCACGGCGGGCACGATCATCCCGCCGACGGCCGCCGCGACCGGGAGCACGGCCTGCCGGAAGTCCCGCAGATCCCCCGCGACGAACTCGCGCTTGAGCTCCAGCCCCGCCACGAAGAAGAAGATCGCGAGCAGCCCGTCGGACGCCCAGGCGGCGAGGGTGAGGTCCAGGTGCAGCGCGGCCGGCCCGATCCGGACGGAACCGAGGGCGGCATAGGCGTCACGCCAGGGCGAGTTCGCCCAGATCAGCGCGATGACGGCGGCCCCGACGAGCAACGCGCCCCCTACGGTCTCCGCGCGCAGGACGTCACCGATCCGGCGGGCCTCCGGCCACGATCCCCGGTTGAAGAGGCGAGGCGCGGACCGCCGGGGCTGGGGGTGGCTCATTCTGGGTCCTTCCGGGACATCGAGGGCACGGCAGATCCATCGCCGACCAGACTTCCCGGCACACCGCTGTGGACACTACGACGATCGCGGTTAGGCGCCTCCACGCGCATCCTTTCGTCGTTGGAAGTCCTTAGAACGCCCAGATCGGTATCGACGTGGGTAGCCTCGGGGAATGCAAGGACTGCAAGGGATGGGATATCAGGGGACGGGACCCCGGGGGGCAGGACTCCAGGGGGCAGGACTCCAGGGGGCAGGACTCCAGGGGGCAGGAATCCAGGGGGCAGGGCGCCAGGGCCGACGTCCGACCACCTCCCCCGCCACCACCGGCGAGGTGCTCAAACTGGTCCGGGACGGCCTCGTGGCCACGCGGACGGACATCGGCCGGGCGACCGGGCTCTCCCGCACCGCCGTCGCCGCCCGGGTGGACCGGCTCCTCGCCGAGGGGCTGCTCACGGAGCTGCAGGGCGGCGCCGTCACGGGCGGTCGCCCGGCCGCGCGGCTGGCCTTCCACGCGGCCGGCGGCACCGTGCTCGCCGCGTCCGTGGGTGTCAGCCGCAGCTCGCTGGCCGTCTGCGACCTCGCCGGTTCGGTGCTCGCCACCGAGTCCCTCGCCCTGGAGGCCGCCGTCGGCCCCGAACGGCTCCTGCACGCCGTCTCGGACGTACTCGCCCGCCTGCTCGAGGAGACGGGATCCGATCCGGCGGCCGTGCGCGGCATCGGGCTGTCCATCCCCGGCGCCGTGGACAGCGCCGCCGGGTGCAGTGTCGGGGTCCCGGCCCTGCCGGGCTGGGAGGACGTGGTGCTCCCGCCGCTGCTCGCCGAGCGGTTCGGGGTCCCGGTCCGGGTGGACAACGACGTGAACGTGATGGCGATCGCCGAACACCACGCGCGCCCCGAGGTCGAGGACATCCTCGTCGTGAAGGTGTCGACCGGGATCGGCGCGGGGATCGTCAGCGGGGGTGTCCTGCAGCGCGGCGCGGGCGGCGCGGCCGGCGAGATCGGGCACACGCGCGTCGACGGCGGACCGGGCGTCGTGTGCCGGTGCGGCAACATGGACTGTCTCGAAGCCCTGGCCAGCGGCTCCGCCCTGATCCGGGATCTCGCCGCCGTAGGCCGGACGGTCGACGGCGTGGCCGGCGTCGCGGAGCTGGTCAAGCGCGGGGACGCCGAGGCGGTCCGGCTGGTCCGGGCCGCGGGCCGCCGCCTCGGCGAGGTCCTGGCCGGCGCGGTCAACCTGCTCAACCCGTCGGTGATCACCGTGGGCGGGGACCTCGTCGGCGCCTACGAGCCGCTCGTGGCCGGCGTGCGCGAGGTGATCTACCAGCGCTCGATGACGGCGTCGACGCAGACGTTGCGGATCGAGCCGGGGGCCCTCGCCGGGCGCAGCGGCGTCACCGGCTGCGCGATCCTGGTGCTCGACGAGGTGCTCTCCCCGGGTGCGGTGGACGCCGTGCTGGCCGCCCGCGAGGTGACCCCGCTCGCTCAGGCCACCAACGGGGCCCGGTAGGCGGCGAAGAACGTGGTCCGGCTGTGCGTGAAGCCGAGGTGCTCGTAGAGCCCGATGGCGCCGGTGTTCGTGGCGGCGGCGTGCAGGAACGGCACGTCGCCCCGCTCCCGGACCACCGCGCCCACCGCCCGGACGAGCCGGGCACCGAGGCCCTTCCCGCGGTACCGCTCGTCCGTGCAGACGGCGCTGATCTCGCTGAACCCCGCCGGGCGCATCCGCTCGCCCGCCATCGAGATCAGCTCACCGTCGAGGCGGATGCCCAGGTAGGTGCCGAGCTCGTGGGTCCGCGGCAGGAACGGGCCCGGCCTGGTCCGCTCGACCAGCGCGGTCATCTCGGCCACGTCGTCCGGACCGAGGAGCACCGCGTCGGGGTCCGGGCGGGTCTCGAGCCGGTCGCCGACCATCTGCACGCCGTCCAGCGCCATCATCGGCTCCCAGCCCGCGGGGGCGGCGCGCTGCGGCAGGCCGACCACGATCGCGACGCCACCGGGTCCCAGGAGCTCCGCCAGGTCCTGCCAGTCCCCCTCGTCCGGTTCCGGGGGCAGCGAACCGAACGGTGTCACGTCCGGGTGGTAGAGCGCGGCGCGCCCGCGCACCGCACCGAAACGCTGCTGGGGACCGGCCAGGGCCGCCCGGACGACGTCGGACAACGGGTCCGCGAGGGACTCGGGCAGGGTCGGGGTCGGCACGCGATCGGTCTCGGACACGGATCCACTTTCCCCCGGGCGACGCGCCCGCCACGAGCGGGGTCCGTTCGATAGCGTCTGCTCCTGTGTTCCGCACCACTGGCAAGCTCTCGGACGACCGGGAGATCCTCTACTACGACCTGGCGCCCGGCCGGGAGGTGGTGGCCGACGAGCGCGGCCTGCTCCCGGTCGAGAGCCACTCCGAGATCCGTTACGACGCGCTGCTCGACGAGTGGGTGGCGATCGCCGCGCACCGGCAGACGCGCACCTTCCTGCCGCCCGCGGACGAGTGCCCGCTGGACCCGACGTCGCCCGGGCGGCTGACCGAGGTCCCGGCCGCGGACTACGAGGTCGTGGTGTTCGAGAACCGCTTCCCGTCGTTCTCCGGGGAGGTCGGGCGCTGCGAGGTCGTGTGCTTCTCCAGTGAGCACGACGGCCGGTTCGGGGCGCTGTCACCGGAGCGGGTGCGGCTCGTCGTCGACACACTGGCGGACCGGACCGTCGCCCTGTCCGCGCATCCGGGCGTCGAGCAGGTGTATCCGTTCGAGAACCGCGGCGAGGAGATCGGGGTGACGCTCTCGCACCCGCACGGGCAGATCTACGGCTACCCGTTCGTCACCCCGCGCAGCCGCCTGCAGCTCGAGTCCGCCCGCCGGTACCGCGACCGCACCCGCGGTGACCTGTTCGCGGACCTGCTCGCGAAGGAACGCGACGCCGGGGACCGGGTCGTCACCGAGACCGCGTACTGGACGGCGTTCGTGCCGGAGGCGGCGCGCTGGCCGGTGGAGGTGCACCTCTACCCGCACCGCGGCGTGCGCGACCTCCCGGAGCTCGAGGACGCCGAGCGGGACGACCTCGCCACGATCTGGCTGGACGTCCTGGCCCGGCTCGAGCTCTTCCACGGCCGCTCGCTGCCCTACATCGCCGCGTGGCACCAGGCCCCGGTCCGGGTGGACCGGGATCTCGCGCGGCTGCACCTGGAGATCTTCTCGATCCTGCGGGCCCCGGAGAAGCTCAAGTACCTCGCGGGGTCCGAGTCCGGGATGGGCGTGTTCATCAACGACACCCGGCCCGAGGACGTCGCGGCGCGCCTCCGCGAGCTGGGGGCGCGCCCGTGAGCGCCGAGGCCGTGAGTCCCGAGGGTGTGACCCCCGGGGGCGTCGCCACGGAGTTCGTCGCGGCGTTCGGGCACGAGCCGGTGGGGGTCTGGGCCGCCCCTGGACGGGTCAACCTGATCGGCGAGCACACGGACTACAACGACGGATTCGTCCTCCCCCTCGCCCTGCCACTGCGCACGCTGGTCGCCGCGCGGCCCGCCGGCGGCGGGTCGGCCGTCACGTCACTGCGCGAGGCCGGCGAGACGGTCCGGTTCGACGCCGCCACCGTCGTCCCCGGGGACGTGCCGGGCTGGGCGGCCTACGTCGCGGGGGTCGTCTGGGCGTTCCGTGAGGCGGGGCTCCCGGTGCTCGACCTCGAGCTGCTGGTCGACGGGGACGTGCCCGTCGGGGCCGGGCTGTCCTCGTCCGCGGCCCTGGAATGTGCCGTCGCCGTCGCCCTGACGGAGCTCGCCGGACCGCCGCCGGGCGTCTCGCGGCCGGGCCGTACCGAGCTGGCCCGCCTGGCCCGGCGCGCCGAGAACGACTTCGTCGGCGCGCCCACCGGCGGGATGGACCAGATGGTGTCCCTGCACGGGGAGGCCGGGCGGCTCGTCTTCCTGGACACCCGGACGGACGGCATCGAGCACATCGCGTTCGACCTCGCCGGGCACGACCTCGACCTGCTCGTCCTCGACACCCGGGCGCCCCATGCGCTGGTCGACGGGCAGTACGGGGCGCGGCGGGCCGACTGCGCGCGGGCCGCCGAGCTGCTCGGGGTGCCCGCGCTGCGGGACGCCACCCTGGCCGACGTCGAGCGGTTGGACGACGAGGGATCGGGCGCCGGGCCGGACGGTGACCGGCTGCGCAGGCGGGCACGGCACGTCGTCACCGAGGACGCCCGCGTGCTCGGGGTGGTCGGGATGCTCAAGGCCGGCAACGACCCGCGGGCCATCGGGCCCCTGCTGACGGCGTCGCACGCCTCGCTGCGCGACGACTTCGAGGTGACCGTCCCCCATCTGGACGTGGCCGCGGACGCGGCGGTCGCGGCGGGCGCGTACGGCGCCCGGATGACCGGGGGTGGCTTCGGCGGCTGCGTGATCGCCCTGTGCGACAGGGACCGGACCGCGGCGGTGACCGAGGCGGTCACCGAGGTCTACGCCGCCCACGGCTGGCAGCCGCCCGTCGCGTTCCCCGCCGTCCCCTCCGAGGGCGCCCGCCGCCTGACCTGAACGGGAGGCCGGCGGGCCCGCCGCGGCCCGCCGGCGCAGAATGCCGGGGTGTCGTCGTCCTCCCCCTCCCCTGATGGCCCCTGTCCGTGCGGTCCGGGTGAGCCCTACGCCGCGTGCTGCGGGCGTTTCCACGCCGGATCGAACGCGCCCACCGCGGAGTCGCTGATGCGCTCGCGGTACGCCGCGTTCGCCCGGGGCGACGTCGGCTACCTGCTCCGCACCTGGCACCCGGCGACGCGGCCGCGCCGGCTGCGGCTCGACCCGGCTCGGGAGTGGACGGGGCTGGAGGTCCACGATCGCGTGGGCGGCGGGCTCTTCGACACCGAGGGGGTCGTGGAGTTCACCGCGCACCACCGGGACGGCGTCCAGCACGAGCGGAGCCGCTTCGTCCGGGAGGACGGGATCTGGCTCTACCGCGACTGACCTCCGGCGGTGCCGGTCAGCCCCGGCCGGACCAGGCGGGTTCGACGAGGGCCCACTCGGCCGCCCAGGCCCGGTCGTTGCGGCGGGCGATCAGGCCCCGCCCGCCGATCCACAGCAGCATGAGCAGCAGCCCCGCCACCGCGAAGGTGAACGCGCCGACGATCACCGCGGTGGTGGTCACCGTCAGCGCGTCGGCCGGCGGGTTCACGACGGCGCCACTGCGGTCGATCCAGATCTCGACCGGGGCGCCGGCGGGCAGGACGCCCGTGACGTCGACCTGCCCGGAGCGCCCGAGCCCGTCGGGGCCGGTCCAGGTGGCGGGCAGCCGCTGTACCGGGAGCACCGTCGGGTCCAGGCCGACGGCCATGGTCGACGGTGCCTGGAGGACGGCGGTGACGACGCTGCGGTCCCCCCACTCGGCCCGTGCGCGGGCGGTGCCGCTCGCCTGCAGCTCCAGGCCGACGACGAGCGCGACGACCAGCGCCAGGAGGCCACCGATCCCGACGGCCCACGACAGCGCCGACTCGGCCCGGTCCGTGGACCGGCGCGGGGCCGCGGCGGCCGGTTCGAGGCGGCGTCCAGGACGCGGATCGGGTCGCACGTGTGCTCTCCTCACTCCCGTCGGGACCCCGGGATCGCTGCTCGCGGACGGGGTCCCGGGCGCATCAGCGGGGACCGCGCGACGGACCGTCGCCCTCCACGATGCCTCGCCCGAGCCGGATCGGCAGCTCGACGGACCCGGGTGACCGGTGGGATCGATCACTCACCCACCCTCGCGGCTCAGTCGTTGCGCGGGAATCCCAGGTTGAGGCCCCCGGGAAGCTCGGCCCGGCGGGCCGGATCCAGCCACCGCGTCGTGACGACCTTGCCCCGGGTGAAGAAGTGCACGCCCTCCGTGCCGTGCGCATGGCTGTCCCCGAACAGCGAGTTCTTCCAGCCGCCGAAGGAGTAGTAGGCCATCGGCACCGGGACCGGCACGTTGACGCCGATCATCCCGACCTCGACCTCGTTCTGGAACCGCCGGGCCGCGCCGCCGTCGTTGGTGAAGATGGCCGTGCCGTTGCCGTACGGGTTGGCGTTGATCAGCGCGACGGCCTCGTCGTAGGTGTCGACGCGGAGGATGGAGAGCACCGGGCCGAAGATCTCGTCGGTGTAGATCGACATGTCCGTCCCGACGTGGTCGAACAGGGTGGGGCCCACGAAGAAGCCCGCGCCGCCGGCGTCCGGGCTGACCTGCCGGCCGTCGACGACGAGCGTCGCGCCGGCCGCCTCACCGGCGTCCACGTAGCCCGAGACCCGGTCCCGTGCGGCGGCGGTGACCAAGGGGCCCATGTCCGCCCCTCGGGTGCCGTCGCCCGTGCGGAGGGTGACCGTGCGCTTGGCGATCCGGTCCACCAGGTCGTCGCCGATCCCGCCGACGGCGACGACGGCGGAGATCGCCATGCAGCGCTCCCCCGCCGAGCCGTAGCCGGCGTTGACGGCCTGGTCCGCGGCCAGGTCCAGGTCCGCGTCCGGCAGCACCACCATGTGGTTCTTGGCGCCGCCGAGGGCCTGCACCCGCTTGCCGTGCGCGGTGCCCGTCTCGTAGACGTACCGCGCGACCGGCGTGGACCCCACGAACGAGACGGACCTGACGTCCGGATGGGTCAGCAGCCCGTCGACGGCGACCTTGTCCCCGTTCAGGACGTTGAACACCCCGTCGGGCAGTCCCGCCTCCCGCCACAGCCGCGCCAGCCACAGGGCGGCGGACGGGACCTTCTCCGACGGCTTGACGACGACGGTGTTGCCCGTCGCGATCGCGATCGGGAAGAACCACATCGGGACCATCGCCGGGAAGTTGAAGGGGCTGATGATCGCGACCGGGCCGAGGGGCTGGCGGATCGAGGTCACGTCGACCCCGGTCGAGGCGTTCTCGGTGTGGCCGCCCTTGAGCAGGTGCGGCATCCCGCAGGCGAACTCGACGACCTCCTGGCCGCGCGCGACCTCCCCCGCCGCGTCGGCGAGCACCTTGCCGTGCTCGGCGGTGATCACCGCGGCCAGCTCCGCGGACCGGGAGTTGAGCAGCTCGCGGAAGGCGAACAGGATCTGCGTGCGCCGGGCGAGCGAGGTGTCCCGCCACTCGGGGAACGCGGCCTTCGCGGCGGCCACGACGGCCTCCACGTCCGACGACGACGCGAGCGGGACCCGCGCCGTCACCTCGCCCGTGGCGGGGTTGGTGACGTCGGCGAACCGGTCGCCCGTGCCGGGCAGCTCGGCCCCGGCGGCCCAGTGGGTGAGGGTGGGGGTGCTCATCGGACGCGTCCTCCTGTCCTGACCGGGGCCCGGTGCCGGGACCCCGCGTCATTGTGGCCCCCGGGACCGGGATCCACCCGGCCCCCGCGGGGGCCGGGTTCTCGGGGCCGGGTTCTCGGGCCGGTCCTCACTGTGCCGAGCGGGGTTCCCCCCAGGCGAGGGCGAGGGTGAGCCGCAGCCGGGTCTCGGGGTCGTCGAGCTCGTCGCCGAACAGCTCGTGCAGCCGCGCGAGGCGGTAGCGGACGGTCTGCGGATGCACGTGCAGCTCGGCGGCCACCGCCTGCCGGTCCCCCATGTGCCGCAGCCAGGACACCAGCGTCTCGCACAGCCGCGCCCGCGAGGCGGGGGCCGAGGCGTCCAGCGGGCGCAGCATCTGGCTGCGGAAGACGTCCAGCATCCGCGAGTCCCGGTGCACGATGATCGCGTCGAGATGTTCCTCGGCGAACAGCGGATCGTCCGTCAGCACGCCCGTGCGCTGCAGCCGCGACGCGATCTGGGCGACGTGCAGGGTGGCCGGCAGCCGCTCGACGGACACCGCCACGCTCACCACCGCGTCCGCCCCGCGCAGCGCCGCGGCGAGCCGGGCCCGCCGCCCCGCGAGCGACGGGTTGGGCACGATCGCCCCGCTCAGCTGCGGCCGGTTGATCATCAGACAGGCCGGGTCGAACCGGGCGAGGACCCCGAGCCCGAGCGTGCTGTCCGGCTGGACGAGCACGATCGCGGCCTGCTCCGGGACCGTCCAGCCGGCCCGGGTCGCCGCGGCCTGCACCGCGGCCGCGGTCGCCCGGTCCGACAGCAGCAGCCCGACGAGCTCCTCCCGCAGGCGCTCCCGCGCCACCGCCGCCTCGGACTGCTCCAGCACGTACCCGCGCGCCGCCGCCGAGGACAGCCGGTCCACGAAGAGGAACACCCCTTCGGCGAGCGCCGCCAGCGGCCGCGGGGACGCGTTCAGGCCCACCGCGATCTCCGAGACGTGCCGCCAGAACACGCGGGCGCCGAGCTGGAACGCCGACAGCAGCGACGAGATCTCCCGCCCGTCCCGCCACTGCATGCGGCCGATCTCCTCGAACAGGTCCTGCTCGCCGATGCCGGGCTCCTCGCCGTCGGCACCCTCCGTGGCCATCTCGACGAGGCGGCGCAGCGCCGCGTCCGCCGCCACCGCCACCTCGGACCGGTTCTCGTGCAGGAAGCGCGCGTAGTCCGGCCAGTCCGCGACGAGAGCCGCGCTGACCTCGTCCAGGAGGTCCGGTAGGCGCAGCAGCAGTGGAGGGATGAGGTCGTCCGGTGTGATGTCCCGCAGGTCCACTCGAGAGTTCTACGCCCGATCGAGTGCCCTGACCACGCAATTTGTGCCCTGGTGACAATTCTCCCCCCACAGAACTAACCACAAGTGCGAAGAGTTCCCGCTGGCCCGGGGAGCAGGATTCCCCCGTGGGGGCAGATCGCTCGTCGGTCGGGGGTGCGCTCGCGGGGCGGCAGGACGGCCCGGCGGGAGGCGCCGCCGAGTCCACTGTGGGTGGTTCACCGGACACGGACCGGTCGCGGGAGGCCGAGGCCGCCGAGAACTTCCCCGTCGCGCTGCGTGTTCTCCCGGCCGCCCTGAGGGACGCGCTGCGGGCGGTCTACGACGTCGTCCGCGTGATCGACGACCTCGGCGACGAGCCCGGTCCGGTGGCCCGCTCCGGCACCGAGGACAACGCCGGGACCACCCCCGAGCTGCGCCTCGCGCGGCTCGAGGTGTTCGCCGCGGACCTCGCCCGGGTCTGGACGGACGGGCGGCCGACCGCCCCGGTGCTGCGCGCGCTCGTCCCGGCCGCCCGCGCGCGTGGGCTGACGCGGGAACCCTTCGACCGGCTCGTCGCGGCCAACGTCGCGGACCAGCGGGTGCGGAGCTACGCCACGCGCGCCGAGCTGCTGGCCTACTGCGAGCTCTCGGCCGTCCCGATCGGCCGGCTCGTCCTGGAGCTCTTCGGCGTCGACGCCCCCGCCGGCTCGGCGGTGCGCGCCCGCTCGGACGCGGTGTGCACCGCCCTGCAGCTGCTGGAGCACTGGCAGGACATCGCCGAGGACCGGACCCGCGGCCGGGTCTACCTGCCCGCCGCGGACCTGCGGATCTACGGCGTGCCCGAGAGCGATCTCGACACGGCCCGGGCCTCCCCCGCGCTCGCCCGGCTCGTCCGGCACGAGACCGACCGGGCGCTGGAGCTGCTCGACTCCGGCGCCGGGATCGTCGCGGACCTGCACGGATGGGCCCGGATCGCCGTCGCCGGATACCTCGCGGGGGGCCGCGCCGCGGGCGACGCGATCCTCCGGGCGGACGGCGACGTGCTCGGCCGGGTGGCGTCGGTGAGACGACGCGACGTCCTGCACCACCTCGTCGCGGCGCTGGCGTCGGCGGGGCCACCGGTGCGGGCGGCACCCGCTCCCCCCGCCACCGCGACGACCGTTCGGAGCCCGTCCATGACCCAGGCCGCACCCGCACTGCAGCACGCCTACCTCGCCTGCGAGGAGATCACCCGCCGCGAGGCGCGGAACTTCTCCTACGGCATCCGGCTCCTCCCGCCGCCGAAGCGCAGCGCCCTGTCCGCGGTGTACGCGCTGGCCCGCCGCGTCGACGACATCGGCGACGACGGCACCCGCACGTTCGAGCGCAAGACGATCGATCTCGGCGCGGTGCGGGACTCCGTCGAGAGGATCGGCGCGGGCGCGGCCCCGGATCCCGCGGACCCGGTGCTGGTCGCGGTGACGGACGCGGCGGCCCGCTACCCGATCCCGCTGGGTGCGTTCGGCGAGCTGGTCGACGGCGTCGAGGCGGACGCGCGGATGGACGCACTCGCCGCGAGCACCGGCGCCGCGTCGGCGCCGTACCGCACGTTCGAGGACATGGAGGGCTACTGCAGGCAGGTCGCGGGCTCGGTCGGCCGGCTGTGCCTGGGCATCTTCGGAGCGCGGCCGCATCCGGACGCGGCGCTGTTCGCGGATCAGCTCGGTATCGCCCTGCAGCAGACCAACATCCTGCGGGACATCCGCGAGGACCTCGTCAACGGCCGGATCTACCTGCCCACCGAGGAGCTGGAGCGCTTCGGGGTGGAGATCCGGCTGGACCCCCACGGTGCGCTCGCGGACCCGGACGGCCGGCTCGCGGAGTACATCCGCTTCGCCGCGGAGCGGGCCCGGGGCTGGTACGCGGACGGGCTACGGCTGGTCCCGCTGCTGGACCGGCGCAGCTCGGCCTGTGCCGGGGCGATGGCGGGGATCTACCGCAAGCTGCTCGACGACATCGCCGCGGACCCCGCCTCCACCTACGCCCGGCGACGCTCGCTGTCCGGGCGGCAGAAGGCCGGGGTCGCGCTGCGGGCGCTCACCGGGATCGGGACGCGGGCCTCGTGACGGCCGGGGCGGTGGCGGGAGGGACGACGACGGGCCGGGCCCGCACCGCGCGGGTCGCGGTGATCGGCGGGGGGCTCGCCGGGATCACCGCCGCGCTCCGGTGCGCCGACGCCGGCGCCGACGTCGTCCTGCTGGAGGCGAAGGCCCGGCTCGGCGGGCTCGCGACGTCGTTCCGCCGCGGCGAGCTGGACGTCGACAACGGCCAGCACGTCTTCCTGCGCTGCTGCACCGCCTACCTCGGCCTGCTGGACCGGCTCGGCGTGGCGGACCGGGTGAGCCTGCAGGACCGGCTCGACATCCCCGTCCGCGCCCCCGGGGCCCCGGTCACCCGGCTGCGCCGCAGCGCGCTGCGGCTGCTCCCGGCGCCGCTGCACCTCGGCGCCGCCCTGCTGCGGTACCGCCCGCTCGCGCTCCCGGACCGGCTGCGGACGGTCCGGGCCGCGCTGGCGCTGCGGTCCGTGGACCGCGCGTCGGCCGCGACCGACGCCACGAGCTTCGGGGACTGGCTCGCGGCGCACGGCCAGTCCGCGCGGGCCGTCGAGGTGCTGTGGGACCTGGTCGGCATCGCCACCCTGAACGCCCGGGCGGGCGACGCGTCGCTCGCCCTGGCGGCGACGGTCTTCCAGCTGGGGCTGCTCACCGACGCCGCCGCCGGGGACATCGGCTGGTCCCGGGTGCCGCTCGGCGCCCTGCACGACGACGCGGCCCGCGCGGCCCTGACCGCCGCGGGGGTGGACCTGCGGACGTCCACCCGCGCCCACGCGCTCTCGCAGACCGGCTCCGGCCTGCGGGTGACCACCACGCACGACGAGCGAGAGGAGGAACTCGTGGTCGACCGGATCGTGTGCGCCGTACCCCACGCCCACGCGCAACGCCTGCTGCCCGACGCGGCGGTGTCCCTGCCCGCGGGCTGGGCCACCGCCCTGGGCAGCACGCCGATCGTGAACGTGCACGTCGTCTACGACCGCCGGGTCCTGGACACCGACTTCGCCGCGGGGGTGGACACCCCGGTGCAGTGGGTGTTCGACCGGACCCGGCAGTCCGGCTGCGCCCGGGTGCACCCCGCCGGGGCCCAGTACCTCGCCGTGTCGCTCTCCGCGGCCGGCGACGTGATCGGCCACCCGCTCGCCCGGATCCGCGAGCAGATCCTGCCGGCGCTCGCCGCACTGCTCCCGCGGGCGCGGGACGCCCGGGTGCTGGACTTCTTCGTCACCCGGGAGCCGTCCGCCACCTTCGCCCCCACCCCGGGGAGCGGGGGGTTCCGCCCCGGACCGGGGACCCGGGTGCCCGGGCTCTACCTGGCGGGCGCGTGGACCGACACGGGCTGGCCCGCGACGATGGAGGGTGCGGTCCGCAGCGGGACGACGGCGGCGGAGGCCCTGCTGGCGGAGGCGCGGCGCCCGGCGGGGGCGGCGGCGTCATGACCGCCGACGTGCTCCCTCCCGCGGAGGCGGCGTCGTGACCGCGACCCTGAACACCACCGACCCCACCGGCGCGCCGGAGCCCGTGGACGCGGGGGCCCTGCTCAGCGGCTACCGGGACCTCACCTCACCCGCGCTGCGGGAGGCCGTCGACCGGCTGGACCCCGCGAGCCGGGAGCAGGCCCGCTACCACCTCGGCTGGGTCGAGCTCGACGGTTCGCCCGGCACCGGCGGCGGCAAGGCCGTCCGACCGGCGCTCGCCCTGCTCTCGGCCCGCGCCGCCGGGGGCGGCACGGAGCTCGGGATGCCCGGCGCCGTCGCCGTCGAGCTCGTGCACAACTTCTCCCTGCTGCACGACGACCTCATGGACGGGGACACCGAGCGCCGCCACCGCACCACCGTCTGGGCGCAGTGGGGCCCGGCCGCCGCGATCCTCTGCGGGGACGCGATGCTCGCGCTGGCCAGCGAGGTCGTGCTGGAGTCCGGCTCGCCGCACGCGGCGGCCGCGGCCCTGCTGCTCGCGAGCACCACCCGCGAGCTGATCCGCGGGCAGGCCGAGGACGTGGCGTTCGAGCGGCGCGACGACGTCGGCGTCGACGAGTGCCTGTCCATGGCCGCGGGCAAGACCGGGTCCCTGCTGGCCACCAGCGCCGCGATCGGGGCCGTCCTCGCCGGGGCCCCCGCGCACACGCTGGCCGGTCTGCAGACCTACGGGCTCGAGGTCGGCATGGCGTTCCAGCTGGTCGACGACCTGCTGGGGATCTGGGGGGACCCGGCCGTCACGGGGAAGCCGGTCCTGTCGGACCTGCGCTCGCGCAAGAAGTCCCTGCCCGTCACCTACGCGGTGTGCACCGGCGGTGCCGTCGGGCGCGAGCTCGCCGCGTGGCTGGCCCGGGAGGGCGAGCCGACCGAGGCCGAGCTGCGTCACGCCGCCGTGCTCGTCGAACGGGGTGGGGGGCGGGCCTGGGCGGCGACCGAGGCGCGTCGCCGGATGGACCTCGCCGAGCGGGCGCTGGCCGGTGCGGCGCTCGCCCCCGGACCGCACGCCGAGCTGGTCGCCCTGGGCCGGTACCTCACGGAAAGGAACTCCTGATGACCCTGACGGCACCGGAGACCGTCCCCACGGACCGCCGCTCCCCGCGGGCCTCACTCGACGCCGCCGTCGGGTACCTGCGCGGCATCCAGCACCCCAAGGGCTGGTGGCAGGGCCGGCTCGACACGAACGTGACCATGGACGCCGAGGACCTGCTGATGCGGGAGTTCCTCGGTATCCGGACCGCCGAGGAGACCGAGCAGGCCGCCCGGTGGATCCGCGGGCAGCAGCGCGGGGACGGCAGCTGGGCCACCTTCGAGGGCGGGCCGGGGGACCTGTCGACGACGGTCGAGGCGTGGGTCGCGCTCCGGCTCGCGGGCGACGACCCGGCCGCGGGGCACATGCGGGCCGCGGCGCGCTTCGCCCTCGCGGCGGGCGGGCTGGAGGAGTCCCGGGTGTTCACCCGGATCTGGCTGGCGCTGTTCGGCCTGTGGTCCTGGGACGACCTGCCGGACATGCCGCCCGAGCTGATCTTCCTGCCGGCGTGGTTCCCGTTCAACGTGCACGACTGGTCCTGCTGGGCCCGGCAGACCGTCGTCCCGCTGACGATCGTGGCGACGCTGCGGCCCTGCCGCCCGCTGCCGTTCGGGATCGACGAGCTGCGCAGCCACGCGGACCCGCCGCCGCTGCACAAGCCGTGGACCTGGGCCGGGGCGTTCCAGCGGCTGGACATCGCGCTGCACGCCTACTCCCGGCGCCCCGTGGGGCCGATCCGCCGGCTCGCGATGCGCCGCGGCGCGGAGTGGATCCTCGCCCGCCAGGAGGCGGACGGCTCGTGGGGCGGCATCCAGCCACCCTGGGTCTACTCGCTGCTCGCCCTGCACCTGCTCGGCTACCCGCTGGACCATCCGGCGGTGAAGGCGGGGATCGACGGGTTCGAGCGGTTCATGGTGCGCACGGAGACCCCCGAGGGCACCGTCCGGATGCTGGAGGCCTGCCAGTCCCCCGTGTGGGACACGTGCCTCGCCGTCACCGCGCTGCTGGACGCGGGCGTCTCCCCCGAGGACCCGGACGTGGTCCGCGCCGCCGAGTGGATGCTCGACGAGGAGATCGACGTCAAGGGCGACTGGGCGGTCCGCCGCCCGGACCTCGCGCCCGGCGGCTGGGCGTTCGAGTTCGACAACGACGGCTACCCGGACACCGACGACACCGCGGAGGTCGTGCTCGCCCTGCGCCGGGTCACCCACCCGGACCCGGACCGGCTGCGCGGCGCCGTGGACCGCGGGGTCGCCTGGACCGTCGGCATGCAGTCGAAGGACGGCGGCTGGGGCGCCTTCGACGCGGACAACACCCGCGAGCTGATCACCAAGCTGCCGTTCTGCGACTTCGGGGCCGTGATCGACCCGCCGTCCGCGGACGTCACGGCGCACGTCGTGGAGATGCTGGCGCACGAGGGTCTCGCGGGCTCCGCGGCCTGCCGGCGCGGCGTGCGGTGGTTGCGGGAGCACCAGGAGCCGGACGGTTCGTGGTTCGGCCGGTGGGGCGCCAACCACGTCTACGGGACGGGCGGGGTCGTCCCGGCGCTGGTCGCGGCCGGGGTGCCCGCCTCGGACCCGGCGATCCGGCGGGCGGTGACCTGGCTGCAGCGCTACCAGAACGCCGACGGCGGCTGGGGCGAGGACATCCGGTCCTACGTCGACCGGTCCTGGATCGGCCGGGGCGGGTCCACGGCGTCCCAGACGGCCTGGGGCCTGCTCGCGCTGCTGGCCGCCGGGGAGGAACGGTCCGCGGCCGCCGAGCGGGCGGTCCGGTTCCTCGTCGACACCCAGCGGGCGGACGGCTCGTGGGACGAGGAGCTCTACACCGGAACCGGCTTCCCGGGCGCGTTCTACATCCGCTACCACCTCTACCGGATGGTCTTCCCCGTCTCCGCGCTCGGGCGCTACGTCGCGGCCCTGTCCCCCGGGGAGCCGTCGTGACGGCGCCGCGAGCGGGGCTCGCGCCGCCCGTCCTCGACACCGCGCTCGGCGTCGAGCGCGCGGCGCTGCGCGGCCGCCTCGGCGACGTCCGGGCGGTCCGGTCCGGGATGGGCCCCGCGAAGGCGTCGGCGACCGCCGCGGAGCTGGCCGGATCCGGGCCGCGGGCGGTGCTCGTCGCCGGGGTGGCCGGGGCCCTCACGCCGACCGTGCGGCCCGGGGACCTCGTCGTCGCGGACGAGGTCCGGTTCGCCGACGGCGGACGGGCCGTCCCGGTGCCCACGGCGGCCCCGCTGGCCGGGGCGCTGCGCAGGCTCGGCCTCACGGTGCACGTCGGGCCGATCGTCTCCGCCGCGGAGGTGGTCGGCGGGACGCGGCGGGCCGAGCTCGCCCGGGCCGGAGCCCTGGCCGTCGACATGGAGTCCGGGTGGCTCGCCGCCGCGGCCTCCGGCGGGCCGTTCGCCGTGGTCCGGGCGGTGGTGGACACGCCGTCGCTGCCGCTGGCCCGTCCGGGGACGCCCGTCCGCGGGCTCACGGCGCTGCGCTCGCTGCGCCGGGCGGCGCCGGCCCTGCGGGCGTGGTTCGCCGCCGCCCGGCCCCGGACGCTGGTGCTCGCCGAGCCACGGTCGTTCTGCGCGGGGGTGGAGCGGGCCATCGACATCGTCGACAAGGCGATCGACCGGTTCGGCGCGCCGGTCTACGTCCGCCGGCAGATCGTGCACAACGCGCACGTGGTGCGGCGGCTGACGGACCGCGGCGCGGTGTTCGTGCAGGAGGTCGAGGAGGTCCCCGAGGGCGCGACGGTCGTGCTCGCGGCGCACGGGGTCTCCCCCGCCGTCCGCGCGCAGGCCCAGGCCCGGGAGCTGGCCGTCATCGACGCCACCTGCCCGCTCGTCGCCAAGGTGCACGCCGAGGTCAAGCGGCACGCCGGGCGCGGCGAGACGATCTTCATGATCGGGCACGCGGACCACGAGGAGGTCGAGGGCACCGTCGGCGAGGCGCCGGCGTCGATCGTCGTCGTGCAGGACGAGGAGACGGCCCGCACCGTCACCGCCCCCGATCCGGCCCGGGTCTCCTACGCCATGCAGACCACGCTCGCGGTGGACGAGGCCGAGCGCATCGCCACGGTGCTGCGCAGCCGCTTCCCCGCGATCGCCGCGCCCCGGCGCGACGACATCTGTTACGCCACGACGAACCGCCAGCGCTCGATCCGCGCCGTGGCCGCCGACGTCGATCTCGTGCTCGTCGTCGGCTCACCGAACTCGTCGAACTCCCGTCGCCTCGCCGAGGTGGCGGAGCGCGAGGGACCCCCCGCCCACCTCGTCGACGACGTCGGCGAGCTGGACCTGGCCTGGCTCGCCCGGGCCGGGCGGATCGGGGTCAGCGCCGGGGCGTCCGCGCCGCCGGACCTCGTCGACGAGCTCGTCGGTTGCCTCTCCGGCCTCGGCCCCGCCGTCACCACGACGACGACGACCGGCACCGAAGACGTCATCTTCACCCTCCCCAAGGAAGTGAGCTAGTCGTGGGAATGCCCCTGCGTCAGACCGTCCGGCTCGGCACCTACCTGCTGAAGCAGAAGATCAAGCGGGTGGACAGGTTCCCGCTGCTCGTCGAGCTGGAGCCGCTGTTCGCGTGCAACCTCGCCTGCAACGGCTGCGGCAAGATCCAGCAGCCCGCGCACCTGCTCAAGCAGCGCATGCCGGTCGAGCAGGCCGTGAGCGCGATCGTGGAGAGCGGCGCGCCGATGGTCTCCATCGCCGGCGGCGAGCCGCTGATGCACAAGGAGATCGACGAGATCGTCCGGCGCCTGCTGGACCTGAACAAGATCGTGTTCCTGTGCACGAACGCGGTGCTGCTGCCCAAGCACATCCACAGGTTCACCCCGCACAAGAACTTCGCGTGGATGGTGCACATCGACGGGCTGCGCGAGCGGCACGACGAGTCCGTCAGCAAGGACGGGGTGTTCGACCAGGCCGTCGCGGCCATCAGGCAGGCCAAGGAGCGGGGTTTCCGGGTCAACACGAACACCACGTTCTTCGACACGGACACCCCGCAGGACGTCATCGACGTCCTGGACTACCTGAACAACGACCTCGGCGTGGATCTCATGCAGATCTCCCCCGGCTACGCCTACGAGAAGGCCCCGGACCAGGAGCACTGGCTGGGCGTCGAGCAGACCCGCGAGCTGTTCCGGAAGGCCTTCGGCGACGGGCGCCGCAAGAAGTGGCGGCTCAACCACTCCCCGATGTTCCTGGACTTCCTCGAGGGCAAGGTCGACCTGGACTGCACCGCGTGGGCCATCCCCTCCTACTCGCTGCTGGGCTGGCAGAAGCCCTGCTACCTGCTCGACGACGGGTACGTGAAGACCTACCGGGAGCTGATCGAGACCACGGACTGGGACGCCTACGGCCGGGGCAGGGACGATCGCTGCGCCAACTGCATGGCGCACTGCGGCTACGAGCCCTCGGCGGTCCTCGCGACCATGGGGTCGCTGCGCGAGACCATCCGCGCGGCAGCCAGCGTCTGACCCGGCGGCGCGTGATTCGTGGGCGCGTTCGTCGTGGGCGCGCGACTCGACGGCGCCGGATTCGATGGCGTCGGATTCCGCGGCGTCCGGCCGAGCGCTGTCCCCTCCGGCCGGACGCTGACGCGTGCCTCCGACATCCGGGTGAGAGGAGCATCTCCGGCGTGTGCAGCGGGAACCCGCTGACCGGGAGCGTAACGGGACGCGGCCTCACGACGAGACCACAACGGGCGCCGAGCCCGTTATCTCCTCGTGATGCGGACCGCTACACTCCCGCCATCGCGTTCCGCCGGCAGCTCCACGCCGGCGGGGACGGGCCACGAAGGGACCTGAATGCCCCTGTTCAGCAGCACGACCGCCACCGGGACGACTGCGGCTGGTACGACTGCGGCTGGTACGACTGCGGCTGGTACGACCGGGACCGGTACGACCACGCCGGACGGCACGGCCACGGGCACCGCGGCCGACCCGCTCCGCCACGGGGTGTCACCGCACCGGATCACGACGCTCATCCACCTGCCGTCGATCGGGTCGCTGCTGCGCCACGCCGGGCGGCCGCTGCTGGAGTCCACGCTGATCCCGCTGGCGCTGTTCTGGATCCTGTTCACCCAGTCCGGGTTCGACGCGGGGATCATCGGCGCGCTGAGCTGGTCCGCCCTCGCCATCGGCCGGCGGGTCGTGAAACGGGAGAAGGTCCCGGCCATCCTGTGGCTGACCACCACGTTGCTGGTCGCCCGGACCGCGGTCGGGCTGTGGACGGGCAGCGCGTTCCTGTACTTCCTGCAGCCGACCGTGCAGAACTTCGTGTTCGCCGGGTTGCTGCTGGTCACGCTCGGGTTCGAGCGGCCGCTGCTGGCGAAGCTGGCGGACGACTTCTGCGCGTTCCCGGACGCGCTCACCGGGCACCCGCAGATGAAGCGCTTCTTCAAACGCGTCTCGCTGCTGTGGGCGGCGGTGTTCCTCGTCAACGGGGCGACGACGCTGGCCGTCCTGGCCACGCAGACCGTCGGGAACTTCCTGGTCGTCTCCACGGCGGGCTCGTACTCGGTCGTCGCGGCGGGCATCGCGCTCTCGCTGTGGTGGTTCCACCGCTCGCTCGCCGGCGAGGGCATCGGGCTGCGGATCGGCGTGGCGCCGCCCAAGCTCCGCGTCGGTTAGACCGGCCGGGCCGCCGCCCTCGCCGCCACCCCTGCGGCCGCCCGCTCCGCCAGGGCCGTGAGCTCGGCGTCCAGGTCCGCCCGGCCGAACTCGGCGGCCCGCGCCGCGAGGGTCTCCCGTTCCGCGCTGTCGCCGCGCAGCCTGCGCACCGCGTCGGTGACGTCCGCGGGCCCCGGACAGACCACGGCCAGCCCGGCGGCCGCCGTCATCCGCGCGCCCGCCCTCCCGTGACCCGGGACCGGGGCGGCGAACAACACCGGTGTCCCGACGGCCAGTGCCTCGGTGGCGATCATTCCGCCGGCAGTGGTGAGGACGAGGTCCGCCGCGGTCAGCAGATCCGGGACGTGCTCCGTCCAGCCCAGGGTCCGCAGCCGCTCGGTGTCCTCCCCGCGCGCATCGAGCCGCGCCTTGAGGCGGGTGTTGCGGCCGCACAGGACCACCGCCTGGACCCGCCCGGCCACCCCGGCCGACTCGTCCCCGGCCAACACCGCGTCCACCACGGTCCGCAGGCCACCGAAGGCCATCGACCCGCCTGTCACGAGGACGACGAACGCGTCCGCGCGCAGGCCGAGCGCCCGGCGGGCGGCCGCCCTGTCCCCCGGACGGAACCGCGGGTCGACGGCGGCCGGGGCGACCCGCACGTCCGCACCGGGCTCGATGCCCGAGGCCTGGGCGCGGGAGGACGGGAGCAGGGTCCAGGTCTCGTCGACGTCGCGCCACACCCAGAACGGGTGCACCGCCACGTCCGTCACGACGGCGACGGTGCGCGCGTCCAGGTGGCCGCGTCGACGCAGCCAGGCCAGCCCGCCGGAGATCATCGGGTAGGTGGAGACGACGAGGTCCGGGTGCTCGGCCCCGACCAGCGGCGCGAGGGCCCGGCCCAGCCGCGCCGCCGCGACGCGTTTGCACAGCTCCGCGAACCGCGGATGGCGCACCAGCAGGTCGTAGCCCAGCCCGTACAGGCCCGGTGCGACGCGCATGGTCACGGCGTAGGACCCCTGCAGGACGCGGTCCCGGCGCGGACCGCCGCGGCCGGTCCCCTCCACCTCGCGCACCTCGGCCTGGGGCCAGAGGGTCCGCATCCGGGTCGCGATCGCCCGGGCGGCCGCCACGTGCCCCTCACCGACCGGGGCGGAGAGCACCAGGACCCGCCCCGGAGCCATCTCGTCCACCCCGCAACGCTAGCGCGCCCCGCACCCCCCGCACCTCGAGACCCACGTTCAGGACGGCCATGACCCTCCCGAGGACGACCCGCGTCACCCCCCTGCCGGGTGCGCGGCCCGCTGCGTCCGGTTCCCCCGGACCCGACCGGATCCTGCTGGTCACCGGCAGCATGGGCGAGGGCCACCACGCGGCGGCCCGGGCGGTCGAGGAGCGCGCCCGGGCGCTCTGGCCCGGGGTGGAGGTGACCTGGACCGAGACCCTCGACGGCATGGGCCGGGGCACCGGCCCGGTCTTCCGCGCGATCTACGCGGGATGCGTCCGGTACCTCCCCCGGCTCTACGAGCTGTACTTCCGGCTGCTCTGGCACTGCGCCCCGTTCCGGGCGGGCACGCGCGCGGTGATCGGGCGCTGGAGCGCCCGGGGGATCGCGGTGGCGCTCGCGGAGCACCGCCCGGACCTGGTCGTCGCGACGTTCCCCGAGGGCATCACCGGACTCGCCCACCTGCGCCGGTGCGGGCGGCTCCCGGTCCCCGCCGTCGCCCTCGTCGCGGATCCGGCGCCGCACCCGCTCTGGGCGGACGCTTCGCTGGACCTGCACCTCGTCAGCACGGACGCGGGGGCCGCGCTGCTCGAACGGGCCGCGCCCGGAGCGCGGGTGCGGGTGGCCGCGCTGCCGGTCCCGTCCCGGTTCAGCCCGCCCGAGGCCGCCGCCCGGTCCCCGCGCCGCCCGCGGGTGCTGCTCTCGTTCGGCTCGATGGCCTTCGGGGACCTGGCCGGTGCCTGTACGGCGGTCCTCGACGCCGGCGGGGACGCGGTCGCCGGCACGGGGCGCAACCCCGCGGTGCGGGCCCGGCTCGAGCGGGTGGCCCGACTGCACCCGCGGGGGGACGCGCTGCAGGTCGTCGACTGGATCGAGGACCCGGCGGCCGCCACCCGGGGCTGCGACGTCGTCGTCACCAACGCGGGCGGGGCGACCGCGCTGGAGGCCCTGGCCTGCGCCCGGCCGCTCCTGCTCGCGGACCCGATCCCGGGGCACGGCCGCGCCAACGCCGAGACCCTCGCCGCGGCCGGGCTCGCGACGGTCTGCCACGGTCCGGACGAGCTGCGCGCGGCGGTCCGCGGGCTGCTCGACCCGGGTGCCCGGGAGGACGTCGTGCGGGGCCTGCTGGCCCGGCTCGACGGGGCGGACCTCGCGGCGGACGTCGCGGCCCTGTGGCCGCCCGGGACAGGGGGATCGCCCGTCACGGCGGGACCGGGCGAGCGCGCCGGTGAACGGGTGCGGGCGCAGGACTCGCTGTTCCTCCACGCCGAGACGGCCCGGGTCCCGCAGCAGGTGGGGGCCCGGATCATGGTCTCGTTCGCGCGACCGGAGGGGATCGACTGGGCGGACCACGTCCGGGAGCTCGTCCGGACCCGCGCGCCGGGGATCGAGCTGCTGTGCCGCCGGCTGGAGCCCGCGCGGCCGGGCCGGGCGCTGCGCTGGACGATCGTCGACGCGCCGGACCCGGGCCGCCACGTCCGCCCGGAGGTGTGGTCCGTCGGGCCGGGCGCCGCGCACGAGACCTGGGACGACGCCCTCGCCGCCTTCTTCGCCGCCCCGATCGACCCCGCCCTCGGCTGGGAGCTGCAGATCGGGCGCGGGCCGGACAGCCCGGGCGGTGACGGGATCGGGGTGATGGCCCGGGTGCACCACTGCCTCGGCGACGGGCTCGCGGTCACCGACGCGCTGATCAGGCTGCTGGCCGACGAGCGCGCCGGCAGCGCCGCGGCCGCCCGGCCGGACGGTGCACCGCGGCAGCGACCCGCCGCGCGCGCCCGGCTGGCCCACGCCGCGACCGTCGTCCGGGGCATCGCCAGCCT
>JAOZVV010000156.1:0-139425 GCA_025869365.1 Pseudonocardia sp.
CCGGCAGCCCGCCGGAGCGTGAGAACCGAGCCTCTACCAAACCCGGGACTTGACAATGTGGCCTTGGGAGAGGAGGCCGCCGTGGGTGTTGATGGGGAGTCCGCCGCCGGGTCGGATTCCTTTTTCTTGGATGAAGTCGGGGCTTTCGCCGCGGTCGCAGAAGCCGAGTTCTTCGAGTTGGCGTAGGACGATGAAGGTGAAGCAGTCGTAGATTTCGGCGAAGTCGATGTCGTCGGTGGTGATGCCGGCGCGGTGGAGGATTCGTGGGCCGAGTTTGGTCATGCCCATGTTGAGGATGTCGGGTCGGGAGGTCATGTCGTCGGGTGTGTCGGGGTGGCCTTCGCCGCCGTCGAGGATGATGACTTCGCGGTGGGCTTGGGCGCCGGTTCCGATGCGTTGGACGATGACGGCGGCGGCGCCGTCGGTTTCTTGGCAGATGTCGTAGAGTTTGAATGGGGTGAGGAGTTGTGGTGCGTTGTCGTATTGTTCGGCGGTGAGGGGGCGGTCGCGGAAGTAGGCTTTGGTGTTGTTGTGGGCGTGGAGGCGGGTGGCGAGGGCGATTTCGCGCATTCCTGCGGGGTCGGCTTTGGTGTCGTGGAACCAGCGGTTGGCGTGGAGGGAGTACCAGTGCATGGGGACGGTGAAGCCGTAGGGGTATTCGAGGTGGGTCCGGAACCGGTGCGACGGCCAGACGTGGTTGGTGCTGCGGCCGTCGGAGCCGGACAGCCTGCTCGGGCCGCTGAACTGTTTGCCCCCGACCACCACGAGCACGCGCTCGGCGAGTCCTGTCTCGACGGCCGCGGCCGCGATCATCGCCCCCGCGACGGGGCTCGCCCCGCCCATCGCGTTGAGCGCGTGGAACCGCAGGTCCCGCACGCCGAGGGACATGATCACGTCCTCGGCGACCGCGGTCTTCATCGGGATCACGACGCCGTCCAGGTCCGCGGGTGCGATGCCCGCGTCGGCACACGCCGCCGACGAGGCCTCCATCAACAGCTGGAGCTGCGTCGTGGGGGTGCCCCGGACGAAATCGGTCTCGCCGACCCCCGTGATCGCGGCGCGGCCCGTGGGGCTCACCGGGTCGCCCCGGCGGCCGGCGTGAACGCGAGGAAGGTGCGTCCGGCGTCGTCCTCGAAGGCGACGCGAACGGCCGAGCCGCACCCGATCTCCGCGAGCGCCGCCGGATCGGCACCGGTCAGGTTGCCCATTAACCGCAGGCCGGCGAGATCGACCACGAGTACCGCGTACGGCACGTGTCGGGAGAAGTACGGGTCGAATCCGCGGTGGACGACCGTGAACGTGTAGACGACGGCGTCGTCGCCCTCCCCGGCCACCTCGGCCGGCTCGAACTCCGTCCCGTGGCAGGACAGGCAGAGCGGGCGCGGCGGCCACTGCCTCGTCCCGCACGCGGTGCAGGCGCGGACGACGATCCGGTGTCGGGCCAGACCCTCGAAGAAGTCCGCGAACATCGGATCGACCGGATCGGGCAGGGAACGGGTGACGGTCGTGGTGGTACTGGACATCGCGGAACCTCCTGATCAGGGACACAGCGGTCCTGGCCGGCGCGAACGCACCCGCCGATGTGCTCGGGTGGTCAGCCGAGGCGGCCGTACTGGGCCGTGAGCTGGGCCGTGTGAACCGGGCCGAGCCCGGCGTCGGCGAGGACCTCGGCGGTGTGCTCGCCCAGCCGCGGCGGCCGGGTGCGCAGCTCCCACGGTGTCGCGGAGAGGTGGTAGGGCGCGCCGGCGTAGGTCACCGTGGCGCCCGTGACCTCGTCGGCGAGGTCGGCGAACACCTGCCGGTCCTCGCGCAGGTGCGGATCGGACAGCAGGTCCCACGCGTCGTTGACCGGGGCCCACGGCAGCCGCCTGGCCTGCGCGCCGTGGAACACCTCGGCGGAGTCGAGCTCCCCGCAGAAGTGCTCGATGACCTCGACGACGTGGTCCATCCGTTCCGTGCGGTACTCCACGTCCCGGTACGCGGGGCCGTCCAGGTCGGCTGCCAGCCCCAGCGAGGCCATCCAGTCCACCAGCCCGCCGAACCGCATCGAGTCGTTCATGTAGAGGGTCAGGGCGACGACGTACTTGCCGTCGCGGCACCGGAACATCTGGCGTCGCGTCGTCGGGTCGGAGGAGGCGTGCCGGGCGGTGTGCCGGTGCACCTCCTTGTGCTGGAACGTCCAGAAGGGCACGCCCCACTCGTTCGACGTCGCGATCGCGTCGTGCACGGCCACGTCGACCCGTTGTCCGCCCTGTCCGCGATGACGGGCGGCGAGGGCCAACAGCACGCCGATCGCGGTCTTCACCCCCGCCATGTGCGCCGCCTGTCCACCCGAGGGTGCGCTCGGTACGGAGTCCCGACCGGGGAGGTCGTCGTACCCGCTCATCGCGGCGGTACCGCCGAGGGCGAGGTGGACGAGGTCCGAGCCCTGCAGGCCCGCCCACGGACCGTCCGCGCCGAACGGGGTCACCGTTGTGTGGATCAGCCGGGGATTCGCGGCCCGCAGGCGCTCCGCGGTGACACCGTGGGACTCGAGAGTCCCCGGGCCCAGACCATCGAGGACGACGTCGGCCCGGCGCGCGAGCGCGACCAGGGCGTCGGCCGCCTCGGGGACCCTCGGATCGAGGACGGCGGACCGCTTGTTGGCGTTGTAGGCCCAGAACCAGAGGCTCCGGTCCGGCCCGGCTCCGTCGAGGAAGGGGCCGACGGTCCGGCCCCGGGCGCCACCGTGCGGCTCCAGTTTGATGACCGTGGCGCCCAGGTCCGCCAGCAGCTTGCCGGTGAACTCGACCGCTCCGTCGCCGATCTCCAGGACCGTGACGCCGTCCAGCGCGCCCGTCATGACGGCACCTCCGCCACGGCGGCGGGAGCGGCGGCCTCGAGGGAGGCGGTCTCGGCGTCGTCGTCGGGCCCCGGACGCTCCGGCGCGCGGACCACGTCCGCGTCGAGCAGGCTCGCGATCTCACGTGGCCCCAGGGAGAGCAGGTCGCGCAGCACGTGCTCGCTGTCCTTGCCCAGCGAGGGCCAGGTCGGGTGGAAGCGGAGCGGGGTCGCGGAGAGCAGGGCGGGGAAGGTCTCCCACCGGCGCTCACCGAGCAGCGGATGCTCCGCGGTCGCGAAGACACCGCGATGGTCGAGCTGCGGGTCCCGTTCGAGGATCTCGGAGAAGGACTGCAGCGCCCCCGCGGGCACGCCGGCGTCCTGGAGGCGTTCCATCACCGCGTACTTGTCCTGCGGCAGGGTCCACTCCGCGACCCGGCGGTCCAGCTCGTCCTGGTTGGCGACGCGCGCCGCCGCCGTCCCGAATCGTCTGGTCCGCGCCCAGTCGGGATCGCCGAGGGTGTGCACGAACGCCCGCCACTGAGCGTCGTCGAGCACGGTGATCGCGCAGTGGTCGAAGCGCCCGCCGCCCCGCGTCGGGTACAGGTTGTACGGGGCGCCGGTCTCCCCGCGCCCGCTCGTCGCCGAGCCGGGCCACGTGGCGCGGTTGCCCGGTGGGCCGTCCGGCCGGGTTCCCGGACCTGCCACCGACGCCGCGAGGAAGGACGAACCGCCCATGGACAGGCCGGTCTCGACCTGCGCCACGTCGACGTACTGGCCCTCGCCCGTCTCGTCGCGGTGGTGCAGCGCGGCGAGGAGCGCGACGGTGCTCATGTACCCGGCGGACAGGTCCATGTAGGAGAATCCCCAGCCCGCGGGAGGCGCGCCGGGGATTCCCGAGAGCGCGGTGATCCCGTTGAACGCCTGCGCGGTGGGGCCCCACGTGTCGTACGTGGTGTAGCGCCCGGAATGCCCGAATCCCGACAGGCTCAGGTAGATGATGTCCTCGCGCAGCTCGCGCAACCGGCCGTAGCCGAGCCCCCAGCGTTCCATGACGCCCGCGGAGAACGACTCCACCACGAGATCGGCGGAACTGATCAGAGATTCGAGGAGTGCCCGCCCGCGCGGGTTTCGCGCGTTCACTGCAAAGGCTTTCTTCCCCGGATTGACGTAGTTGAAGAAGCACGCGCTGTCCGGCGTCTGCGGGGCGTCGACCGCCCACATGACGGCGCGCATCGGATCGGGGTGTTCGGGCCATTCGACCCGTATGACCTCGGCTCCTGCCGCGGCCAGCAGGGTGGTGATGGTGGGGCCCGCGACGCTCCAGCTGAAGTCGACGACGCGCAGGCCGGAAAGGGCGGAAGCAGACACGAAGAATCCTCCAGACCGCACGAACCGAGGCTGTGGTCCGGCGATTCTTCGTCCTGCCCGGGCGCCTCGTCGCGCTTTTTCGAGAGTAGCTCCGGCTGCACCGTGGGTACAGTTCCGCCTACGCAAAGCAACGATTACCGCCTGCGCAAAGCTCCGCTCAGTCGCCGTTCTCCGACTCCTTCTCCTCGCCGCGGCGGCGGAAGAAGGTGAAGCCGGGGATGCCGTTGATGGCCTGCCGGACGTTCTTCAGCTCGTCCAGCAGGTCGTGCACGTCCGGTCCCACCCGGTCCAACGTGGCCAGGATCGGCATGATGTCGGACTCCAGGTGCTCGGTCAGCTGCGGGAGCTGGTCGATCATCCGGATGGCGGCGTGCAGCTCCTGTTCGGAGAACTCGTCCACGAACTTCGTGGCCAGCGGCGCCGCGCGCTTCGCCAGCGGCGCGTAGGTGTCCAGCAGCTCGCTCGCGGTGGAGCTCATCCCGGCGGCCTCCTCGACGACGGCGCCCGCCCGGTCCGCCACGGCCGTCGCCTTCTCGATGACGCCCGACGCGTCCCCGGCCACCCCGCCCGCGGTGCCGATCACCGCCTTCGCCTCGGCGACCACCTCGGCCGCCCCGGCGACCACCTCGGCCGCGGTGCCCGCGACCCGGCCGGCGCGCCCGACCAGCCCGGCCGCCTCGTCGGCGACCAGGGAGGCGCGGGCGACTAGTCCCTCGGCCCGCTCCGCGACGCCCTCGACCCGGTCCAGCAGCGCCTCGACCCGCCCGGCGATGCCACCGATCCGGCCGACCAGGCCGGACACCTCGTCCAGGAGCGAGGTGGCGCGCTCCGGCAGCGAGGCCGCGACCCCCACGGCCTCCTCCGTCCAGCCGGCGAGCGCCCGGGCGCCGTCGACCGCCCCGGTGACGAGGTCTCCGGGACCGGGAACGGGCAGACCCGCGATGCGCAGCATGGCGCCGATCTTCTCGTGTGCCGACCGGCACGGCGCGGTCACCGCCGCGGCGATCGGGGTTGCGGTCGGATAACGACCGCCGAGTACCGCCGAGATCCTTTGACCTCACCCGAACGGACCACCTACGTTCGGATGTCGTTGCCGGTCGCCGGCGCGATGTGCCCCGGTCCGGCCGGTGTCGACGATGACATCCGGAGGGGGAGCCCATGTCCGAGTACCGCTGGAGCCGACGGGAATTCTTCAAGCGAGCTGCGGTCGCGGGGGCGGTGGTCGTGGGTGGACCGGTGCTGCTGTCCGCGTGCACGTCCACCGGCGCGGGCGGCAACGTCCTGGAGACCGCGCGGAGCAGCGGCACGATCAAGATCGGGATCGCCGGCGAGGAGCCCTACGGTTTCACGGACACGGCCGGGAAGGTCACGGGCGAGGCGCCCGAGATCGCCCGCGTGGTCCTGCAGGGGATCGGGATCGCGAACGTCACGGCCGAGCAGGTCGAGTTCGGACAGCTGATCCCCGCCCTGAACGCGAACCAGTACGACATGGTCTGCGCCGGCATGAACATCACGCCCCAGCGTTGCGGCCAGGCCACCTTCTCGATCCCGGACTACTCCGCGAAGACGGCGTTCCTGGTGCCCGCGGGCAACCCGCAGGGCATCACGTCCTTCGAGGACGTCGCCTCGAAGAACGCCCAGCTCGCGGTGCTGGGCTCGGCGGTCGAGCAGGGGTACGCGGAGAGCGCGGGGGTGCCCGCCGCGAACATCCAGGTGCTCCCGGACCAGAATGCGCTGCTGCAGGCCGTCACCGCGGGCCGGGTCGCCGCGGCGGCCCTCACGGACATCTCGCTCAAGTGGCTGGTCAGCAAGAACCCGTCGGCCGGGGTGGAGGTCACGGCGAGCTTCGATCCGGTGGTGAACGGCAGCCCGGTCGTCTCGGCGGGCGGGTTCGTCTTCCGCAAGGCGGACCAGCCGCTCGTCGACGCCTTCAACGGCGGGCTCACGACCCTGCACGGCAACGGCCAGTGGGTGCAGATCGCCCAGCCCTTCGGGTTCTCCCAGGCCAACCTGCCGGCGCCGGACCTCACCACCGAGAAGCTCTGCACGGCGGCCTGACGCGCACGTGGAGAACCTCGGGACGTTCCTGTCCGTCCTCTCCGAGGGGCTGCCGGAGACCCTGACCGCGACGATCGGCGGCATCGCGCTCACGATCGTGCTGTCCCTGGTCGCCGGGCTCGCGCTCCTCTCGCCGTCGAAGACCGTCCGGGTGATCAGCCGGATCTACGTGGAGGGGCTGCGCGGCACGTCGGAGGTCGTGCAGCTGTTCTGGATCTTCTTCGTGCTGCCCGTGCTCGTCGGGTTCCAGATCGTGCCGATCTGGGCAGGTGTGCTCGTGCTCGGCCTCAACCACGGCGCGTACGGGGCCGAGATCGTGCGTGGGGCCGTGCAGTCCGTGCCCCGCGCGCAGTACGAGGGGGCGATCGCGCTCGGGCTCTCGCCGGCCCAGCGGATGCGGCGGGTGATCCTGCCCCAGGCCGTCGTCGAGATGCTCCCGCCGTTCAACAACCTGTTCATCCAGCTGCTCAAGAGCACCGCGATCCTGTCGTTCGTCTCGGTCAACGAGATCACCCGGCAGGCGCAGCAGGTCCTCGTCCCGAGGTTCAACCCGCAGGCGTTCGAGATCTTCATGCTGCTGCTGGTCATCTACCTGGTGCTGTCGCTGATCATCACCGCGGTGATGCGGTTCCTGGAGCGGGTGGCCGCGGCCCGGGTGGGGCGGCGGCCCTCGGCCGAGGCCCGCCGGCAGGCGGCCGGGGCGGGCGTCGCATGAACGTCTGGGACTGGAACTTCGCCGCGGAGATCCTCCCGGCCCTGTTGAACGGGCTGCGGGTCACCGTGATCGCGACGGTCCTCGGCTCGGTGATCGCCTTCGCGCTCGGGCTGGTGCTCGCGGTGCTCGGCCGCGGCCCGCGGCCGGTGCGGATCGTGGTCCGCGGCCTGGTGGAGTTCATCCGGAGCACGCCGCTGCTCGTCCAGATCTACTTCCTGTACTTCGTGCTGCCGGGCTTCGGGATCGTGCTCGGGGCGCTGACGATCGGCGTCCTGGCCCTCGGCGTGCACTACGCCACCTACACCTCGGAGGTCTACCGCGCGGGGATCGAGGCGGTGCCGCGCGGGCAGTGGGAGGCGGCGACCGCGCTCTCGCTCCCGCGGGGTCGGGTGTGGACCGGGGTGGTCCTGCCCCAGGCCATCCCGAGGGTGCTCCCGGCGCTCGGCAACTACGTCATCTCGATGTTCAAGGAGACCCCGCTGCTGATCGGCATCGGCGTCCTGGACATCGTCGGGCAGGCCCGTCAGGTCGGTGGCGAGAACTTCCGCTACGTCGAGGCCTACACGCTGGCCGGACTGCTGTTCCTGCTGCTCAGCTACCCCGCGGCGCTCGCCGTCCGCAGATTGGAGCGACGCCGTGCCGTCCGCTGAACCCATGATCGTCTTCGACGGTGTCGAGAAGCGGTTCGGGGACCACGTCGTCCTGAAGGAGCTGAGTTTCTCCGTCGCGCCCGGCGAGCACGTCACGCTCATCGGGCCGTCCGGCTCCGGCAAGACCACGATCCTGCGCCTGCTCATGACGTTGGAGAAGGTCGATGCCGGGACGATCTCGGTCGGCGGCCGCTACCTCTCGCACATCGAGCGGGGCGGCACGCTCGTACCGGCGGACGAGAAGCACTCCCGGGAGGTCCGCAAGAAGATCGGGATGGTGTTCCAGCAGTTCAACCTGTTCCCGAACATGACGGTGCGCGGCAACCTGATCGAGGCGCCGACCCGGGTGCTCGGGCTGTCGAAGGACGAGGCGAACGTGCGCGCGCAGGATCTGCTGGACCTGGTCGGGCTGGGGGAGAAGATCGACGCGCACCCGACACAGCTCTCCGGCGGTCAGCAGCAGCGGGTGGCGATCGCGCGGGCGCTGGCCATGCGCCCGGACGTCCTGCTGCTCGACGAGGTGACGTCCGCACTGGACCCCGAGCTCGTCGCGGGGGTGCTGAAGCTGTTGCGGGACATCGGGGAGAGCACGGACATCACGATCCTCTGCGTGACCCACGAGATGGGCTTCGCCCGGGACTTCTCGGACCGGGTGATGATGTTCGACGGCGGGCGCGTGATCGAGGACGCCCCGCCCGGGAAGCTCTTCACCGACCCGGACCACCAGCGAACCCGGGACTTCCTGCAGGCCGTCCTGAACCACTGACTACGGGCCGTTCCCGGCCGCCGCGTACGCGCGCCGGAACGCGGCGACCCCGGCGAGTGCGGCCCGCTCCAGCTCGGTGTCCCCGAGCCGCTGCTCCCCGAACATCGCCCGGTCCAGCGGCGCGCCCACGACGAGGAAGGCGAAGTGCGCGGCCGCGGTGTCCGGGTCGTCGATGCGCAGCCCGGGGAGTGTGGGCAGGTGCTCGGCGAGCGTCCGCATGACCAGCCCGGGGGCCCTGTCGTAGTAGGCGGCGGCGAGCTCGGGGAAGCGGCGGCTCTCACCGATCAGCAGCCGCCGCAGCGGGACGACCCGATCGCTCAGAAGTACGCGCACCAGGCGAACCGCGAGCCCCTCGAGCCCGACCGTCGCCATCGCGTCCGCGAGCTCCCGGGAGAACTCCTCGGCGATGCCGATCGCCCGGTCCAGGACGGCCCGGAACAGCTCCTCCTTGCCGCCGTAGATGTTGTAGACGGTCCGTTTGGAGACGCCGGCCTCCTCGGCGAGGGCGTCGATGTTCGCGCCGAGATAGCCGTGGGCCACGAAGTGGTCGTGCGCCGCGGCCAGGATGATCGCGCGGGAGCGGACGATCCGTGGGTCCTCGCCCGTGGCGGGGGGACGGACCGGCACGGGGTTCCTCCTTGACGCGCGGGACGCAGCTCCTGCACTCTAACGTCTCTTAGTGCACTGGCGAGTGCATCACTGGGGAACGGGGAGGCCCGGCCATGGCTCGGGAGGGTTTCGACACGGCGGCCGCCGTCACCCGCTCGCTGCTCGGCTGGGGCGTCGTGGCAGGACCGTTCTACCTGGTGTTCGGCCTGGTGCTGGCCCTGACGCGGCCCGGCTTCGACATCGGCCGGCACCCGCTGAGCGCGCTGCTGCTGGGCCCGGGAGGCTGGCTGCAGGCACTCGACCTGATCCTGTCCGGGCTCATGACGCTCGCCGCCGCGGTCGGCCTCGCCCGGATCGTCGACGGCCGCCGCGCCCGCCGGGTCGCCGGCCTCGTCGGCGGCTACGGCCTGTGCCTGGTCCTGAGTGCGATCTTCCCGCCCGATCCGGTGTCCGGTTTCCCGCCCGGCGCTCCCGGGACCGTGACGACGAGCGGCCTGCTCCACCTGCTCTTCGGGGGCATCGGGTTCCTGGCCCTCGCGGCGGCGGCGATCGTGCTGGGCCCGTGGCTCGGCGGCGGGCGGGGGCAGGCGTCGGTGGGGGCGGGGGTGGTCGTGATCGCCGCATTCCTGGCCGGGGCGGCGCTGCCCGCCGTCGGGCTGATCTGGGTCGCCGTCGTCGTGGGCTGGGCCTGGCTCCTCGGGGCGTCGGTCGCCGCGTACCGGATGGTGCCGCACCCCGAGATCCACCGTCGCGCGGCCGCCTGACCTCGCGCGTCAGAGGGTCGCGGAGCCCGAGCAGACCGCGGCGGCGGTCAGGTCCCTCGGCGGGACGTTGTCCGCGGTGAAGCCGAAGGGGGCGGTGAGCCGCTCCCACTCGCCGGAGGCGTGCAGTTCGGCCAGGGCGGCGTCGAACGTGTCCCGCAGGTCCGTGTCCGTCTGCGCGAACGCGAACGCCCCCGCGGGGACGATCCGCGCCCCGTCCACCAGCGCCGCGACGCCCTGGGTCACCTGCAGGCCCGACCCGGGGTTGCGGGAGAGCTCGTCGAGCAGGGAGATCCGGGTCAGCGCCGCGGCCTCCACCCGGCGCCCGGCGACGGCGCGGAACAGCTCGCCCTGCCCGCCGAAGGCCGTGACGTTCACCGGATCGACCCCTGCGGCCGCGGCGAACTCCTCCTCGGCGGAGCCGCCCAGCACGCCGAGCCGCAGGCCCGCCCGGCCGACCCCCTCGAACGTCCGGATGCCGCGGGGGTTCCCGTCGGGGACGAGGAAGGCGATGGGCGCGAGGAAGTCCGGCCTCGAGAACGCGACGCGTCCGCACCGGCGCGGAGTGATCGTCATGCCCGCGGCGACCATGTCGAACTGCCCGCTCCGCAGCCCGTCGATCAGGTCGCCGAACCCGACCTGGACGGCCTCGATCCCGCCGATGCCCAGCGTCGCGAGGATGGCGCGGGCGACCACCGGCTGCTCGCCGGTGACCGATCCGTCCGGGGCGGAGTAGCCGTAGGGGCGTTCGCCGGCCAGGCCGACGCGCAGGACACCGTCCTCCCGGCCCCGTTCCAGCGCGGAGGCCGACCGGGACCCGCAACCGCCCACCGCGGCGGCGGCGACACCCGCGCCGGCGAGGGTGAGGAGGCGTCTGCGGGTGAGCACGGTCATGGCGTGCCCGACCCTAGGTGGGACCTAGTCCGGCCACACGGCGGGGCGCTTCTCGAGGAACGACGCCATGCCCTCCTTGGCCCCCGGGGACTGGGACAGCGCGGCCATGACCTCGACGGCGACGGCGTAGGCGTCCGCTTCCGGCCGGTCGAGCTGGGCGTAGAGGGTCTGCTTGCCGACGCCCTTGCCGAACCGGCTGCCGCGGGTCGCGCGGGCGAGCAGCTCGTCCGTGCGGGCGTCCAGCTCGTCGTCCGGGACGGCGTAGTTGACCAGCCCCCACTCGGCCGCGGTGTGCGCGTCGATCGCGTCCCCGGTGAGCGCCAGCTCCATGAGCCGCTTGCGGCCGACGTTGCGCGCCACCGGGACCGCGGGCGTGTGACAGAACCAGCCCGCCTTGCCCCCGGGCAGGGCGAACGCGGCGGACTCGGCCGCGACGGCCAGGTCGCAGGTGGCCACGAGCTGGCACCCGGCGGCCGTCGCGATCGCCTGGACGCGCGCGACGACGACCTGTGGCACCTCCTGGATCGTCTGCATCACCTCGGTGCAGAGCTTGAGCAGGTCCCGCACCCCGGCGAGGTCCCGGGACGCGACGTCGGCGAAGTCGTGGCCCGCGGAGAACGCCTTGCCCTCGGCGGCGAGGACGATGCCGGTCGCGTCGCTCCGCCCGGCGTCCCGGAAGGCCGTCAGCAGCTCGCGCAGGTGGGCCTCGGACAGGGCGTTGCGGCGCTCGGGCCGGTTCATCGTGATCCGGATCGTGTCCCCGTCCTGCTTCACCAGCAGGTGTTCGTAGTCCGCCATGAGGCCACGGTAACTCGACAGCGCCGGCGTTCGGGCCTAGCGTGACGCGATGACCGGATGAACACATCTGGTCATGGCGGCAGGGGGACCGATGGCCGCACCCGCGCAGCCCGCGGCGAGGGTCGAGCGTGTGCTCGACTCCGCGGCCGAGCTGCTCGTCCGCTGGGGGTACCAGCGGGTGACCATCGAGGACGTCGCGAAGCACGCCGGAATCGGCAAGGGCACCGTCTACCTGCACTTCCGGACCAAGGACGCGCTGTTCCTGACCGTCCTGCTGCGCAGCCACCGAGGCGTCGTGGCGCGGATGGCGGCGCGGATGGAACGGGACCCGGCGGAGGCGATGCCGGCCCGGGCCGTCCGGTCGCTGTACCGGGAGCTCGTCGAGGACCCGGTGGTCCGGCCGCTCTACCTGGGGGACCCGGAGATCCTGGGGCGGCTCGCGCACGAGGCCGCCGGCACGCTCGGCGGGATCTCCGTGCGCCGGACCGAGGTGGGCCGCAGGTGGTTCGGCCTGCTCCGGGAGGCCGGGCTGCTGCGCGCGGACCTGACGATCGACGAGCAGATGCGGCTCTTCAGCGCTGTCACCACGGGCTTCTTCTTCCTCGACGGCATGCCCGCGGCGCCGGGGCCGACCGATCCGGACCGGCGCGCGGACCTGCTCGAACACGCTCTCTCCGCAGCCCTCGAGGTCCCCGCCGCGGTACCGGATGCCGACGTGGCCCGGCGGTCCGCGGAGCTCTACCGCTCCCTGCTCGATCACATCGACGACGAATGGCACACCCGCGTCCGGTGATCCCGGGCGCGCCCAGGAGGGGGAGGAACCCATGACCGTCACCGACCTGATGGCGCCGGAGATGCTCGCGCACCCGTACACGGAGTACGGGAAGCTGCGCGAGCGGGCGCCGGTACTGGAGGGCTCCTTCCTCGGCGGCTCGACGGTCTGGGTGGTGACCCGCTACGCGGACGTCCGGGCCGTCCTGGGGGACCCGGAGACGTTCGCGAACGACGCGTCGTCCGTGCCCGGCAACGCCGCCGCGGACGTCCGGCAGCAGAACATGGAGGCCGTGGGCGTGCCCGCGGACCTCGTGCACTACCTGACGGACACGATCATCAGTGTGGACGGCGCGGACCACACGAGGCTGCGCAAGCTCGTGTCCCGAGCGTTCACCGTGCGGCGGGTGGCGAACCTGCGGCCGCGGGTGGAGGCGATCACCGCCGGGCTGCTGGACGCCCTCGCCGCCGCCGAGCAGCCCGTCGAGCTGGTGGAGACCTTCGCCTACCCGCTGCCGATCACCGTCATCTGCGAGTTGGTCGGCATCCCCGAGGCGGACCGCGCGGCCTGGCACGAGTGGGGCCGGGTGCTGGTCTCGCTGGACCCCGCGCGGATCCCGGCGGCCCTGCGGGACATGATCACCCACGTCCTCGACGTCATCGCCCGGCGCCGGGCCGAGCCGGCGGACGACCTGCTCAGCGACCTCGTGCGGGTCCGGGAGGACGGCCACGACGGATCGGGGCGCGGTGACCGGCTCTCCGACGACGAGCTCGTCACGATGGTCCTGACCCTGGTGATCGCCGGGCACGAGACCACCGCGCACCTGATCTCCCGCTCGGTGATCGCGCTGCTCGCCCGCCCGGACCAGCTCGCCCTGCTCAGGGCGGACCCGGGGCTCTGGCCGAACGCGGTCACGGAGCTGATGCGCCGGGTGGGGCCCGTGCAGGTCGCGTCCGTGCGGTACGCGACCCGGGACGTCGAGGTCGGCGGGGTCCGGGTCCCGGCGGGCTCGGCGATCCAGCCGGTGCTGGTCTCGGCCAACTCGGACCCGCGGGAGTATCCGGACCCGGACCGGCTGGACGTCACCCGCAGGACGGACCGCGGGGAGGGGCACGTGGGGTTCGGGCACGGCCCGCACTACTGCCTCGGCGCCGCGCTGGCCCGGCAGGAGGGAGAGGTGGCGCTGCGGGCGCTGTTCGAGCGCTTCCCCGGGCTGGCGCCGGCGGTGGCGCCGGAGGAGCTGGAATGGGCGAAGGTGCCGGGGATGCGCCGGGTCCTCGCGCTCCCGCTGCTGCTCGGTTGATCGGCGTCAGGGCCGGTCGTGCAGCCGGAGCAGCGTGTACGCCGCGAGCGTCTGGGCGTCCGTGAGCTCGCCCGCGCGGATCATCGCCTCGAACTCGGCGATCGTGAACCACGCCGTCCGCATGTCCTGCTCGGTGTGCTCGCGCTGGGCCTCGCCCTGGGTCAGCTCGGTCGCGAGGTAGACGTGCCCGCGCTGGCTGGACATCCCCGGCGCGACGTCCAGGGTGCCCAGGAGATCCATCCGCCCGGCCCGCATTCCCGTCTCCTCGACGAGTTCGCGGACGGCCAGCTCGGCGGGCTCCTGTGCGGCGCGGTCCGGCGCGGTGCCGGCCGGGAACTCCCAGCGGCGCTCGCCCACCGGGTACCGGAACTGCTCGACGAGGTGCAGCCGGTCCCCGTCGCGGGGGATGACCAACGCGTACATCGGCTTGTCCACCACGCCGTACACGCCGGCGCTGCCGTCGGGGCGGCGGACGGCGTCCTCGCGAACCGTCATCCAGCGGTTCGAGTAGACCTGGCGGCTGGACAAGGTTTCGAGTCGATCCACGGGGTCACCCTGCCAGGGGAGGGGCAACGAGGCCGCTCCGACTTGACTCACCCCATCGGGTGGAGTGAGGTGGATCACATGGGCACCCAGAGTTCGGGGGCGGGGCGGTCCGGGACGACACCCGCTCGGATACGGCCGTTGCGGCCGGAGCAGGAGCCGGCGCCGACGCCGGGGGGTGAGACGGAGATCGGCGGGGTGCGCGGGCTGCTCGGCACGGCGGCCCGGCTCGTCGGCAGCGTCCCGGCGGTCGCGGGTGCGACGGGCAGGTTCGTGAACGAGCTCGGCCGCGTCGTCGTCGGGACCTCGGAGGTCGCACCGGGGAAGCGGGACAAGCGGTTCGCCGACACCACCTGGACCGAGAACCCGGCCTACCGACGCATGATGCAGGGCTACCTGGCGGCCTGCCGGGCCGTCGGCGAGGTGGTGGAGGAGGCGGACCTGCCGGACTGGCGGGACCGCGAGCGCGCGAGGTTCATCGCCACGCTCGTCACCTCCACGCTCGCGCCGACCAACACCCTCGCCAACCCGGCCGCGCTGAAGCGGGCCCTGGAGACCGGCGGGGGGAGCCTGCGCCAGGGGCTGCGCAACCTGGTCTCGGACGTCCGGCACAACAAGGCGATGCCCAGCCAGGTGGACCGGTCCCGGTTCAAGGTCGGCGAGGACCTCGCGGTGACGCCCGGGGCCGTCGTCTACCGGGACGAGGTGCTCGAACTGCTCCAGTACCGGCCGACGACCAACCAGGTCCGGCGGATCCCGCTGGTCGTGGTGCCCCCGCAGATCAACAAGTACTACTTCATGGATCTCGCGCCGGGTCGCTCGCTGATCGAGTACGCCGTCGGGCAGGGGCAGCAGACGTTCGCGATCTCCTGGCGCAACCCGACGAAGGTGCAGCGGGACTGGGACCTGGACACCTACTGCCGCTCGATCCTCGCCGCGCTGGACGCGATCGCGGAGATCACGAAGTCCGACCAGGCCAACCTCTTCGGGCTCTGCGCCGGCGGGATCACCGCGGCCACCGTGCTGAACCACCTCGCGGACAAGGGCGAGGACCGGGTGCGCAGCGTCAGCTTCGGCGTCACCCTGCTGGACTGGGGGGCGCGGGCCCAGATCGGGATGCTGTCGGCGAAGCCGGTGATCGGGCTCGCGGACTGGCGGTCGCGCTCGACCGGGGTGCTCGACGCCCGCACGCTCAGCCAGGTGTTCACCTGGATGCGGCCGGACGACCTGGTGTGGAGCTACTGGGTCAACAACTACCTGCTCGGCAACGATCCGCCGTCGTTCGACATCCTCGCGTGGAACTCCGACGGCACGAACCTGCCCGCGGCGCTGCACCACCAGTTCCTGGACGTGTTCAGCCGCAACACGTTGGCCAGGCGGGGGGAGCTGACCGTGCTGGGCTCGCCGGTCGACCTGAAACAGGTGACCGTCGACGCGTTCATCACCGGCGGGACGACGGACCACCTGACCCCCTGGAACGGCTGCTACGCCTCGGCGACGCTGCTCGGTGGGGACTCCACGTTCGTGCTCACCAACACCGGCCACATCCAGACGCTCGTGTGCCCGCCGGGCAACCCGAAGTCCCGCTACTGGACGGGCCCGGACCCGCACGGCATCGACGCGGACACCTGGCGGGAACAGGCGGAGGAGCACGAGGGGACCTGGTGGGAGCACTGGGCGGGCTGGATCGCCGAACGCTCGGGCCCGCTCAAGCGCGCCCCCGCCCGCCCGGGGAGCACCGGACACCCCTCCCTGGGCGACGCGCCGGGAACCTACGTCCACGCCCAGGCCTGACAGCCCCGGCTCCCGACTCGCCCGGCCTCAGCTCCCGACTCGCCCGGCCTCAGCTCCCGACTCGCGGGGCCCTGGCTCCCGACTCGCGTGGCCTCAGCTCGCGACTCGCGGGAACGGCGGCGCCGCCGCCCGCGAGTCGGGGGCCGGGGACCCGCGAGTCGGGAGCCAGGGCCCCGCGAGTCGGGTTTCCGGCCGCCCGAGTCGGGCGCTGGGGCCGGCGGGGGTTCTGCGGGATCATGCCGGGGTGCGCGCGTCCCGGTTGATGGCTCTGCTCTTCGTGCTGCAGCGCCGGCGCGCGGCCACCGCCGCCCAGCTCGCCGCCGAGCTGGAGGTCTCGGAACGCACGATCTACCGGGACGTCTCGGCGCTGGTCGAGGCGGGGGTCCCGGTGTGGACCGAGCCGGGGCCCGGCGGCGGGATCCGGCTCGTCGACGGCTGGCGGACCCGGCTCGACGGCCTCACCGGCCCCGAGGCGGCGGCGATGCTGGCCATGGGGGCGCCGCAGGTGCTCGCGGAGCTGGGGATGAGCTCGGCGCTCGTCGCGGCGCAGGCGAAGGTGCTGGCCACGCTGCCGGAGGGGTTGCGCGAGCACGCCCGCGTCGTCTCCGAGCGGGTGCTGCTCGACGCGCCCGGCTGGTTCCAGTCGCCCGCCGAGGTCACCCAGCTCGCGACGCTCGCGCAGGGGGTCTGGGAGCAGCGCGGTGTCACGATCTCCTACACCCGCGGGTACCGGGACCCGACGACGGTCGATCGGCTCGTCGACCCGCTCGGGCTCGTCCTGAAGGCGGGGGTCTGGTACGTCGTGGCAGGAGTCGGGGGAGCGGCCGGGGAGCGGGACATCCGCACCTACCGGGCCTCGCGGATCCGCCGCGCCGAGCTGGGCCGGGACACCTTCGTCCGCCCCGACGGGTTCGACCTCGGTACGTGGTGGGCGGCGTCCGCGGCCCGGTTCGCGGCGTCGATGCTGCGCGAGACGGTGACGGTGCGGCTGTCCCCGCGCGGGCTCCGGGCGCTCCCGCACGCCGTCGACCCGGACGTGGCGACCGCCGCCATCGCGCAGGCCGGCCCCCCGGACGTCGACGGGTGGCGGGAGCTGACCCTGGACGTCGAGTCCGTCCCCGTCGCGGCCGGGCAGCTCACCGGCCTGGCCGGGGAGGTCGAGGCGCTGCATCCGCCCGAACTGCGCAGCGCGCTCGCGGAGGCGGGCCGGGCGCTGGCCGAGCGCAACGCGCCGCGCCGACAGGCGGTGACGGGCCGCGCCGACGGGGCGGGACCGGCTCACCCCTAAGGTGGCGCGGGTGCGCCTCGTCATCGCCCGTTGCCAGGTGGACTACGTCGGCCGTCTGACGGCCCACCTGCCGATGGCGCCCCGGTTGTTGCTGGTCAAGGCGGACGGCTCGGTGAGCATCCACGCGGACGACCGGGCCTACAAGCCGCTGAACTGGATGAGCCCGCCGTGCTGGCTCTCCGAGGAGCCCGGCGTGTGGACCGTCCGCAACAAGGCGGACGAGTCCCTGGTCATCACCATCGACGAGGTGCTGCACGACTCGAAGCACGAGCTCGGCGTCGATCCCGGCCTGGTCAAGGACGGTGTGGAGGCGCACCTGCAGGAGCTCCTCGCCGCCCATCCGGAGACCTTCGGCGAGGGCTGGACGCTCGTCCGCCGCGAGTACATGACGGCGATCGGGCCGGTGGACCTGCTGTGCCGCGACGGCGAGGGCCGCCACGTCGCCGTCGAGATCAAGCGGCGCGGGGAGATCGACGGCGTCGAGCAGCTGACCCGCTACCTCGAGCTGATGAACCGGGACCCGCTGCTCGCGCCCGTCGCGGGCGTCTACGCGGCCCAGCAGATCAAGCCGCAGGCGAAGACCCTCGCCGAGGACCGCGGGATCCGCTGCGTGACGGTGGACTACGACGCGTTGCGCGGCACGGAGTCGAAGGACCTGCGGCTGTTCTGACGGACCCGGTCCTTCGTGCCGATCACGGCCACGACGGTCCAGACCAGCGCCGCGAGGTAGGCCAGCAGGAGCAGGAGGCCGGCCGTGTTCGCCGCGCTCATCAGCCCGTCGGAGACGGTCCCGTGGCCGACCAGCTCGGCGAACGGGATGCGGGCGCGGTCGTCGCCGGCGTCCGGGAGCACGGCGCCGACCAGCACGAGCAGGCCCGCGGTGAGGCCGAACGGCAGCGCGACACCGCGCGTCAGCCGGCCCCGGCGGACGGTGCCGACCGCCATCCCGAGCGGGACCAGCGTGAGGACCGGCCCGACGAGCGTGAACACGTAGATCACGAACAGCCATCCGGGCGCGGCGAACCGCAGGAGCACGAACAGCAGGATCGCGGCGGCCTGCAGGGCGATGTTCGCGGTGGTCCTCATGGGACGGAGCCTGCCCGATCCCGGGCCCGGCCGGCATCGGTAGTCGTACCCACCGCTGGTCCGGGCGGGCCGGGCGCGGCCCCGTCGGACCCGGGCCGGGGAGGGCGCGTGGTCCTAGGGTGGCCGGGTGAGCACCAGCGTCGACGCCGCCACCTTCGACTCGCTCGACCCCCGCACCGGTGAGGTCGTCGCGAGCTACCCCGTCCACGGCGAGGCGGAGGTCCGCGCCGCCGTCGACCGCGCCACCGCGACGTCCCTCTGGTGGGACGGGCTGGGCGCCGCCGGGCGCCGCGAGCGGCTGCTGGCCTGGCGGAAGGTGCTGGTCCGGCGGTTGGACGAGCTCGCGGGGGTCGTCAGCGCCGAGACCGGGAAACCCTTCGACGACGCCCGGCTCGAGATCGTCCTCGCGATCGACCACGTGGACTGGGCGGCCAAGCACGCGGCGAAGGTGCTCGGCCGCCGCCGCGTGTCGTCCGGGGCGCTGATGGCCAACCAGGCGGCGACGCTCGCCTACCCGCCGCTCGGCGTCGTCGGTGTCATCGGGCCCTGGAACTACCCGGTCTTCACGCCGATGGGCTCGATCGCCTACGCCCTCGCCGCGGGGAACGCTGTCGTGTTCAAGCCGAGCGAGCTGACGCCCGGGGTCGGGCACAGGCTCGCGGCGACGCTCGCGGAGGCGGTCCCCGGCCACGACCTCATCGAGGTCGTCACGGGCCTAGGGGAGACGGGCGCCGCGCTGTGCCGCACCCCCGGCGTCGGCAAGATCGCGTTCACCGGCTCGACGGCGACGGGCAGGCGGGTCATGGCCGCCTGCAGCGAGACACTGACCCCGGTGCTGATCGAGTGCGGCGGTAAGGACCCGCTGATCGTCGCGGCCGACGCGGACCTCGAGGCCGCCGCGGACGCGACGGTCTGGGGCGGGATGTCCAACGCCGGCCAGACCTGCGTCGGCGTCGAGCGGGTCTACGTCGTCGAGTCCGTCGCCGCGGCGTTCACGGCGAAGGTCGTCGAGAAGTCCCGCGCCGTGCGGGCCGGCACCGAGATCGGGCCGATGACGCTGCCGTCGCAGACCGACGTGGTCCGCCGGCACGTCGCGGACGCGCTGGCCAGGGGCGGCCGGGCGGTCGTCGGCGGCGAGGACTCCGTGCGGCCGCCGTTCGTGGACCCGGTCGTGATCGTCGACGTCCCGGAGGACTCCAGCGCCGTCACCGAGGAGACGTTCGGGCCGCTGCTGGTGGTGAACCGCGTCCCGGACGTCGACGAGGCGGTCCGCCGGGCCAACGCGACCGGCTACGGCCTCGGCGCCACCGTGTTCTCCGCGAAGCAGGGGGACGCGATCGCGGCCCGGCTGCGGTGCGGGATGGTCGCGGTCAACGGCGTCATCTCGTTCGCGGGCATCCCCGCCCTGCCGTTCGGCGGGGTGGGTGACTCCGGTTTCGGCCGGATCCACGGCGAGGACGGGCTCCGGGAGTTCACCCGGCCGCAGGCCGTGGCCCGCCAGCGCTTCGCGCTGCCGATCGCGACCACCAGCTTCCGGCGTACCAACGGCGGTATGAAGGCCCTCCTGGGCCTGGTCAAGGTGTTGTGGGGGCGATGACCAGCGGGGGCGACCCCTCCGGTCGGACGGGTGTTCCCGCCCTCATACCCGGGGCCCCCGGCGACGGGAGGTGGCAGGATCTCGGGCAATCTCTGCCAACGACACAGCCGGAGGTACAAGCGTGACACGGGAGTTCCGGACGGTCGGCGTGGTCGGCCTGGGCACCATGGGTGCGGGCATCGTCGAGGTGTTCGCACGCAACGGCCTCCAGGTGGTGGCCGCCGAGGTGACCGAGGAGGCCGTCGCGCGCGGCCGCACCCACCTCGAGACCTCCACCCGGCGCGCCATCGACCGCGGCAAGATGACCGAGGAGCAGGCCGCCGAGCTGCTCGGCCGGATCACGACGACCACGACCATGGCGGACATGGCCGACGTCGACCTGGTCGTCGAGGCCGTGCCGGAGAGCCTGGACCTGAAGGCGTCGGTCTTCGCCGAGCTGGACAAGCACGTCGGCCCGGACACGATCCTGGCGTCCAACACCTCGTCCCTGTCGGTGACCGAGCTGGCCGTGCGCACGCAGCGCCCCGGCAAGGTCGTCGGGATGCACTTCTTCAACCCGGCGCCGGTGCAGAAGCTCGTGGAGCTGGTGCGCACCGTCGTCACCGAGCCGGACGTCGTCGAGGACCTGCAGGCCTTCGCCGCCACGCTGGACAAGGTCCCGGTCGTGATCGGGGACCGCGCCGGCTTCATCGCGAACGCCCTGCTCTTCGGGTACCTCAACCACGCCGCGCGGATGTACGAGGAGCACTACGCGAGCCGTGAGGACCTCGACGCCGGTATGCGCTACGGCTGCGGCTACCCGATGGGCCCGCTCGCCCTGCTGGACCTCATCGGCCTGGACACGGCCTACGAGATCCTCGAGACGATGTACGCCCAGTCCCGCAACCTCATGCACGCCCCGACGCCGGTGTTCAAGCAGATGATCACCGCCGGCCTGCTCGGCCGGAAGAGCGGGCGCGGCTTCTACACCTACGAGAAGGCCCACAGCTCGAAGGTCGTGCCGGACGCCGAGACGCCGGGCGAGCTCGTCTCCGCCGACGCGGCGACGCGCGAGGTGCAGCGGGTCGGCGTCGTCGGCACGGGCACGATGGCCAGCGGGATCGTGCAGGTCTTCGCCTCGTCCGGCTTCGACGTCGTGCTTCGCGGTCGCAGTGAGTCCAAGGTCCAGGCGTCGATCGCGGGGATCAGGAAGTCCCTCGAGAAGGCGGTCGTGCGCGGCAAGCTCACCGAGGACGAGCGGGACGCCACGCTGGGCCGGATCACCGGGACGACCCAGCTCGAGGACTTCGCGGACGCGGATCTCGTCGTCGAGGCCATCGCCGAGGAACTCGAGGTCAAGCGGGCCGTCTTCGGTGCGCTGGACGAGATCTGCAAGCCGGGCGCGATCCTGGCCACCACGACGTCGTCGCTGCCGGTCGTCGAGTGCGCGGCGGCCACGTCCCGGCCCGCGGACGTCGTCGGGCTGCACTTCTTCAACCCCGCTCCGGTGATGAAGCTGGTGGAGGTCGTCTCCACGATCGGCACCGCGCCGGATGTCACCGCGACCGCGCTCGCCCTGTGCGCGAAGCTGAAGAAGGTGCCGGTGCGCTGCGGCGACCGGGCAGGCTTCATCGTCAACGCGCTGCTGTTCCCGTACCTCAACGACGCCGTCAAGATGCTCGAGGCGCACTACGCGACCGCGGACGACATCGACGCCGCGATGAAGACGGGCTGTGCCCTGCCGATGGGCCCGTTCGAGCTGCTCGACGTCGTCGGGCTCGACGTGTCGCTGGCGATCCAGCGCTCGCTCTACGCCGAGTTCCGGCAGGCCGGGTTCTCGCCCGCGCCGCTGCTGGAGCACCTGGTCACCGCGGGTCGCCTGGGCCGTAAGACCGGCAAGGGTTTCCGGGACTACACCACCAGGTAGCACTCGGCAGCCTCGGTATTCTTCACGCATGGGACGTGCACGCCGGCCCCGCCCCTCGGAACGAGGGCGGGGCCGCGCCGTGTCCGCACCCCTGAGCTCGGGGATCATCACCCGCACCGAGTACGGGCCGGACGGCGAGTGGCAGGTCCGGCACGTCCCCGGCGGCTCGTCGATCAAGGAGTACCGGTGCCCGGGCTGTGACCAGCTCATCCCCGCGGGCGTCGGGCACGTCGTGACGTGGCCCTCCGGGGACTACGGGACGGTGGAGGACCGGCGCCACTGGCACCTGCCCTGCTGGAACGCGCGGGGGCGGCGGCGGCCGGGGGTACGCCGGCCCCGCTGACGGTCCGGCCCCGCCGGACCTCGGCCCGTGCAGCTCAGCGGCGTGCAGCTCAGCGGCGGGCGGCGGCGGCCCGGCGCTCGGGGCTCGGTCTCGGGGCGCCGATCCCGCTGAGGGCGGCACCGTTCGTGGGGGAGCCTGCCCCGCCGTCCGTCGCCGGGGTCTCCTGGGCGGGGTCGTCCGTCTCGGCGGCCAGCGGGACCAGGGCCTCCAGCGAGCGGTCCAACCGGGACCGGGTGCCGAGCAGTTGCTCGGCGATCCGGCCGCGGAGATCCGTCAGCTCGGCGACCCGCCGCTCCGCCTCGGTGACCAGGCGCTCCGCCTCCCGACGGGCCGCGGCGACCGTGGCCCGGGCCTCCTCGGCGGCGTCGGAGCGGCTCCGTGCCGCCTCGTTCCGGGCGCTGGTGCGCTCGGCCGTCATCGCGGCGAGCGCCTCGGCGCGACGCTGGTCCATGGCCAGCGCGAAGTCCTCCTCGACGCGGGTGCGCTCGGCCTGCGCCTCGGCGTCCAGCCGCGCGCGTTCGGCGGCCGCGTGCTCGTCCGCGGCGCGCCGCTCGGCGTTCGCGGCCGCGATGCGCTCGGCCAGCTCCGCGTCGGCCGCGGCCCTCGCCCGCTCGTGCTCGGCGGTCTCGACACGGGTCCGCTCCGCGGCGCGCTCGGCCTCGGCGCGGGCCTCGGCGAGGATCCGTTCGCCCTCGGCCGCGATCTGCTCGCGCTGCGCCTCCGCGTGCGCGTCCACCTCGGCCCGGAGCCGCACGGCGTGCTGTTCGGCCTCCGCGCGCTTCTCGGCGGTCTCGCGGCTCGCCCGTGCCCGCATCTCGGCGACCTCGTCCTCGGCCAGCCGGAGCATCGTGCGCATCCGCTCGCTCATGCCCTGCACGTTCTGGGGCGGGGCGGCGAGCTTGCGCACCTGCTGGCGCAACGACTCCGCGCGCGAGCGGGCGTCGTCGAGCTCGTGGGTCAGCTGCGTGACCTGAGCGACCGCCGCGTCGCGGTCCGCCGCCAGCAGGCGCACGTCCGCGTCGACCCGGCGGAGGTGGGCGTCGACCTCGGCCTGGTCGTACCCGCGCCGGGAGATGCGGAAAGCGGCATCCTGCTGAGGGTTCTCCGAGGCACCGACCATGCGCGTCACCGTACCGGGCGACCCCGTCCGGGGAGCGTGAATGCACACTCCCCGGTGAGGCCTCTCACCCACAGTGAGTGGATCAGACCCCGCGGAAGCGGTTGATGGCGTCCAGGTGCTGGGCGCGGCGCTCCGGGTTCGTCACCCCGAGGCCCTCCTCCGGGGCGAGGGCCAGGACGCCGACCTTGCCCTGGTGCCGGTTCTGGTGGACGTCGTAGGCCGCCTGACCGGTGTCCGCCAGCGAGTACACACGGGACAGCGTCGGGTGCACCAGGCCCTTGCTGATCAGCTTGTTCGCCTCCCACGCCTCGCGGTAGTTCGCGAAGTGCGAGCCGACGATCCGCTTGAGGTTCATCCACAGGTAGCGGTTGTCGAACTCGTGCATGTACCCGGACGTCGAGGCACAGGTGACGATCGTGCCGCCCTTGCGCGCGACGTAGACGCTCGCGCCGAACGTCTCCCGGCCCGGGTGCTCGAACACGATGTCCGGGTCGTCGCCGCCGGTGAGCTCGCGGATCTTGGCGCCGAGCCGCTTCCATTCCTTCGGGTCCTGGGTCTTCTCGTCCTTCCAGAACTTGAAGCCCTCGGCGCTGCGGTCGATGACCAGATCCGCGCCCATCCTGCGGCAGATCTCGGCCTTCTCCGGCGAGGACACGACGCACACCGGGATCGCCCCGCCGTTGAGCGCGAACTGGGTGGCGTAGGAGCCGAGCCCGCCGCTCGCACCCCAGATCAGCACGGTGTCGCCCTGCTTCATGTCCGCGCCGTTGCGGCTCACCAGCTGCCGGTAGGCGGTGGAGTTGACCAGCCCGGGGCTCGCCGCCTCCTCCCAGGTGAGGTGTTCCGGCTTCGGCATCAGCTGGTTGGACTTCACCAACGCCAGGTGGGCGAGCCCGCCGAAGTTGGTCTCGAACCCCCAGATCCGCTGCTGCGGGTCCATCATCGTGTCGGCGTGCCCGTCCGGGCTCTCCAGCTCGACGGACAGGCAGTGCGCGACGACGCGGTCCCCCGGCTTCCAGGCGTTCACGCCCGCGCCGGTCCGCACGACGACGCCGGCCAGGTCCGAACCCACGACGTGGTAGGGCAGATCGTGCCGCTTGCCCTGCGGGGACTCCTTGCCGTAGCGCTTGAGGAACCCGAAGGTCGAGACCGGCTCGAAGATCGACGTCCACACGGTGTTGTAGTTGATCGCACTGGCCATCACGGCGACGAGCGCCTCGCCCGGGCCGAGCTCGGGCGTCGCGACCTCATCCAGGTGCAGGCTCTTGCGCGGGTCCTTGTCGCGGGTGGCGATGCCGTCGAACATCTCGGTCTCGTCCTGGTGCACCGTGACGGCCTGGTAGCTCTCCGGCACGGGGAGGTCGGCGACGGCGTCGAGCTGGTCCGCGAGGATCGCGTCGAGGATCTTCTGCACGGCTGGGCCTCCGATGGCGTGAGTCGTGTAAGGCGGTTCTCGGCTGATGAGCGCTCAGGTTTGCGTGGTATCTCAAACGCTACTGCTCAGTATGGTATCCACGGATTGTGGCGGCTGCGCGCGGGCGTGGAAGTGATAGTGGCGCAGGCCACAGACGGCGCGACCCCTCCGGTCAGGTCGAACTGCCTGACCGGAGGGGTCGCGAATCGATACAGCCCGTTCGGGAGGCGCCTCGCCGCCACCCGGTCGGGATCGGTGGGCCCGGATGGGCCCGGGATCAGTGGGCCCCGGGATCGGTCGGCGCCGGGATCAGTGGGCCCCGGGCGCCGGGGGCTCCACCAGTTCGACGAGGACGCCGCCCGCGTCCTTCGGGTGCACGAAGTTGATCCGCGAGCCGGCGGTGCCACGCTTCGGGGCGTCGTAGAGCAGGCGCAGCCCCTTCTCCCGCAGGGCCGCGCTCGCCACCTCGATGTCCTCGACGCGGTAGGCGACCTGCTGGATGCCCGGGCCGTTCCTGTCCAGGAACTTCCCGATCGCGGAGTCCGGCCGCAGGGGGGCCAGCAGCTGCACGCGGGTGTCTGCCTCGCCGGGCGCGGACAGCATGGCCTCGTGGACGCCCTGCTCCTCGTTGATCTCCGTGTGCGTCGCGACCAGGCCGAACGTGTCCGCGTACCAGGTGATGGCCGCGTCGAGGTCCGGCACCGCGATGCCGACATGGTCCACCGCGGTGACCAGTGCGCCGAGGGTGGCGCCGGATCCGGCAGCCTGCGTCGTCGAATGAGCCGTCATGTCCGGGAATGTAACCGGGAGAGCCCGCATCCTCTCCTTGTGTGGCTGGTCACCCGTCCGATCGGCCCGTCGGGCGACCCCGGATCTGGAGGTAGGGTCCCCTGTGACATTCAGGTTTCGCCGCAGTCGCCGGAGGTAGTCGTGGCCGAGTCCGTCATCGTCGCTGGAGCCCGTACCCCGGTCGGCCGCCTGCTCGGGTCCCTCAAGGGTTTCTCGGGCGCGCAGCTCGGTGGCATCGCGATCAAGGCGGCCCTCGAGCGCGCGGGGGTCGCGCCCGAGAAGGTCGACTACGTGATCATGGGACAGGTGCTCACCGCGGGTGCCGGGCAGATCCCGGCCCGCCAGGCCGCCGTCGCCGCGGGCATCCCGATGGACGTCCCCGCGCTGAGCATCAACAAGGTCTGCCTGTCCGGCATCGACGCGATCGCGCTGGCGGACCAGCTGATCCGCGCCGGCGAGTTCGACATCGTGGTGGCCGGTGGCCAGGAGTCCATGACCCAGGCCCCGCACATGCTCCCGAAGTCCCGCGAGGGCACCAAGTTCGGTGACACGACGCTCGTCGACCACATGTCCCTCGACGGCCTGTTCTGCGCGTTCGACCAGGTGGCGATGGGTGCCTCCACCGAGAAGTACAACGGTCGCTACGAGCTCACCCGACAGGACCAGGACGAGTTCGCCGCCCGCTCGCACCAGCGCGCCGCCGCCGCCCAGAAGAACGGCGTGTTCGACGACGAGATCACCCCGGTCGAGATCCCGCAGCGCAAGGGCGACCCGGTGGTCTTCAGCGCCGACGAGGGCGTCCGTGCGGACACCACCGTCGAGGGGCTCGCGAAGCTCCGCCCGGCGTTCGCGGCCGACGGCACCATCACCGCAGCCTCCTCGTCGCAGATCTCCGACGGCGCGGCCGCGGTGGTCGTGATGAGCAAGGCCAAGGCCGAGGAGCTGGGGCTCACCTGGCTCGCCGAGATCGGCGCGCACGGCGTGGTGGCCGGGCCGGACGCCAGCCTGCAGGAGCAGCCCGCCAACGCCATCGCCAAGGCCTGTGCGAAGGAGGGCATCTCGCCCGCGGACCTGGACCTGGTGGAGATCAACGAGGCGTTCGCCGCGGTCGGGGTCGTGTCCGCCCGCAAGCTCGGCCTCGCCGACGACAAGGTCAACGTCAACGGTGGCGCGATCGCGATCGGCCACCCGATCGGCATGTCCGGCGCACGGATCGCCCTGCACCTCGCACTCGAGCTGAAGCGTCGCGGCGGCGGCGTCGGTGCGGCGGCGCTGTGTGGCGGTGGCGGCCAGGGCGACGCCCTGATCGTCCGGGTGCCGGCCTCGAGCTGAGGGTTCCTCCGTGGGCGGGCGACGGACCGAGAACACCGGCGACCTGGTCGACCGGGCCCGCCGCGGTGAGCACCGGGCCGTCGCCCGGCTGATCTCGCTGGTGGAGGGTGCGAGCCCGCAGCTGCGTGAGGTGGCTGCGGCGCTCGCCCCGTACACCGGGCGGGCACAGGTCGTCGGCATCACCGGCTCGCCCGGGGTGGGCAAGTCCACCACCACGTCCGCCCTGGTCGGGGTGTTGCGCGCCGAGGGGCGCCGGGTCGGGGTACTCGCCGTGGACCCGTCCTCGCCCTTCTCCGGCGGTGCGCTGCTGGGGGACCGGGTACGGATGGGGGAGCACGCCACGGACGAAGGCGTGTTCATCCGGTCCATGGCCACTCGCGGGCACCTCGGCGGGCTGGCCTGGTCCACCCCGCAGGCGCTGCGCGTGCTCGACGCGGCCGGATGCGACGTCGTGCTGATCGAGACCGTCGGTGTCGGCCAGTCCGAGGTGGACGTGGTGGCCCTCGCGGACACGACGATCGTGCTGCTCGCCCCCGGGATGGGGGACGGCGTGCAGGCCGCCAAGGCCGGCATCCTCGAGGTGGCGGACATCCTCGTGGTGAACAAGGCGGACCGGGACGGCGCGGCCCAGACCGTGCGGGACCTGACGTACATGCTGTCCCTGGGGGACCGCTCGGGTCGCTCGGAGCGCCCGGCCGGCGCGGACCCCGCGGCGGCCGTCGGACTGTGGGTGCCGCCGGTCGTGAAGACCGTGGCGGCCCGGCTCGAGGGCGTCGACGGGCTGGTCTCCGCGATCGAGGCACACCGGGACTGGCTGGACCGCTCCGGCGAGCGGGGTGCCCGCCGTCGTCGGCGGGCCGAGGCCGAGATCGAGGCGATCGGCATGGAGCAGGTCCGCTCCCGGTTCTCCCACGTCCGTGGCTCGGCGGCCCTCCCGGCACTGGCCACCCGTGTCGTGGATGGGGAGCTGGATCCGTACCGCGCCGCGGACGAGCTGCTCGCCACGCTGGCCGCCGCTCCGTCCGTCATCCCGGATCCTGCGCGGCCGACCCGGCGCTGAGCGTGGCGCGGACCGCGTCCGCACCGATCCGGAGGCCGAGCAGCAGCGCCTCCCGTCGCCGTTCGGCGGCCTCGCGTCGCGCACCCTCGGTCCCGGGTCCGCCGTGGGCGAGGCCGAGGGCCAGACCGGTCGTCGCGGCGAGCCGTTCGCGGACCGGGCGCTCCCCGTCCTCGGCGGTCACGCGGAGGGCGTCGAGCACGACGGGATCACCGGAGCGGGCCAGCGCGCGGTCCCGCCGGCGGTGCACCAGCCCGACGTCGATCGCGAGGGCGGGGACGACGACGTCCGGGCGGGGGTGCGCCCGACGGGTGGCGCCCGCCTCCGCCGTGGCGAAGTCCGTCCTCGCCGCGGAGGTCCGGCCCGCGGCCGCATGGACCTCCCCGCGGGCGAGGACCGGCCAGACGCCCGCGTGACCCTCCAGGAGCCGTAGCGCGTCGTCGTGGAGGCCCGCCTCCCGCAGCGCCGACGCCCGTCCCGCGATCGCCCGGTCCGCCAGCACCTCGTGTCCGGCCTCCAGCGCGGCGGCGCGTGAACGCCCGTGCCGCTCCCAGGCCTCGTCGATCGCTCCGCGTTCCAGGGCGAGGTCACCCGCGAGGGCCGCGGCCTCGGCGAGCAGCGCCGCGACGGCGCGCCTCCGGCCCGGGACGACGGTGTGGTCCGTGAGCACGGTGAGCCGTGCGACGAGGGCCTCCAGGACCTCCCCGGCCCCCGCCGGGCCGAGCCGGTGGTCCAGCCGCCCGGCGAGCCGCAGCTGCTCGCCGAGGAGATCGAGGGCGGAGTCGTCGACGGCCGCCGCCTCGGCGAGGGCCGCGGCCAGGCGGTGCCGACCCCTGGTGGGTGCCGGGCCTGTGGGTGCCGGGCCTCGTGGGACGAGGCCGAGCGCGGCCTCGTCCGTGTCGTAGAGCTCGGCGAGAAGCGCCCTGGACGGGGGGTCCGGCGTCGCGTGCCCGTTCTCCCAGCGGGACAGCTGCGTCTTCAGGCTCGCGGCGACCGCCGTCGGCGCGCCGCGGGCCCGCCCCAGGGCGGCCAGCTCCCGCGCCGCGTCCGACTGGGACCAGCCCCGGGCCGCCCTGGCCGCGCGCAGGCCGGGCCGTCGGGTGTCGGCGCGTCCGGTGTCGGCGCGTCCGGTGTCGGGGTCTCGGGTGTCGGGGCCTCGGGAATCGGGGGAGTCCGCGGGGGGTCCGGGAGCGGTCATGTCACCGATCTTGTCGGTGGTCGGTCCTACTGTCAACGCCGTTGACGCAACAGCGCGTCAACAGGGGGTGGGAGTGGGCGATGGACGTGGTGGCGTGCTCGATCTGTGTGGTGGCGGCCGCGGGCGGCGCGGGTCTGGCCGGCTACGTCGTGGGGCGCAGGCGGCGGGAGCGGGGTGGGGTGATGCGCAGCTGGCCGGGCCCCGTGCGGACCGACCCGGGGCGGCGTCGGCGGAGGCCGTCGGGTCCGGACGGGCGCGACGGGCCGGCCGATGCAGGCGCGCCACCCGGGCGGCCGGGTCCCCGTGGTGGTCCGGGTGCCTCCGGGACGTGCCCGTGAGGACCGGCGGGGCGGGCGCCGGTCGCGTCCGTCAGTCGAAGTCGCCGGAGGCCTTGCGGACGCGGCCGAGCAGCTCGGTGAGCCGTGCCTGGTCCTCGGCGTCGAGGCCGGTCAGGCCGAAGTCCACGTCGGTGACGGACTTGGTCGCGTCCTCGACGCGGCGGGTCCCGTCCTCGGTGATCTCCACGAGCGTCGCGCGCCGGTCCGTGGGATGCGGCACGCGGCGCACCAGGCCGTCCGCCTGCAGCCGGTCCACGATGTTGGTGACGGAGGTGGGGTGCAGCTGGAGACGCTCGCCCATCACTCGCATCGGCAGGGTCTTGCGGCGGGAGAAGTTGAGCAGCACCAGCGCCTCGTACCGGGCGAAGGTCAGACCGTGCGGGCGGAGTGCGCCGTCCACGGCCGAGAGCAGGATCTGCTGCACCCGCATGATGCTGGTGACGGCCGCCATCGTCCCGGACGGACCGACGCGCTCGGCCCAGAGCTCGGCCGCCCGTTGGATCGGGTCGAAGGGCAGCCGGTCACGCGAGCTCATGGTGGGCGACGCTAGCAGTGACCGGCCGCGGGGCCCGCGATCATGGTGCATGGCGGCACCGGCCCGGCTGGGGCAGGCTGTCGGCCATGCTCGTAGCGTTCAGTGTGGCGCCCTCCGGGGGCGGGTCGGACAGTGTCGGCGACGTGGTGGCCGAGGCGGTGCGGGTGGTCCGGGAGTCCGGCCTCCCGAACGAGACCACCTCGATGTTCACCACGATCGAGGCCGAGACCTGGGACGAGGCCATGGATGTGGTCAAACGCGCGGTCGAGGCCGTGCAGGCCCGGGCGCCCCGGGTGAGTCTCGTGCTCAAGGCGGACATCCGGCCGGGCTGGTCGGGTCAGCTCGGGGCGAAGGTCGAGCGGATCGAGGCGGCGCTCGACGATCGCTCGGATCCCTCGGCCGCGGGCCCGGAGAGGGCCTAGATGTCCCCGGCGATGTCCCCGGAGATCTCCCCCACGCCGGCCGTGGTCCTCGTCCACGGTGCCTGGCACGACTCGTCGTCCTGGGCGCCGTTGCGGGCCGAGCTCGGGTCGAGGGGCGTCCCGGTGGTGGCCCCGGACCTGCCGTCGGACCGCCCCGGACTCGGGGCGGAGGACTACGCACGGGTGGTCGTCGACGCCGTCGAGGCGGCCGGTGCGGACCCGGTGGTGCTCGTCGGGCACTCGCTCGGCGGCCTGACGGCGCCGGTGGTGGCGCAGCTGCTCGGCCCGGAGCGGGTGACCGCGCTCGTCCTGGTCGCGGCCCTGCTTCCGGATCCGGGGCGGTCCTGGAACGACCAGGCCCGCGCGGACCGCACCATGATGGCCCCCGGCTTCGGCGCCGGTGCCGTGCGCCGCGCGGACGGCACCACGGAATGGCCGCCGGACGCGGCTGCGGAGGGCCTCTACCGCGGCGTCGCGCAGGAGTCGAGCGACGACCTGGTCCGCGTGGCGGTGGCGGGCCTGCGGCCGCAGGCGTGGGCGATCGGCAAGGAGATCACGCCGCTCACCGGCTGGCCCGCGATCCGGACGATCTCGGTGGTCTGTGCGCAGGACCGGGTGGTCGAGCCCGCATGGTCGCGCCGGGCGGCGGCGGTGCTCGGCGCGGAGGTGGTCGAGCTCGCGGGTGGGCACTTCCCCATGCTCACCCGGCCGGCCGAGCTGGCCGAGATCCTGACGCGGGCCGCGGCGGCAGCCGGAGGCTGACGGCGGGCGGAGGCCGGCGGCGGGCGGGACGACGGCCGGGACGACGACGGCCGGCGACTCCCGGAGCGTGCTCCCGGAACCACCGGCCGATGTCGCCGAGCCCCGCACGGTGGCGTCCCGTCCGGGCGACGCGGTGCGGGGGGCGGGGGAGGGCGCGGTGTCCCGCGCCCGCGGTGTCAGGCGATGTTCATCGTGAAGAAGAACGTGCCGACCACCAGCGCCGCGAAACCCAGCACCATGGCGATCTTGGCCAGCTTGGCGGTCTCGGGCTTGCGGACGGCGGCCACACCCAGGCCGATGGCGACGAGGCCGAGGACCCATCCCGCGATGGAGATCGGGCTGGCGACCAGGGCGATGATGCCGACGATCAGCGACACCTTGCCGAGCGCCGGGCCGCCCTCCTGGCGCGCCGTCTTCTTCCGCGCGTCGGTGACGAGACGGTCGGCGACGGTGTTCTCCTGGCTCATGCAGTTCCTCCGGTCAGGCGACGGGCCGCGGGGCGGCGACCCGTGGAAAAGCTACCCACGGTGACGGTTGGTCACTTCACTGTGTTCAACGACGACGCGGCACGTCTGGTGCTCCACCAGTCCGGTGATCACGATGACCCCGTTCGGGAACACCGGGTGGTCGCCACCACCGGAACGGCCCAACGTGATCACTGGTCCGGGAGAACGGCCCGGCCTACGGTGCAGGGGCGCGGGCGGTCGCGTCGGGCCAGGTGGAAGGGGAACGCACACGGTGGGTACGCAGGTCGAGGAGCATCGGGCGCGCCGGTTGTGGCGGGCGCTCGAGCCGTTGCACGCAGTGACGTACTTCGCCCCGGAGCCGAAGGCGGCGTGCGAGGAGATCGGTGCCCGCGGGTACTGGCGGGGGTACTTCGCCCAGCGGGCCGCGCCGCTCGGTGCGGTGCCGGCGGAGGTCGTCGAGGCGGTGTTCTACAACTTCGCCCCGGGGCTCGTCCGGCGGGCGATCCCCGACGTGTGGTCGCTCGCCCGGCCGGAGGAGTTCTGTGCGCTGCGGCTCCGCGCCGTCGACGCGGCGCTGCGGCGCTCCCTCGGGGAGGACGCCGTCCGCTCGCCGGAGATGGCGGAGGCCGCCGAGCTGGCGCGGACGGCGGCCCTCTCCGTCTCCACCGCCGGGCGCGCCCTCGCCGCGGCCGTCGCGGCTCAGCCGTGGCCGCAACCGCCGCACCTCGTGCTCTGGCACGCCCAGACCCTGCTACGCGAACACCGCGGAGACGGCCACGTCGCGGCGCTGGTCACGGCGGGCCTGGACCCGGTCGAGACGCTGGTGGTGTTCGCCGCGGCCCGGGAGATGGACCCGCACTACCTGAGGGAACGCCGCGGATGGTCGCCCGGGGAGTGGGCCGCGGCGATCGACGGCCTGGCCGCCCGTGGCCTGGTGAGCGGCGCCGCCGGGACGGAGCTCACCGAGGCCGGCCGCGCGCTCCACGACGAGGTCGAGGCCCGGACGGACGCGGTGGCGGACACCGCCTGGACGTCTCTCGGGGACGAGCGTGCGGAGCGGCTGGTCCGGCTGGCCGAACCCTGGGTCCGGGCCGTTCTGGCCAGCGAGGACTTCCTGCCCACCAACCCGATGGGCATGCGACCGCTCGCGCCGGGGGGCGCCGCGAGGCACAGCTGACGGGCAGGTCGATCGGGCCGGAGCGGATCGTGCCAGGATGGTCGGCGTGTCCCGACCAGATCCACGTCAGGCAGCCCAGGCAGCTCAGGCAGCGGCGATGTCCTCCAGGATGGCGGGTGCCGTCGATCTCTCCGCGCTCAAGGCGCGATCGGAGGCCGCCGCGCGCCGGCCCGCCGGGAGCGGTGCTCCGGCGCCCTCCGGCGGCGGCGACGGCGGCTATGTCCTGGACGTCACCGAACAGGCCTTCCAGTCCGACGTCATCGAGCGGTCCATGCAGGTCCCGGTCGTCGTCGACCTCTGGGCGGACTGGTGCGAGCCGTGCAAACAGCTCTCGCCGGTCCTCGAGCGCGCGGCCGAGGCCGGCGGCGGGGCCTGGGTCCTCGCCCGGGTCGACGTCGACGCGAACCCACGGATCGCGCAGGCCTTCGGGGTGCAGTCGCTCCCGATGGTGGTCGCGGTGGTGGGTGGCCAGCCCGTCGACGCCTTCAACGGCGCCCTGCCCGAGCCGCAGGTCAAGCAGTGGATCTCCTCCCTGCTCGACGCCCTCCGGGAGCGGATGCCCGCGATCGCCGAGGCGGAGGCCCGCGCCGGAGCGGCCCAGGAGCCCGAGGAGGAGCCGGAGGACCCGCGCTTCACCGCGGCCGAGGACGCCCTCGAGCAGGGCGACCTCGACGCGGCGGAGGCCGCCTACCAGCAGATCCTGGCCTCCGAACCGGCCAACGAGCAGGCCCTCGCGGCGCTCTCGCAGGTGCGCTTCCTGGCCCGGGCTGAGAAGGCGGATCCCGCGTCGATCGAGCTCGCGGACGCCGCGCCGGACGACGTGGACCTGCAGCTCGCCGCGGCCGACGCGGAGGTGGCGATCGACCGGGTGGAGGCCGCGTTCGCGCGTCTCGTCGCCGCCGCCGGCCGGACCTTCGACGCGGACCGGGACCGGGTGCGCGAGCACCTGGTCGGCCTGTTCGAGCTGTACCCGGCGGACGACCCGCGGGTCACCACCGCGCGCCGGGCGCTGGCTCGCGTGCTGTTCTGATCCGCCTGCGCCTCCCCGCCCGGTCCGGGGCTCCGGCCGATCCGGTGCCCGGAGCCCGGCGGGCTGCGCGGCGGAACCGGACCGCCGGGCCCGCGGTAGCGCGCGGGGCGGCGGGGCTACGGTCGGCTCCCGTGTCCGACACCTCGAACGCCGCATCCGTGGTGTGCGGCGCGGCGGACCGGGCCTCGCCCGCCGCCGGTCGGCCGAGCCGGTGGTCGCCGTCGCGGCTGCTCTGCGGGCTGGGGGCGGCCGCTGCCCTCCTGCTGGCCGTCGTCCTGCACTGGATGCACCCGAACGCCCTGGTCACGCTGCTGCCGTCGACGGACATGAGGGAGCTGCACGTCGACTTCGACACCTTCTGGCACTCGTCGGTGGCGCTGGTACACGGCCAGGACATCTACGACACCCCGGCCAAGCTGACGAACCTGAACCCGCCGGTGCTGTCCGTGCTGCTGGCTCCGTTCGCGGCCGTCGACCCGCTCACGGCCTACCGCATCTTCGCCGCGCTGACCCTGCTGATGATCCTCGCGGCGGTCCTGGTGGTGGCACGACAGCTCCGGCTCGCCCCGGGGTGGACGGTGGCGGCCACGCTCGCGTTGCTGGCGTCCTCACCGCTGCACGGGACCCTCGTGCTGGGCCAGATCTACGGGTTGCTGCTGGTGGGGCTGGTCGCGGGGTGGGTCGCGGAGCGCCGCGGCCATCCGCTGCTGGGCGCGGTGCTCTACGGCGTCACGGTCGCGCTGAAGCCGTCCCTGGCCCCGATCCTCGTGCTGCCGCTCGTGCAGTACCGGTGGCGCCCCTTCCTCGCGGGCATCGCGGGAGCGGCCGTCGCCACCCTCGTCGGTGTGCTGGCCGCCGGCCCGTCCAGCGGCCCGGAGTGGGTCCGGATCGCGCTCACCGAACCGGTCCCGGACGTGCTGGACAACGCCGCCCTCCCCGGGCTGACGCTGCGGCTGGGCATCACCTCCGCGGTCGGCTCCGCGCTGGGCGCCGTGCTGCTGATCGGCACGATGGCCTGGTACTGGCGGCGGACGCGGCGGTTCGGCGTGGACCCGATCGGCAGTATCGCCCACGGGACCGATCCCGCGGGGACGGCGCCCTGGGCCGTCGTGGCCGCGGGGTTGCTGTTCTCCCCGATCGCGTGGCACAACTACCTGCTCCTGCTGCTCCCCGGCCTGCTGGTGATGATCGCCGCGGCACCCGCCGGGAGCATCCGCCGTGCCTGGGCCACCGTGCTGCTCGCGCTCCCGGTGATCCCGGTGTCCTGGGGGGATCTCTGGACGCCGGAGAACCCCTGGTCGCCGGTCGGCCGATCGCTCTACTGCCTGATCCTGCTCGCCTACTGGTTCACCCTCGTCCGCCCGGTCGGCCGGGGGACGGGAGAGCAGGTCCCCGGTCCGGTCGGGTCCGGGTCGGGGGTCGGCACCCGCGGCTGACCCGGCGCGCGAACGGGTCCCGGAACGACCCGGGGCCCGGCCGCCGGCAGCGACCGGGCCCCGTTCGTCCGTGGATCAGTCCCCGGTGCGGTCGGGCCCTGCAGCCGGATCCGTGCCGCTGCCCGAGGCATCGCGCTCGGAGGTACCGGCGGTCCCGGCGGTGGAGCCGGTCGAGGACGACGGCCCCTCGGTCGTCTCCTCCTCGTCCGTCTCGATGTCCTCGACGACCTCCGGGGACGCCGCGGTGGACGCGGATGCGTCCCCCTCCGCCTCGTGCAGTCCGGACTGCGGCGCCGTCGGCACGGGGACCGGCGACTGCGCACCGTCCTCCGAGGCGTCGACTCCGGGGTCCGACGGCTCGGACACGGGCGATCCGGCCGACATCGGCACCCCGACCTCGGACGACGGCGTGATCCCGACCGGGGCCGAGGCGACCGCCTCCGGCAGGACGCCGCCCGAACCGGTGATCACCTCCGCGTCGTCCTCGTCGTCGAACACGGTGTCGTCGAACATCGTGCCCGGCGCGTCCTCCGCCGCCGTCTCCTCCGCCGCCGTCTCCTCCGGCGTCGCGGGGGCCGCCGAGTCCTCCGGGGACTCCGACGTCACCACCGGGAAGCCGGCCGGCGGCGTGTGCGCCGCGGCGAACTCCGCGTCCACCGGCGTCGGATCCACCGCGGGCGGCGGGATCCGGATGCTCGGCGGCAGCGGCGTGGACGACGGCAGCGGCGTGGACGAGGGCAGCGGGGCGGGCGAGGAGACGACGACGGCAGCCGGAGCGATCTCCGGTGCGGCCGGAGCCGCGGCACCGCGCGGGTGCACGGGGCCGCCGGTGGTCTCCGGCACGAGCCAGAGCACACCGGACGGGGGCAGCCGCAGCACCGCGGACGCGGGGCGCCCGTGCCACATGACCGGCTCCGCCTCGACGACGCCGAGGTTGCCCACACCGGAGCCGCCGTAGCTGCCCGCGTCGGTGTTGACGAGCTCGCGCCACCGCCCGGCGAAGGGCAGCCCCACCCGGTAGTCGTCGTTCGGCGTGCCCGAGAAGTTCGCGATGCAGGCCAGCACGTTCGGCTTGCCGTCGACGGCCGGGTCGTTGCTCCCGAACCGCAGGAAGCTCAGTACGTTCCCGGCGGCGTCGTTGGCGTCGATCCAGGCGAAGCCCTCGGGGGTGTTGTCCTTCGTCCACAGCGCCGGGCTGTCCCGGTAGGTGCGGTTGAGGTCCCCGATGAGGGTCTTGATCCCGCCGTGCAGCGGGTCCCCGAGCAGCTCCCAGTCCAGCGACCGCTGCTCGGACCACTCCCTGACCTGCCCGAACTCGCCGCCCATGAAGATGAGCTGCTTACCCGGGTGGGCCCACATGAAGGCCAGCAGCGCGCGGACCCCGGCGGCCTTGTTCCAGTCGTCACCCGGCATCCGGGTCCACATGGACCCCTTGCCGTGCACGACCTCGTCGTGGCTGATGGGCAGCACGTAGTTCTCGCTGAACGCGTACATGAGCGAGAACGTCAGCTGGTTGTGGTGATAGGCGCGGTGTATCGGATCACGCCCGAAGTAGTCGAGCGTGTCGTGCATCCACCCCATGTTCCACTTCATCCCGAAGCCGAGCCCGCCCATGTACGTGGGACGGGTGACGCCCGGCCACGCGGTGGACTCCTCGGCGATCGTGACGACGCCCGGGTGCACGCGGTAGACGGTCGCGTTCATCTCCTGCAGGAACGCGACGGCCTCGAGGTTCTCCCGGCCGCCGTGGATGTTCGGCAGCCACTGGCCCTCGGGGCGGGAGTAGTCCAGGTAGAGCATCGAGGCCACGGCGTCGACCCGCAGGCCGTCGATGTGGAACTCCTCGATCCAGTACAGCGCGTTCGCGACGAGGAAGTTCCGCACCTCCTTGCGGCCGAAGTCGAAGACGAGCGTGCCCCAGTCCGGCTGCTCGCCGCGGCGCGGGTCCGCGTGCTCGTAGAGCGGGGTGCCGTCGAACTTCGCCAGCGCCCACTCGTCCCGCGGGAAGTGCGCGGGCACCCAGTCCACGATCACGCCGTAGCCGGCCTGGTGGAGCGTGTCGACGAAGTAGCGGAAGTCGTCCGGGGTGCCGAACCGCGACGTCGGTGCGTAGTAGGAGGTGACCTGGTAGCCCCACGACCCGCCGAACGGGTGCTCCGCGACGGGCAGCAGCTCGACGTGGGTGAAGCCGGTCTCGTCCAGGTACTCGACGAGCTGGTCCGCGATCTGGCGGTAGTCGTTGCCCTGGCGCCACGAGGCGAGGTGCAGTTCGTAGACGCTCATCGGCTCGGCGTGCGGGGTGCGCTGCGCCCGCGCGGCGATCCACTCGTCGTCGCCCCACCGGTGATGACGCGCGGTGACGACGGAGGCCGTGGCGGGCGGGATCTCGGTGGCGAACGCCATCGGGTCCGCCTTGTCCCGCCAGCGGCCGTCCTGACCGAGGATCCGGTACTTGTACCGGGTCCCGACGGCGACGTCCGGGACGAAGATCTCCCAGACGCCCGTGGTGCCGAGCGAGCGCATCGGGTGCGCCCAGCCGGCCCAGCCGTCGAAGTCCCCGGTCACCCGGACGCCCTGGGCGGTGGGCGCCCAGACGGCGAAGCTGGTGCCGGTGACCGGTCCGGAGACCGTGTCGTAGTGCCGGACGTGGGCGCCGAGCACGTCCCAGAGCCGCTCGTGGCGGCCTTCGCTGATGAGGTGGAGGTCCACCTCGCCGAGCGTGGGGAGCCAGCGGTAGGGGTCGTCCACCACGTCGACGCGATCGCCGTAGCGGACCCGGACGCGGTAGTCCCCGCCCGGTCCTTCGACGACGCCGGAGAAGAGCCCGGCGTCGTGCACCTTCACGAGCGGATGTGCGTCGTTGGGGTCCCCGTTGCGCAGGACCGAGACCTCGTTCGCGTGCGGTCTGAGGACTCGGACGACCGTGCCGTTCGGATGTGGATGGGCGCCCAGCACGCCGTGTGGGTTGTGGTGGGCACCGCCCAGCAGCCGGTCGGTCGTCGCCTGGTCCGGGGGGCAGGGGTCGATCGTGCGGGTGTCCTCGAGCTCCACCCGTGAACCCTATTGCTCCTGGCCCCGGCCCGCTGCTCCTGGGCCGCCCGACGGGACACCCGATCGGCTGCTAAGGGGCACGCCCGGACTCCTGACGAGATCGTCGGGCGCCGCCACGCCGCCCTCGACCATCCCGCGAGTCGCGGTATTCCCGTCACCGAGTCGCGGTATCGCCGCACGGATTCAGCGCGACTCGGTGACGGGAATACCGCGACTCGCGGGGGTCAGACGGCGGGGGAGGAGTGGGTGTGTGTCACCAGGCGGGCGATGGAGCCCAGGGGGATGGGAGCCCAGGTGGGGCGGGAACGGGTCTCGTAGACGACCTCGTAGACCGCCTTGTCCAGCTCGAACGCCTTGAGCACGGTCTCCTGCTCCCGCGGGTCCGCCCCCGCGCCCGCGGCGTAGCCGTCGCAGAAGGCGGCGCGGTTGCGGCTGGCCCACTCGTCCGCGCGCTGCTGGAGCTGGTGCTCCTCGCCCTCCGAGGCGCCGGTGCGGGCGACCTGGTGGTAGGCGGCGTAGTCGAAGGAACGCAGCATCCCGGCGACGTCCCGCAGCGGCGAGTCCGGGCGGGTGCGCTCGGCCAGCGACGACGACGGCTCGCCCTCGAAGTCCAGGATCAGCCAGCCGTAGGGCGTCCGCAGGGTCTGCCCGAGGTGCAGGTCCCCGTGCACGCGCTGGGTGGGAACGGGCCCGGACAGCGACTCGTAGACGGCGCGGATCCCGGGCACGAACGCCTCGAGGTCCGGGACCTGGGCCGCGGCGACCGCGAGCCGCGCGGTGAGGGCGCTGCCGAGCTCCGCGCCGTCCCGGGTGCCGGTGCCGAGGGCCTCGGCCAGCTCCTTGTGCACGATCGCGACGGTCTCGCCGAGACGCTGGGCCTCGCCCGCGAAGTCCCCGCCGACCTCGGAGGCGTACAGGTCCGCCTCGGCGAACAGGTCCCGGACGCTGGCCAGGGCCATCGCCCAGCCCTCGGCCGAGTTCCCCGCGAAGTCCTGCAGCATGCCCAGGGTGGCGGGCCGGCCGTCGAGCAGGCCCTCGACCGCGCCCTGCAACCCGGCGACCTGCTCGCTGCCCACCCGGCGCAGCGCCCGGTGCAGCTCGAGGTCCGGGTTCAGGCCCGGGGCGATGCGGCGGAACAGCTTGAGGATGCTTCTGTCCCCGTACGCGACGGAGGTGTTCGACTGCTCGACGCCGAGGATCCGGCCCGGCATGTCCGCCGGGATCTCGGCACCGGGCTCGGGCACGAACCGCACGTCACCGGCGGACCGGCTCTCCCGGATCGCGTTCAGCAGCCAGCGCGTGGCGTCCTGGTCCCACATCGCGTCGTAGGCGATCCTGTCGCCGACGGCACCGATGGTCGCGTACTCCAGGTCCGGCGCCGGTTCGCTCCGCCGCCCGACGAGCAGCTGGTAGTGGTCGGGCGCGGGTGAGTCCCCGAAGTCGATGCGCAACAGGCACAGGTCCAGCAGGAGCTCCCCGGACTCGACGAGCGGGGTCACCGAGGCCACCGAGACCGCGGACACCGGGCGCCCCTTGGCCGCGAACCAGCGCTGTCGCGTCAGGTACTCCGGCAGGTGGACGGGCAGCTCGTCGGCAAGCATTGGCGAGTCCGTCATCGGTTCTCTCCGGGGGAGATCGAGAACCAGTAGAAGCCGTGCCCCGGCAGGGTCAGCAGGAAGGGCAGCTGCCCGATCCGGGGGAAGGGCACGCCTCCGGTGAGCTCGTGGGGAACGCTGCCCTGCCACGCCGAGAGATCCAGTTCGACGGGCTGCGGGAAGCGGGACATGTTGTTCACGCAGAGCACGGTGTCCCCGTCGTGCGTGCGGGTGTACGCGAGCACGGACGGGTTGGAGCCGCCCAGCTCGTGGTAGTCGCCCATGCCGAACGCGCTGTGCCGCTTGCGCACCTCGATCATGCGCCGGTTCCAGTTCAGCAGCGACGTCGACGAGTTCGACTGCGCCTCGACGTTCACCGCCTGGTAGCCGTAGACCGCGTCCATGACGGCGGGCAGGTAGAGCCGGCCGGGGTCGCACATCGAGAACCCGGCGTTGCGGTCCGGGGTCCACTGCATCGGGCTGCGGACCGCGTCCCGGTCCCCGAGCCAGATGTTGTCCCCCATGCCGATCTCGTCCCCGTAGTAGAGGACGGGGGAGCCCGGCAGGGACAGCAGCAGCGCGGTGAACATCTCCAGCTGGTTGCGGTCGTTCTCCAGCAGCGGGGCCAGCCGGCGGCGGATGCCGATGTTGGCCTTCATCCGCGGGTCCTTGGCGTACTCCGCGTACATGTAGTCGCGTTCCTCGTCGCTGACCATCTCGAGGGTGAGCTCGTCGTGGTTGCGCAGGAAGATGCCCCACTGCGCGCCGGACGGGATCTCCGGCGTCTGCGCCAGGATCTCCGAGATCGGGAAGCGGTTCTCCCGGCGGACCGCCATGAAGATCCGCGGCATCAGCGGGAAGTGGAACGCCATGTGGCACTCGTCGCCGCCGACCTCGGGGTCCCCGAAGTACTCCACGACGTCCGACGGCCACTGGTTGGCCTCCGCGAGCATGACCCGGCCGGGGTACTCGTCGTCGATGACCTTGCGACAGCTCCGCAGGAACTGGTGGGTCTCGGTGAGGTTCTCGCAGTTCGTGTCGTCCCGCTCGAACAGGTACGGCACCGCGTCGAGACGGAACCCGTCGATGCCGAGGTCCAGCCAGAAGCGCAGGACGTCGATCATCGCCTCCTGCACGGCCGGGTTGTCGTAGTTCAGGTCCGGCTGGTGGGAGAAGAAGCGGTGCCAGTAGAACTGCCCGCGCACCGGGTCGTAGGTCCAGTTGGACGACTCGGTGTCCACGAAGATGATCCGCGCGTCCGGGTAGCGGGTGTCGTCGTCGGACCACACGTAGAAGTCTCCGTAGGGGCCCTCGGGGTCCCTCCGCGACGCCTCGAACCAGGGGTGCTGGTCCGACGTGTGGTTCATGACGAGGTCGGTGATGATCCGAATGCCGCGCTTGTGCGCCTCGTCCAGCAGGTAGACGAAGTCCTCGACGGTGCCGAACTCCGGCAGGACCGCCCGGAAGTCCCGGATGTCGTAGCCGCCGTCGCGCAGCGGCGAGTCGTAGAACGGCGGGAGCCAGAGGCAGTCTGCGCCGAGCCACTCGATGTAGTCCAGCTTCTCGGTCAGGCCGCGGAGGTCCCCGAAGCCGTCCCGGTTCGAGTCGTTGAACGCCCGGACGAGGACCTCGTAGAACACGGCCTTCTTGAACCAGTCCCGGTCCACGTCGAGGGCGCGTGCGTGGCCGTAGTCCTCCGCGGGGGGCTCGGTCACGGTCAGGTGCTCGCCGAAGTCCCCGCTGCCCGTCTCCACCATCTCGCTCATCGGTGCCGACAGTAGCCGGGGACCACCGGTTCTTCAGGTCGGAGCGCCACCGGGGACGCCCGACGTGGCTCACCCGATGTGCGTATCCACTGCCCGCCACCGCGTCCGGCCCGTGGGACCCGGTCGTTTACGGTGGGCGCGCGAGAGGGAGGTGGGCCGTGAGCGAGCAGCGTCCGCGCGTCCTGCTGTCCGTGGCTTCCTCGCTGGACGGGTACATCGACGACACGGCCCGCCGTCGCCTGATCCTGTCGAACCAGCAGGACCTGGACCGGGTGGACGAGGTGCGGGCGTCCGTGGACGCGATTCTCGTGGGTGCGAGCACGATCCGGGCGGACGATCCGCGGCTGCTGGTGCGCTCCGCGGAGCTCCGCCGCCGCCGGGTCGCCGCCGGGTCGCCGGCCAGCCCGGCGAGGGTCACCGTGACGCGCACCGGCGAGGTCGACCCGGCCGCGCAGTTCTTCACCGAGGGGGACACCGCGCGCCTCGTCTACACCGACGACGGGGCCGTCGCCGCGGTCCGGTCCCGCCTCGGGGCGGTGGCGACGGTGATCGGCGCCGGGGACCCGCTCGACGTGCACCGGCTGCTCGCGGACCTGGCCGGCCGCGGGATCGGGACGCTGATGGTGGAGGGCGGCGGCGCCATGCACACCCTGTTCCTCACGGCGGGGGTGGTCGACGAGCTGCACCTCGTCTACGCGCCGTTCTTCGTGGGGGACGCCGAGGCGCCCCGGTTCGTGCACCCCGGGACGTTCCCGCAGGACGCGGCGCACCGCATGACCCTCGCGGAGGCGCGACCGATCGGCGACGTCGTCCTGCTGCGCTATCTCGTGGAGGGCCCGCCCGTGGAGGACGCCCTGTGATCGACGACCGGATCGACGCGCGGATCGAGGACCGCCGGCTCCTGCGGGAGGCGATCGAGCTGGCCGAGAAGTGCCCGCCGTCGGACACCGCGTTCTCGGTCGGTGCCCTCGTCGTCGCCGCGGACGGGACGGTGCTGGCGTCGGGCTACTCCCGCGAGGCGGACCCGCACGACCACGCCGAGGAGACCGCGCTGGCGAAGCTGGACCCGGCCGATCACCGGCTGGCGGGCGCCACGATCTACAGCTCGCTGGAGCCGTGCAGCACCCGCTCCTCGCACCCGGTGAGCTGTACGCAGCTCATCCTCGCCGCGGGCATCCCGCGGATCGTGTTCGCCTGGCGCGAGCCCGCGCTCTTCGTGGACTGCATCGGCGCGGAGCTGCTGCGGGCGGCCGGGCGCGAGGTCGCGGAGATGGCGGAGCTGGCGCCGCTGGTGCGACGGACGAACGCGCACCTACCCGGCGTCGCCTGACTGTCACGACCCCGGACCTCGCGGCGTGGGTCGCGACGCCTGACGGGAGCCGGCGCGGGTGGCCGGTGTTCGGCCGCCGCGGCGGCCTCCGGCAGCGTGCGTAGGCGTCCCGGAGCGGGGCGGTGTCGTCTCAGGCGTGGGCGTCCGACATCTCCCAGGGCGCCTGGGGGAGGACCTCGCCGGTCTCGAGCAGGGACTTGAGGTTCGCCAGCACGGCCGGCCAGCCGCGGGAGATGCCCCCGAGCATCGCCTCGTCCGGGAGGTTCTCGTGGGTCACGGTGAGCCGGACGATGTCCTCGTGCGGCTCGATGAGGAAGGTGACGACCGAGGGTTCCCGCTGCGCGTCCGGCGAGTCCTCGAAGGTGACGACCAGGCGGGCCGGGGGCTCGGCCGCGAGCACCGTGCCGACGACGTCGACGGCGTCCGATCCGTCGACGCGGCGGTGCTCCCAGCCCGAGCCGGGCTCCCAGTCCGAGACGTTCGCGTGACCCCAGTAGCGCGCTGTCAGGTCCGCGTCGGTCAGGGCGCGCCACACCTGCTCGGCGCTCGCCCGGATGTAGGTGACGTAGACGTAGGTGGGCACGGTCGCGGTCGTCGTCCTTGTCGCGGTCGTGGTCGCGTCGGTCATGGCGTACTCCTCTGCCTGGCGTCTGATGGCGCTGAGCGCGTCGAGGCGGGGCCGGTCGAACCCCGAGATCCAGCGCTCCTCGATCTGGTGGATCGGCACGGTGTTGAGGTAGTGCAGCCGCTCCCGTCCGCGCCGGACGACGGTGACGAGGTCGGCCTGCCGCAGGAGGTCCAGGTGCTGGGTCACCGACTGGCGGGTCATGTCCAGGCGCCCGCACAGCTCGCGCAGCGTCTGCCCGTCCTGCTCGCGCAGGCGGTCGAGCATGAGCCGCCTGGTCGGGTCGGCCAGTGCCTTGAAGACCGGGTCCATCGCCCCCGTGTCGAGGTCCACGCCACAATTATGCAGGCAAATACCTGCCTATTGCAACCGGGTCCTGGCCGGACGTCGTCCGGCTCCCCGGAACGCACGGACGGCACCGACGCTCAGCGCTGCTGAGCGACGGTGCCGTCCATGGGGTCGAGAGGGGTCGAGAGGGGTGTCAGCTCTCCACGCGCAGGATGTGCGCGACGTTGGACCAGGGCTCGAGGCGGACGTAGTTCCGCTCGCCCCACTGCCAGGTCCCGCCGGTGATCTCGTCGTGCACCTGCAGCGTGTCGTCCCAGTCCAGGCCGAGCTCCGGCATGTCCAGGCGGACCGTGCCCTCGCGCATCTCGTGCGAGTTCAGCGTGACCACCACGATGACGGTGTCCCCGGTGGTCGGGTCCGTCTTCGAGTAGGCGATGAGCTCGTCGTTGTCCGTCTCGTGGAAGTGGATGTTCCGCAGCTGCTGCAGCGCGGGGTGGCTGCGGCGGATCTCGTTGAGCCGCCCGATGAACGGCTCCAGCGACCGGCCCTCGTTGAGCGCGGCGTGGAAGTCCCGCGGGCGCAGCTCGTACTTCTCGGAGTCCCTGTACTCCTCGCTGCCCGGCTTGACCGCCTCGCCCTCGAACAGCTCGAAGCCCGCGTACATGCCCCACGTGGGCGCCATCGTCGCGGCCAGTGCCGCCCGGATGGCGAACATCGCCGGGCCGCCGGTCTGCAGCGACTCGTGGAGGATGTCCGGGGTGTTGACGAACAGGTTGGGCCGGGCCTCGTCCGCGCGCTCCGCGTGCATGAGCGCGAACTCGGCCAGCTCCTCCTTCTCCGTCCGCCACGTGAAGTAGGTGTAGGACTGGGTGAACCCGAGCCGGGCCAGGCCGAACAGCCGCGCCGGGCGGGTGAAGGCCTCGGCGAGGAACAGCACCTCCGGGTGCCGCGCCTTGACCTGCCAGATCAGCCAGTGCCAGAAGTTCGGCGGCTTGGTGTGCGGGTTGTCCACCCGGAAGATCTTGACGCCGTGCTCCACCCAGAACAGCACCACGCGCAACGTCTCGGCGTAGAGGCCGGCCGGGTCGTTGTCGAAGTTGATCGGGTAGATGTCCTGGTACTTCTTCGGCGGGTTCTCCGCGTAGGCGATGGACCCGTCCGGGCGCACCGTGAACCACTCCGGGTGCTCGGAGACCCAGGGGTGGTCCGGCGCGCACTGCAGCGCGAAGTCCAGCGCGACCTCCATGCCGAGGTCGTTCGTGCGGGCGACGAAGGAGTCGAAGTCGTCGATCGTGCCGAGTTCGGGATCGATCGCGTCGTGCCCGCCCTCCGCCGAGCCGATGGCCCACGGCGAGCCGACGTCACCGGGCTCGGCGAACACGGAGTTGTTGCGGCCCTTGCGGTGCGCCGTGCCCACCGGGTGGATCGGCGGGAGGTAGACGACGTCGAAGCCCATCGTCGCGATCCGGTCCAGCTCCTTGGCCGCGGTCACGAACGAGCCGTGCACCGCGCGCCCCGTCTCGTCCCGGCCGCCGGTGGAACGCGGGAAGAACTCGTACCAGGAACCGAACAACGCCCTGGTCCGGTCCACGTAGACCTGCTGGGTCCGGCCGCGGGTGATCAGCTCGCGCACCGGCCGCTCGGTCATGATCGTGTGCACGGCGGGGAACATCGCCGGCGCGACGCGGGCGCGCAGCGGCAGGGCGGTGTCCCGCAGCGCGTTCGCGGCGCCGAAGAGGAGGTCCCGGTTCGGCCGCTCGGACGGGCGACGGCCGACGCGCTGCAGCAGCCGGGCCCCCGTCTCCAGGTCGTTGGCCAGCTCGTCCGCGCTCTGGCCCGCCCTGAGCTTGGCCTCGACCGCGTGCCGCCAGGTGGCCCACGGGTCGCTCCAGGCGTCCACCCGGAAGGTCCAGAGGCCGGGCTCGTCCGGCGCGACGGTGGCGAGGAAGCGGTCTGTACCGATTCCGTCGGGCACCATGCGCACGTGTTCGGCGGCGGAACGGGAGCCGAGGCGCTTCCAGACGACGTTGGCCGCGACGGCGTCGTGCCCCTCGCGCCACACCGTGGCCCGGATCGGGAGCACCTCGCCGACGACCGCCTTGCCCGGATGTCTGCCGTCACCCACCGCAGGGCTGACGTCATCGATCCCGAGCCGACCGGTCATCGACGCCACCCCCAGTGTTGGAAAGATCCCGGTGTCGGAGGGATCCCAGTGTGGAAAAGCCAGAATTCCCGCGCCGTGTCGTCCTGCCGCGAGTGTCACAACCGTACCTACCCCGTCCACTCCAGGTGGTAACCGGATGCGGCGTTGCGCGTGTCGTTCACACGGTTGTCACCGACCCCTCACCTCATGGAGCCGCCCGCTCGGCGCGTCCGGGTTCGCCGGCCCGACGGGTGGATGCGCTGGGTGGCCGGCCACCCGATCGGGGCGCACCGGGCGGGCGTGCGGTCCACCCCACGGTGCGGCCCGCCGGACACGCGCGGGCCCCGCGGACCGGTCGGGTCCGGCCCGGCCCGCCGTCGCCGGGGGTCGGGATCGATTCCGGCACCGATTCACCGCTATCGTCCCGCGGGGTGAGAGCTCTCCGCCGCTTCACCGTCCGTGCCCAGCTGCCCGCCCAGCTCGCGCCCCTCCAGACGCTGGCCACCAACCTCCGATGGAGCTGGCATCCCGCGACCCGGGACCTGTTCGCGTCGCTCGACCCGGACGCGTGGGACCGCGCCGGGCGGGACCCCGTCCGGCTGCTCGGGGAGATCCCCAGCGCGACCTTCGCCGGGCTGGCCGAGGACGCCGAGGTCGTCGCCGAGGTCCGGGGGCTGGCCGAGGACCTGCAGCACTATCTCGACGAGGACCGCTGGTACCAGTCCGCCCGCCGGGACGACCCGTCGATGCCGTCCGCCGTCGGATACTTCTCGATGGAGTTCGGCGTCAACGAGGTGCTGCCGAACTACTCCGGTGGGCTCGGCGTGCTCGCCGGTGACCACCTCAAGGCGGCGTCCGACCTGGGCGTCCCGCTGATCGCCGTCGGGCTGCTGTACCGGTCCGGCTACTTCCGCCAGTCGCTGTCGCTGGACGGCTGGCAGCTCGAGCACTACCCGGTGCTGGACCCGCAGGGCCTGCCGCTGCAGCTGCTGACGAACGACACCGGCGAGCCGGTGCTCGTCGACGTCGCGATGCCGGGCGCGCGGACGCTGCACGCGCGGATCTGGCAGGCCGCCGTCGGCCGGGTCCCGCTGCTGCTGCTGGACTCGGACATCGAGGCCAACGACGCGGACCTGCGCGGGGTCACCGACCGGCTCTACGGCGGGGACCAGGACCACCGGATCAAGCAGGAGATCCTGATCGGCATCGGCGGGGTGCGCGCCGTCCGCGCCTACTGCGCCGCCACCGGGCACGCCGTCCCGGAGGTCTTCCACACCAACGAGGGCCACGCAGGCTTCCTCGGCCTCGAACGCATCCGCGAGCTGCAGACCGGGTCCGCGCCGATGGCCGGCTCCGCGAGCTCCGCCTCCCGCCTCGACTTCGACGAGGCGCTGGCCGCAGTGCGCTCCGGGACCGTGTTCACCACCCACACCCCGGTCCCGGCGGGCATCGACCGCTTCCCGGTCGACATGGTGAAGCACTACCTCACCGACGACCTGCTGCCCGGTGTCCCCACGGACCGCATCCTCGCGCTCGGCGCCGAGGAGAGCCCGTCGATGTTCAACATGGCGCACATGGGGCTGCGCCTGGCCCAGCGCGCCAACGGCGTCTCGAAGCTGCACGGGGACGTCTCGCGCGGGATGTTCGGCGGGCTCTGGGACGGCTTCGACACCGACGAGGTGCCGATCGGCTCGGTCACCAACGGCGTGCACGGCCACACCTGGGAGGCCCGCGAGGTCGGCGAGCTGATCGGGAACCCCGGCGCGTCCACCGAGCACGTCGGGAACGCCGAGCTGTGGGGCCTGCGGAACAGCCTGCGCGCCCGCCTCGTCGACGAGGTCCGGCGGCGGGTCCGCGCGGCCTGGCTGGAGCGGGGCGCCTCGACGCCGGAGCTCGCCTGGACCGACCACGTCTTCGACCCGGACGTCCTCACCGTCGGGTTCGCCCGCCGCGTCCCGACCTACAAGCGGCTCACCCTGATGCTGCGGGACCCCGAGCGGCTGCGTGACCTGCTGCTGGACCCGCACCGGCCCGTGCAGCTGATCGTGGCCGGCAAGTCCCACCCCGCGGACGACGGCGGCAAGGCGCTCATCCAGCAGATCGTCCGCTTCGCCGACGACCCGGCCGTGCGGCACCGCATCGTCTTCCTGCCGGACTACGACATGTCCATGGCCCGGTACCTGTACTGGGGCTGCGACGTGTGGCTGAACAACCCGCTGCGCCCGCTGGAGGCGTGCGGCACGTCCGGCATGAAGTCCGCGCTCAACGGCGGGCTCAACCTCTCCATCCGCGACGGCTGGTGGGACGAGATGTACGACGGCGCGAACGGGTGGGCGATCCCCACCGCGGACGGCATCGACGACCCGCACCGCCGCGACGACCTCGAGGCCAACGCCCTCTACGAGCTGCTGGCGACGCAGGTCGGACCGGCCTTCTACGAGCGCACGGACGGGGTCCCGCCGCGCTGGACCGAGCTGGTCCGCCACACCTGGGAGAACCTGCGGCCGAAGGTGCAGGCCACACGGATGGTGCAGGAGTACGTCGAGAACTGGTACGCGCCGGCCGCCCGGGCCGCGGCCACCGTCGTCGGGTCGTCGTTCGCGGGGGCCAAGGAGGTGGCGGCGTACCGGGCGAAGCTGAACGCGTCGTGGCCGAAGGTCCAGGTCGTGGGCGTCGACGCGTCGGGCCTGCCGGACACCCCGGTCGTGGGGGCGCCGATGACGGTGCGCGCGGTCGTCGACCTCGCGGGGCTGGCGGGTGACGACGTGATCGTCGAGGCGGTCGTCGGGCGGGTGCACGAGACGGACGAGCTCGAGGACACGGTGCGGGTCCCGATGAAGCACCTCGGCCCGGACGGCTCGGGGGAGCGCTTCGAGGCGGTCGTGCCGCTGCCGCACGCGGGGCTCACGGGCTACACGGTCCGGGTCCTGCCGACCCACCCGCTCCTGGCCTCCCCGGCGGAGCTGGGGAAGGTCGTCCTGGCCTGACCCCGGGCGAGCTTCAGGAAAGCCACATTCATGAAGAATCCTTACATGAATGTGGCTTTCCTGAACTCAGGGATCAGCCGCAGCAGCCCCCGCCGCAGCAACCCCCGCCCCCACCGGCGGGCGCCATCGCGGGGCGGGGTGCGCCCCCGCCTCCCGCGCGGCCGCCGAGGGAGACGGTGGAGAGGAGCTTGACCGTGTCCGGGTGCCCGTGCGGGCAGTCCGCGGGATCCGAGGCGGCCGCCATCGGGCGGTCGACCTCGAACGTCGTGGCGCACTGGCGGCAGCGGAACTCGTAACGCGGCATGGCAGGGAGGTTACGCGGCGCCGCGGCCGGGGTCACGGGGTCACAGGCTGCGCAGGAGCAGGACGGACCGGGGCGGCAGGGTGATCGTGGTACCGCTGCGCAGCGGGCGGGTGCTCGGCGGGGTGCCGTCGGCGACCGTGCTGTCCAGGACCGGCTCGTAGTCGTGCTCCTTCGGCAGCGTGCAGGCCGTCGCGGCGTCCCCCGCGTGCATGAGCAGCAGGTAGTAGTCCGCCAGCACGACGGCCAGCGTGCGCGCGCCCCCGTCGTGCCAGTCCCCGTCCTCCATCGGCCGCCCCGACGGGTGCCACCAGAGCACCTCGCCGTCGACGTAGAACTGGTCGCGGTGCAGCACGGGGGACTCGCGGCGGATCGCCGTGACCTTGGCGGTGAAGGCCTCCATCAGGGCCGACTCGGAGGTCTCGGTCCAGTCCACCCAGGACGTCTCGTCGTCGCGGCAGTACGCGTTGTTGTTGCCGCCCTGGGTGCGCCACCGCTCGTCGCCGGCGACCAGCATCGGCGTCCCGATCGAGAGCAGCAGGGTGGCGAGCAGCGCCCGGGTGGTCGCGAGCCGCCGCTCCTTGATCACCGGGGAGGACGTCTCGCCCTCCACGCCGAAGTTCTGGGAGCGGTTGTCGTCGGTCCCGTCCCGGTTGCCCTCGCCGTTGCCCTCGTTGTGCTTGTGCTCGTAAGAGACGAGGTCGCGCATCGTGAAGCCGTCGTGCGCGGTCACGAAGTTGACCGACGCCCACGGCCGGCGCCCGGAGTGCCCGTAGATGTCCGAGCTGCCGGTCAGCCGGGAGGCGAGCTCGGAGATCCGGCCGTGGCCGCGCCAGAAGTCCCGCACGGCGTCGCGGTAGCGCCCGTTCCACTCCGACCAGGCGACGCCGAACCCGCCGACCCGGTAGCCCTCGCCCGTCGCGTCCCACGGCTCGGCGATGAGCTTCACGGTGGACAGCACGGGGTCCACGGCGATCGCGGTGAGCAGCGCGGAGTTCGGGTCGAAGCCCCCGGAGCGCGGACGGCCGAGCACCGACGCCAGGTCGATCCGGAACCCGTCGACGCCGAACGCGAGCACCCAGTGCCGCAGCGCGTCGCAGATCAGCCGGATCACCGTCGGGGAGCCGGCGTCGAGGGTGTTGCCGGTGCCGGTGATGTCCGCGTCGTGGCCGTTGCCGCCGAGCGAGTAGTACGCCGGGGCGTCGAGGCCGCGGTAGGACAGCGTCATCCCGCCGACGCCGCCCTCGCACGTGTGGTTGGGGACGACGTCCAGGATCACCTCGATGCCCGCGGCGTGCAGGGCCTCGACCATCGTCCGGAACTCGCCGATCTCCTGGCCGGGCATGCTGGCGTAGCCGCCGTGCGGGGCGAGGAAGCCGAGCGTCGAGTACCCCCAGTAGTTCGCCATCCCGCGCTCGACGAGCGCGGGTTCGGCGGCACTGGCCATCACCGGGAGCAGCTCGACGGCGGTGACCCCCATCCGCGTGAGGTGCTCGATCACGGCGGGATGGGCCAGGCCGAGGTAGGTCCCGCGCTGCTCCGCCGGCACCTCCGGGTGCAGTCTGGTGAAGCCGCGGACGTGCAGCTCGGAGATCACCGTCTCGGACCACGGGATCTCCGGGCGCGCCGGCGGCTGCAGGGCGAGGGGCTCCTCGACGACGGACAGCGGCACGTGCCCCAGCGAGTCGACGGTGCTGGCCGGGCCGGTCATCGGGTCCCCGATCCACCCCCGCGCGGCCTCGAGATCGGTGACGCGGCCGGTGATCCGGCGGGCGTACGGATCCACGAGGATCTTGTTCGGGTTCGCGCGGGTGCCCTCCCACGGGCGGTACGGGCCGTGCACGCGGTAGCCGTAGCGCTGTCCGGGCCGGACCCCGGGGACGTGACCGTGCCACACCCCGAAGGTGTGCTCTCCGAGCTCGACCCTCCGCTCGGTCAACGCGCCCGCGCCGCCGTCGACGAGACACACCTCCACGACATCCGCGCTGGTGGAGGCGACTGCGAAGCGCACACCACCGTCATCGGCATGGGCACCCAACGGGAAGACCGGCACGATCGGCCAGGATAGGGGGTGTGAGTCACCCTCGATCCTCCGCCGAGCAGAGCGTCACATCCGATCTGACCGATCTCGTGATCCGCATGGAGAACGTGACCGTGCGTCGCGGGCAGACGACGCTGCTCGACTCCGTGGACTGGAACGTCGAGCTCGACGAGCGCTGGGTCGTCCTCGGCCCGAACGGCGCCGGCAAGACGACGATGCTGCGGCTGGCCTCGGCCGAGCTGCACCCGACGTCCGGCACGATCGACCTCCTCGGCGAGCGGATCGGCCGGGTCAACCTCTTCGAGCTGCGCCCCCGCATCGGGCTGACCTCGGCGAACCTCGGCACCCGGGTCCCCGGCGACGAGATCGTGAAGGACGTCGTGGTCAGCGCCGGGTACGGGGTGCTCGGGCGCTGGCGCGAGCGCTACGACGCCCAGGACACCGACCGGGCGGACCAGCTGCTGGGCGCCCTCGGCGTCGGCCGGCTCGCCGAGCGACGGTGGAGCACCCTGTCCGAGGGGGAGCGCAAGCGCACGCTGATCGCCCGCGCGATGATGACGGACCCCGAGATCCTGCTGCTCGACGAGCCCGCCGCCGGCCTGGACCTCGGCGGCCGCGAGGACCTGGTGTCCCGGCTCTCCGCGCTGGCCCTGGACCCGGACGCGCCCGCGTCGGTGCTGGTGACCCACCACGTCGAGGAGATCCCGCCCGGATACACGCACGGGCTGCTGATCCGGGACGGCCGGGTCGTCGCCGCGGGACTGCTGGACGACGTGCTCACCGACGACAACCTCACCGAGACCTTCGGGCTGCCGCTCGCGGTCCAGCGCCGCCGGGGCCGGTTCACCGCCTGGCTGCGCTGACGGGCCGGGCCGCCGGGTTAGGGTCCCCGCGTGACCGAATTCGTGAGGCTCGAGGTCGACAACGGGGTGGGCACGATCCGGCTGGACCGGCCGCCCATGAACGCGCTCAACCGGCAGGTGCAGCAGGAGCTGCTCGTCCTGGCCGAGGAGGCGACCGTCCGGGACGACGTCCGGGCGGTGATCGTCTACGGCGGGGAGAAGGTGCTGGCCGCGGGCGCGGACGTCAAGGAGATGGCGACGATGTCCTACTCGGACATGGCGCCGGTCGCGCGCAAGCTGTCCGCCGGGCTCGGGGCGATCTCCACGATCCCCAAGCCGACGGTCGCGGCCGTCACCGGGTTCGCCCTCGGCGGCGGCCTGGAGGTCGCGCTCGGGGCGGACCGCCGGATCGTCGGGGACAACGCCAAGCTCGGCTTCCCGGAGATCCTGCTCGGCATCTTCCCCGGCGGCGGCGGCACCCAGCGCCTCGCGCGGCTGATCGGCCCGGCGCGGGCCAAGGACCTGATCTACACCGGCCGGTTCGTCGGTGCCGAGGAGGCGCTGGCGATCGGGCTCGTCGACGAGGTCGTCCCCGCGGACGAGGTCTACTCCCGCTCCGTCGAGTACGTCTCGCAGTTCACCAGCGGACCGCGGCTCGCCTACGCGGCCGCGAAGAAGGCGATCGACGGCGGCCTGGACACGGACCTGCGCACCGGCCTGGACATCGAGTCCGAGCTGTTCGCGGGCGTCTTCGCCACGGACGACGCGAAGGCCGGGATGGCGTCGTTCGTCGAGAACGGCCCGGGCAAGGCGACGTTCACCGGCCGCTGACCCCGGTGGGTGGCGAGCCCGGCCCACGTCGTGCTCGCCCCCCACAACCCCTGGTGAGAAGCACATGAGCGCGCGCGAACTCGTCGTCCTCGGGACCGCCAGCCAGGCCCCCACGCGACACCGCAACCACAACGGCTACCTCCTGCGCTGGGACGACCAGGGGTTCCTGTTCGATCCCGGCGAGGGCTCGCAGCGGCAGATGCTGCTGGCCGGCGTCCCGGCGAGCGCGATCACCCGGATCTGCCTGACCCACTTCCACGGGGACCACTGCCTCGGCGTCCCGGGCATCGTGCAGCGTCTCTCGCTGGACCGGGTCGACCATCCCGTGCACGCGCACTACCCGGCGTCCGGTGCGGCGTACTTCGCCCGGCTCCGGTACGCGACCGCCTACCGCGAGGTCGCGGACCTGCGGGAACACCCGATCGACGCGGACGGGACGATCGCGCTCGACCCCGTCGGCACGCTCGAGACCCGGCGCCTGGACCATCCCGTCGAGGCCTTCGGCTACCGGCTCGTCGAACCCGACGGGGTGCGGATGCTCCCGGAGCGGTTGGCGGCGGCCGGGATCCGCGGCCCCGCGGTCCGGGAGCTGCAACGCCTCGGGGAGCTCGACGGCGTCCGGCTCTCCGACGTCAGCGTCCCCCGGCCCGGCCAGCGGTTCGCGTTCGTGATGGACACCCGCCTGTGCGACGGCGTCTACGCCCTCGCCGAGGGCGCGGACATGCTGGTCATCGAGTCCACTTTCCTGGACTCCGACGTCGCGCTCGCCCGCGAGTACGGGCACCTGAGCGTGGGCCAGGCCGCGTCCGTCGCCGCCGAGTGCGGGGTCCGGACGCTGGTCCTCACGCACTTCTCCCAGCGCTACACCGAGCCGGAGCGGTTCGCGGAGCAGGCACGCGCGGTGTTCGACGGGGAGGTCGTCGTCGCCGCGGACCTCATGCGGGTGCCGGTGCCGAGGCGCCGGGTTTAGGGTTGCCACCCATGAGTACGGACCCGGCTCCCACCCCGCACGCGACGGCCGAGCAGGTCGAGGCGGCCTGGCGCGATCCCAAGCTCGCCAACGTGCTCTACCACGACTGGGAGGCCGGGACCTACGACGAGAAGTGGTCGATCAGCTACGACGAGCGCTGCATCGACTACGCCGCCGGCCGCTTCCGGCTCGTCACCGGCTGGGACGGCCGGCCCTACACCCGCGCGCTGGAGCTCGGCTCCGGCACCGGGTTCTTCCTGCTCAACCTGATGCAGGCGGGCGTCGCGACGCGGGGCTCGGTCACGGACCTCTCGCCCGGGATGGTGCAGGCGGCGCTGCGCAACGCCGAGCACCTCGGCCTGGACGTCGACGGCCGGGTCGCGGACGCCGAGCGCATCCCCTACGACGACGACACGTTCGACCTGGTCGTCGGGCACGCGGTGCTGCACCACATCCCGGACGTCGAGGCCGCCCTGCGCGAGGTGCTGCGCGTGCTCAGGCCGGGTGGCCGGTTCGTCTTCGCGGGCGAGCCCACCACGATCGGGGACGCCTACGCGCGCCGGCTCGGGCAGCTCACCTGGAAGGCCACCACGACGCTGACCAGGCTCGGTCCGCTGAGGTCCTGGCGGCGCCCCCGGGCCGAGCTCGACGAGTCCTCCAGGGCCGCGGCCCTGGAGTCCGTCGTGGACATCCACACCTTCGACCCGGACGAGCTGGAGCGCACGGCCGAGCGCGCCGGCGCGGCCCAGGTGAACGTGGCCACCGAGGAGTTCAGCGCCGCCATGCTGGGCTGGCCGGTCCGCACCTTCGAGGCGGCCGTCCCGGCGGGCAGGCTCGGGATGCGCTGGGCGATGTTCGCCTACCACGGCTGGCAGCGGCTGTCCTGGCTCGACGAGAACGTGCTGTCCCGGGTCGTCCCGCGCGGCTGGTTCTACAACGCGCTGGTGACGGGCACCAAACCGAACCCGTAGTCCTGCGGTTCCCTCCCCGCTCGCCTGCCGGGAGGATCGTCGCTGTGTTCGCCACCCATCAGATCCCGGCCCGGCAGGTCACGCTGTCCGACGTGGAGCGCCCCCTCGAACCGCTCTGGCGCGGGGTGATCGCCTACCGGGTGCTCACGCTCGTCACCGTGATCGGGGTGGCGCTGTGGCGCCTGGGCTCCTACACCTCGCCGGTCGGGGTGACCGCCGTCCTGCTCGGGATGACGATCTGGACGGCCGTCGTCGCCCGCGGGTACCTCGGCGGCCCGCCGGACCGGCCGGACCGTCGTGGCCTGCTCGCGGTCGCGGACGTCGTCGTGTGCGTCGCGATCATGATGACGACGCCGCTGCTCGTCACGGCGGCCCAGCTGGACCTGGGGACGCCCGGGATGGGCTCGATCTGGACCTCCGGCTCGGTGCTGGCGCTCGCCGTCGCCTACCAGCTCCCGGGCGGGCTGGCCGGGTCCGCGGCGATCTCGGCCGCGCTGGTCGTCTCCAAGTCCCGCGTGTCGCTGACCGAGCTGAGCGACATCGAGCTGCTCGTGCTGGCCGGGCTCACCGTCGGGTTCGCCTCGCTCGTGCTGCGGCGGGCCGCGGAACGGGTCCGCCGGGCCGTCGCCGAGCAGGCGGCGGCCGCCGAGCGCGAACGGCTGACCCGCTCGATCCACGACGGCGTGCTGCAGGTCCTCGCGCACGTCCGCCGTCGCGGTGCGGAGCTGGGCGGGGGCGCGGCCGAGCTCGGGGCGCTGGCGGGAGAGCAGGAGGTGGCCCTGCGCACCCTCCTGACCAGCGGGTCCTCGGCCGAGGACCGGCGGGGGAAGCGGGACCTGGCGGCGGCGCTGCGGGCGCTGTCGTCCGGCCGCGTGACCGTCTCCGCACCCGCCCACCCCGTCGAGCTGCCGGCGGGCACGGTCGCCGAGCTCGACGCCGTCGTGCGTGCGGCACTCGCGAACGTCGAGACGCACGTAGGGCCGGACGCCCCGGCGTGGGTGCTGGTCGAGGCCCTGGGGAGGACGGTCGAGGTCAGCGTCCGCGACGACGGCCCCGGCATCCCCGAGGGGCGCCTGGACGAGGCGGCGGAGCAGGGCAGGCTCGGCGTGGCGCGGTCCATGCGCGGCAGGGTGTCGGACCTGGGTGGCAGTCTCGAGCTCGACACCGGGCCGGGCCGCGGCACCGAGTGGATCATCCGAGTTCCGGTGGAGGCCTGACGTGACGGTGAGCGTGATGGTGGTCGACGACCACCCCATCTGGCGCGAGGGTGTCGCCCGTGACCTGGGCGAACGCGGCTGCGAGGTGGTCGCCACGGCGGCGGACGGGCCCGCCGCTGTCCGCATCGCCCCGGCCGTCCGCCCGCAGGTCGTGCTGATGGACCTCAACCTCGGCGCGACGTCCGGGGTGGACGCGATCGCGGGCATCCTCGCGAAGCTGCCGGACACCAAGGTGCTCGTGCTCTCCGCCAGCGGGGAGCACGCGGACGTCCTCGAGGCCCTCAAGGCCGGCGCCACCGGGTACCTGGTGAAGTCCGCCGGGGTCGAGGAGCTGATCGACGCCGTCCGGCGCACCGCGGAGGGGATCCCGGTCTTCACCCCGGGTCTCGCCGGCCTGGTCCTGGGGGAGTACCGGCGCCTCGCGGACGAGCCGGCGCGCCCGTCGGGGGAGCCCGCGGTGCCGGCGCTCACGGACCGGGAGACCGAGGTGCTGCGGTTCGTCGCGAAGGGGCTCACGGCCAAGCAGATCGGCGAACGCCTCGTCGTCTCGCACCGGACCGTGGAGAGCCACGTGCAGAACACGCTGCGGAAGCTGCAACTGCACAACAGGTCCCAGCTCGTGCGCTACGCGATCGAGCAGGGCCTCGCCGAATGAACGGGGCGGACGAAGGGGACGCACCGTCACCGGCACGTGGGCCGGGCGGGTGAAGGGGCCGAGCACCATCGCACGATGATCAACGACCTGGCAGGATCCCGAGGTGGGGGCCGGAAAGCGTCCGCCCCGTAGGGGGCGCGGGATGGGTACGGGCGGTGGCGGCACGCACGGCGAGCCGTCCGGTGTGGACGGCCCGGCGACGAGCGCCGTGGTCGTCGGGATCGGGACGCCGCTGACGTTGCCCGGGATCGCCGTCCTGGGCACGGTCGCCTCGGCGGACGCGCTCACCGGGGTCCGCCGGCTGCGCCCGGACGTCGTGGTCGTGGACCTCGACGCGGACGAGCGCGCCACGGTCGCCGTCGGCGCGCTGGCCGCCGAGGTCCCGGAGGTCCCGGTGGTCGCGGTGTCCGCCCGGGCCGAGCACTCCGCGGTGCTGGACGTGGTGCGCGCGGGCGCCGCCGGCTACGTCCTGCGGGACGACCCGGCCGTCGCGGACATCATCCGGTCCGCGGCGTCGGGCGGCGTCGCCTTCGGGCAGGGGCTCGCGGAGATCGTGCTGGAGTCCGTCGCGGATCCGGGAGCGGTGGCCGTCCCGCACCTGACCGAGCGCGAGTCGGAGGTGCTGAGGTTCGTCGTCGAGGGGCTGACCGCGCGCCAGATCGCGACCAGGCTCGTCCTCTCGCCGCGGACGGTGGAGAACCACATCCAGCGGACCCTGCGGAAGCTGGACGTCCCCGGTCGGGCCGCGCTGGTCCGGTACGCGATCGAGCACGGTCTGGCCTGAGCACGGCCTGGCCCGAGCACGGTCCGGCCCGAGCAGGACCGCTCAGTCCTGCAGGCGCCGCGCGATCTCGTCCAGGACCGCGTCGACGTCCGCGTCCAGCGCGATGTGGACGGGCGGGCCGGGCGCGTCGGGCCGGCGGTCCGGCACCGTCGCACCGCGGGCGGGGCCGAGGTCGCAGGCCACACGGACCGGCAGGGGCGTGGTCCGCAGGGTGCCCGGGACGATGGCCTCCAGCAGGGCGACGGCGTCGTGCAGGGCCACCGCGTCCCGTCCGTACCGCGCCCGGAAGGCGGCCCGGTAGGACGTCAGGATCTCCGCCAGGGTCGTGCCGACCGCACCCCCCGCGCCGAGGGCCTCGACCCACGCGCCGGACGCGGCACAGCGCAGCGTGAGATCCAGCGGAACCAGGGTCACCGGGACGTCCGCCTGTGTCAGGACCCGGTGTGCCGCTTCGGGATCGGCGTAGACGTTGAACTCCGCGGCGCCGGTGGTGTTGCCCGCGCCGAGCGAGCCGCCCATCACCACGATCCGACCGATCCTTTCGGTGAGCTCGGGATGGACGGCGAGCAGCAGCGCGGTGTTGGTCAGCGGCCCGATCGAGGCGATGGTGACCGGCTCTCCCGCGTCCCGCAGCACCTGTGCCATCACCTCGACGGCGGGCCGCGCGTCCAGCGGGACCTCGGCGGTCAGCGTCGCGGCGCAGCCGCCCAGGCCGTCCGCCCCGTGCCACTCGGCGGCCTTCTCGGCCTGCGCGTGGACGAGCGGGCGCGCCGCCCCGGCGGCGACCGGCACGTCCGGCCGGGCCGCGAGAGCGACGAGCTTGCGCGCGTTCGGGAGGGTGAACTCGAGCGCGACGTTCCCGAACGCGACGGTGACCGCGCGGACGTCGACCTCGGGACTGCGCAGCGCGAGGACGACGGCCACGGCGTCGTCCACGCCGGGATCGGTGTCGATGATCAGGGGAGTCGGCACGCGGACACCGTATCCCGTGCTACTCGGAGCGGGTCGGCTCGCTCTCGTTCTCCTCGGCCAGGTCCCTGGCGGCCTCGTCGGTCGCGCCGGCGTCGCCGGGCAGGTCGCCGCCGCGCTTCTCGCCGTTCTTGCCGAGCTCGCCGCGGATCGTGCCGCCGCCGGCACCGGTGACGGCGTGGTCGCTGCCCTCGCCGCCGGGCGCGTCACCGGTGCGGGAATCGGAGCCGGTGCGGGAATCGGAGCCGGTGCGGGAATCGGGCGCTGCCATGGAGGTCCTCCTGGGGTCGGGTCCTCCTGAGTGCCCGTCCGAGGGCCGCGCCACACACGATTAGGGTCGACGGCCATGACGACGATGTGGGGCTCGCCGCTCCGGGAGCGGCTGCGGCGCGGCGGTCGCCATCCGCGACAGGCCCGTTTCCTCACCCTGGCCTCGCTGCGCTGGGTCCTGCGGCACCGGGCGTGGACGCCCTGGTACCTGGTCCGCTACTGGCGGCTGCTGCGGTTCCGGGCGGCGAACCCGCACGTCGTCCTGAACGGGATGGTCTTCCTCGGCCGCCGCGTCGAGCTGCACGCCCGGCCCGGCTACGGGCGCCTGGAGATCGGCCGCTGGGTGCACATCGGGGACGGGAACTCGCTGCGCTGCCACGAGGGTTCGCTGCGGATCGGGGACAAGGTCGTCTTCGGCAAGGACAACACGGTCAACTGCTACCTGGACGTCGAGATCGGGGCGGCGTCGATCGTGGCGGACTGGGTGTACGTGACGGACTTCGACCACGTCACCGCGGACGTCCACGTGCCGATCAAGGACCAGGGGATCGTGAAGTCCCCGGTCCGGATCGGCCCGGACACCTGGATCGGCGCCAAGGTGACCGTCCTGCGCGGCGCCCGGGTCGGCCGGGGCTCGGTGCTCGGCGCGCACGCCGTGGTGCGCGGGGAGATCCCGGAGTACTCGGTCGCGGTCGGTGCGCCCGCCCGGGTGGTGCGCAACCGGCTCGCGGACTACGAGGCGGACGCGGAACGCCGCGCGGCGATCGCGGACATGGCGCGCAAGCACCGGGTCGCGGTGGAGGAACGCCTGCACCGCCCCTGACCACCACCCGCCCCTCCCGCCCCCGCGAGTCGCGGTATTTCCGTCACCGAGTCGCGGTCTCGGGCCCCGCGAGTCGCGGTATTTCCGTCACCGAGTCGGGGTGTTTCCGTCAGCGAGTCGCGGTGTGGAGGACGTTGCCCGTCGGGATCTTCGGGCGGGGGAGCTCCCGGGGGCCGCCGTGGGGCGCCGCCGCGTAGACGTCCGCGGTCCGGGCGGCGATGTGCGCCCAGTCGAAGTCCTTCGCCAGCCGGGCCCGCGCGGCCCGGGCGCGGACGGCGCCTGCGGCCGGGTCGTCGAGGGCCGTGCCGACCGCGTCGGCCAGCCCGCGAACGTCCGCGGGGGCGAAGGACAGTCCCGTCTCGCCGTCGCGCACGATCTCACCCAGCCCGCCGGCCGTCGACGCGACGATCCGGGCGCCCGCCGCCGCGGCCTCCAGCGCGACGATCCCGAACGGCTCGTAGCGGCTCGGCAGCACCACCGCGTCGACGGCGACGAGCAACGGGGACAGGTCCGCGTCCGGCAGGTGCCCGAGGAAGTCGATGCTGCGCCGCACCCGGTGCCGGCGCGCCTCGGTGAGCAGGAACTCCCGCTGCGTGCCGGTGCCCGCGACGAGCAGGCGGGTACCCGGATGTCGCCGCCGGATCCGGGGGAGCGCGGCGATCAGGTCCTGCACGCCCTTCTCGTACTCGAGCCGGCCCAGGTACATCAGCAGCGGCCCGCCGCCCGGGGCGTAGGTGGCGCGCACCGCGGCCGCACGGCTCCCGCGGATCCGCCAGCGATGGGCGTCGATCCCGTTGTGCACGACGGCGATCCGCGCAGGATCGAGCTCGAACAGCGTCGCCGCTTCGGTCCGCATGGCCTCCGAGCAGGTGATCACGGTGTCCGCCCGGTTCGCCAGCCACCACTCCACCGAGTGGACCTGCCGGTTGAGCGGCGCGGACAGCCAGCCCGCGTGCCGGCCCGCCTCGGTGGCGTGGATCGTGGCGACGAGGGGCGCGTCCAGGACGTCGGCGAGGGCGACGGCGGCGTGTGCGGCGAGCCAGTCGTGGGCGTGGACGACATCCGGCCGCCAGCTCCCGAGCCTGGTCAGCGCGGTCCGGATCAGGGTGTGGCCCATGGCGAGGGTCCAGGCGACCATGTCCCGGCCGAACTGCAGGTGGGCGGGGTCCTCCGCGGCGCGCAGCACCCGGATCCCGGCCACGTACTCGTCGACGGTGGGGTGGGTGCCGGCGTCGGTCCCGGGTGGCTGCCGGGACAGCACGACGACCTCGTGCCCGGCGGCGGTGAGCTCGCGGGCGAGGGCGTGGACGTGCCGCCCCAGCCCGCCCACGACGACCGGGGGGTACTCCCACGTCACCATCAGCACCCGCACCCCGCGCATCCTGGCAGGAGCTCAGACGTGGGTTACCGGCAGGTAGTGAGCCGACCGCACCCGGGACACGGAGAGCCGGGCACCTGACCCGCTGGACCCGAGATCCCGGCCCGCTGGGGCCGAGATCCCGACCGCACGGAGATCCCGCGACTCGGTGACGGGAATACCCCGACTCGCGGGGTCCGAGACCGCGACTCGCGGGTTAGAGGGTGCGGGCGTCGAGGTGGCCGAAGACCGGCTGCTCCCAGGTGTCGACGAGGGCGGCGGCGTCGGTGCGCTTGCCGTCGAGGAGCAGCGCGGAGAGCTCCGCCACCCGGCCCGCGTGGCGCGCGGCGCGCTCCCGCGCGTAACCGGCGGCCGAGTCCTTGCTGACCATGAACGCCCAGTCGCTGGAGAGCGCGAGCAGGGCCTGATCCGCGAGGCGGTCCTGCAGCGGGTCCCGGGCGGTCCCCGGGGTGGTCGCCGCGAGCAGCTGTTCCTGCACCCTGGCGTTGAGCGCGACCACGTCCGACACCTGTGCCCCGGCCCAGACCCGCCAGTCCTTGCCCGACCCCCACGAGGACTCCGGCAGCGCGACCGGCTCGCCCACCAGCCCGGCCTCGACGGCCCCGCGCAATGTGGTCACGTGCACCCCGGCGTCCGGCAGGCGGCGCAGCACCGCCTCCAGCCACGCCGGGCCCTCGTGCCACCAGTGCCCGAACAGCTCGGTGTCGAAGGCGGCCACGGTCAGCCCGGGCCGGCCGAGCCGCTCCCCGATCCCGATCAGCCGCTCCCGCACCACGGCGACGAAGTCCGCAGCGTCCCGCGCGACGGCGGCGGCCGCCCTCCCGGGCTCATACGGCGCCTTGTCCTCCGGTGCGACGGTCCGGCCGGTCACCCGGGCGGGCTTGAGCCCGGAGGGGTGGTCGTAGGTGTGGAAATCCCGGTAGTCCCGACCTCCCGGGTAGCCGCTCCGCGGCGACCACACCCGGTAGGTGACGTCCAGGTCCCGGCCGAGGCAGAGCACGTCCGAGTCCCCGACGGGCCGGGCGAGCGCGGTGTCCCCGTGCAGGGCGGGCCCGTCGACGAGGAACCGGTGCACCCCGGCCGCGGCGTAGCCCACCTCCATGCCGGGCGCGTAGCCGCACTCGGGCGCCCAGATCCCCGCCGGCCGCGTCCCGGTGCGCAGGGCCGCGTCGGCGAGGCCCGCCTCGAGCGCGAACGCGCGCACCCGCGGGTCCAGCAGGGGGCCGAACGGGTGCGTGGCCGGTCCACCGAGCAGCTCGACCGCGCCCGCGTCCGCGAGGCCGCGGAACACCGGCGACCCCCCGTGCCGCCAGCGCGTCTCGAACTCCGCCAGCGCGGCCGCGGAGGCCCGGTGCTCGTAGGCCGCGGGTCCCGGCAGCCGGGGCGCGGCACCGTGGGCCCGGAGCTGCCAGCCGCCGAGCCAGTCGTGCACCCCGCGCAGGGCGTACGGGTCGTCGAGCTGCGCGGCCAGGACCGGGGTGACACCGAGGGTCACCAGGTCCCGGCGGCCCTCGTCCGCGAGGCGGCGCAGCACGGCCGTCACCGGCAGGTACGAGTGCGCCCACGCCTGGTAGAGCCACTCCTCGCCGACCGGCCAGCGGCCGTGGTGCGGGAGCCAGGGCAGGTGGCTGTGCAGGACCAGGCAGAACGTCCCGACCGGCCTCACGGGCGGACCGCGGACACCACGAGATCGAGGCTCGCGTCGAGGTCGTCGGCAGTCAGGACGAAGTCCGCCGTCGTCACGGACCCGACGTCCGCGCGCAGCTCCGGGGGCCACTCGCCGCCGCCCACCGCGACCGCCACCTGCGCCTCGACGAGCGAGCCGTGGCGTGCGTCGAGCTCGCGCAGCCGCGGTCCGTGGTGCAGCCCCTGCATCCCGACGTCCGCGAAACCCGCCTCCGCGACGAGGGACCCGAGCTCGGCGGGGGAGAGCTCACGGGTGTGGAACGGGTTGAGCGGGGTGTCCAGGCCGGGGGAGAACGTGATCCGGTTCGGCGTGGAGACGACCAGGCCGCCGCCCGGCCGGAGCACCCGCAGGCACTCGCGCAGGAACAGCCCCTGGTCCCACAGGTGCTCGATGACCTGGAGCGACACGACCACGTCCACGGAGGCGTCGGCGAGGGGCAGGGCCACCAGGTTCGCCCGGGCCACCCCGACCGCGGGGTAGCGGCGGGCGACGTGCGCGGCCGTCACGACGTCGTAGTCCAGCCCGACGACCCGGTGCGCGACGCCGGCCAGCAGGTTCGCCCCGTAGCCCTCCCCGCAGCCGGCCTCCAGGACCGTCGCCCCGGCGCACCGGGACAGCTGGGCCGCGTACACGGCCTCGTGCCGGCGGAACCAGTAGTTCTCCTCGGGGATCCCGGGCACGGTCCGTTCGCCGGTGAGGGGGAGGCCCGGGAGCGCATCGGCGGAGAACGTCACCTCGTCACGGTGCCAGGACGGTCGGTCACCTCGACCTCCGGGGCCCAGTACCGCGTTCCTCCGACGAACGGCCGAATGTTCTGTGCGATCGGCCGATATTTGCGGGAGCGGCCGAAAAATCCGTTCGGACTGTAACTCTGATCTCGCCTGCTCCGAGCCAGATATAGGGATTGGTTGCATGCTCGGGGTGGGGGCGGCGCAGCGCCCGGTGAATGACCATGAATCATCTGCGGGGGTGGATGCATGATCGCGAAATCGTTCGCGCGTATCGCGGTGATCGGATTCGGGTACTGGGGGAGCAAGCACGTCCGGGTTCTCGGCACCGTGCCCGGTGTCGACGTGACCGTCGTGGACCCGGACCTCGACCGGCTGGCCGACGCCGTGTCGCACTACCCGACGGTGCGGACGGCGAGTCACCTCGCCGCCGTCGCCGACGACCTGGACGCGGTCGTGATCGCGACGCCGCCGTCGACCCATCACGCCCTGGCGGCCGAGGCGCTGGCCGCCGGGCTGCACGTGATGGTGGAGAAACCGCTGGCCACCTCGGTGAGCGAGGCCGAGTCCCTCGTCGAGGCCGCCGAGTCCGCGGGCCTGACGCTCATGGTCGGGCACACGTTCGAGTACAACCCCGCCGTGCGGCGCCTGCGGGACATCGTCCGCTCCGGGGTGCTCGGCCGGATCCTCTACATCGACGCGGCGCGGCTCAACCTGGGCATCTACCAGCGAGATGTCAACGTCATCTGGGATCTCGCACCGCACGACATCTCCATCGCCTCCTACGTCCTGGACGCGATGCCGATCTCGACGGCCGTGTGGGCCTGGCGCAACGTCGGCCGCGGACATCCCGATGTGGCCTATCTGCGGCTGGACTTTCCGGACACGCATGCATTCATCCACGTCAGCTGGCTGAATCCGGAAAAAGTTCGGCGAATCACGATCGTCGGTGAGCGGCAGATGGTCGTCTACGACGATCTCTCGGACAACGAACGCATCCGCATCTACGACATCGGTGTGGATCCGGACGTGACCGATTCCGAACCGGCGACCGGCAACATGCCGATGAGCTATCGGACCGGCGACATCACCTCGCCGTACCTCCCGTTCAGCGAGCCGCTGATGGTCGAGGACCAGCACTTCGTGCAGTGTCTGCGCGGCGAGGCCGTTCCGGACACGCCGGGTCGGCGCGGCCTCGACGTCGTCCGGGTGCTCGAGGCGACCGATCGCGCCCTGGCCACGGGGTCCGCCACGTGGGTCGGGGACGACCGGGGCGTCCTGCCCGGCGGTCCGGGCGTGCTGGACGAGCCGGACCTGCGCCGGATCCCGGCGCAGGAGCGGCGCAGCCTCCCGCGTCGATCGGCCCGATGGTGAGCCGCCCGCCGGTGATCGGCCGGGCGGTGGCGGTACCGCCGGGAACCCCGGACCAGGGTGTCCCGTTCCTCGATCTCGGGTCCGATCTCGCGGACTCGGCCCGGCTGCGTGCCGAGCTCGACGAGGCGTGGAGCCGCACGGTCGGGAGCGCGCGGTTCGTCGGCGGTCCGGAGGTCGCGGCCTTCGAGGCCGAGTTCGCCGAGTACTGCGGGGTGGCGAACTGCGTCGGGGTCGGGAACGGGACGGACGCCCTGGAACTGGTGCTGGCGGCACTCGGTGTCGGACCCGGTGACGAGGTGGTCGTCCCCGGGGCGACCTTCGTCGCCACGGCCGAGGCGGTGGTCGGGGTGGGGGCCGTGCCGCGCTTCGTCGACGTCCGCCCGGACACCCTGCTGCTCGACCCGGCCGCGGTCGAGGCGGCGATCGGGCCCCGCACGGTGGCGGTCGTGGCCGTGCACCTCTACGGGCAGGTGGCCGACATGGACGCGCTCGCCGTGGTGACCCGGCGCCACGGCCTCGCCCTCGTCGAGGACGCGGCGCAGGCGCACGGGGCGCGCCTGTCCGGCCGGCGGGCGGGCTCGATCGGCGTCGCCGCCGCGTTCAGCTTCTATCCCGGCAAGAACCTGGGTGCGCTCGGCGACGGCGGTGCGGTCGTGACCGACGACGACGCGCTGGCGGGCCGCGTCCGCCGGGCCGCGGACCACGGGAGGTCCGGAAAGGATCGTCACGTGCACGTGGTGCCGGGGCGCAACAGCCGACTCGACGGCCTGCAGGCCGCGTTCCTGCGGGTCAAGCTGCGCGGGCTCGACGACGCCAACGCGGCGAGGGCGGCGGCGATGGCGCGCTACCGCGCGGCCCTGCCGCCGGGCTGCGTGCCCCTGGCCGTCCAGCCCGCCGCGGAGCCCGTCCACCACCTCGCGGTCGTGCAGGTCGAGGACCGGGCGGCCGCGACCCGGGCGCTGACGGCGGCGGACATCGGCTGGGGCCTGCACTATCCCGTTCCCTGCCAGCGCCAGCCCGCGTTCCTGCGCGACGGCCGTCGGCCGGAGACGCTCCCGGTCGCCGACGCGGCGGCCGAGCGGGTCCTCTCGCTCCCGATGTTCCCCACCCTGACCGCGGAGCAGGTGGGCCGGGTGTGCGCGGTGCTGGCCTCGGTCCCGGCGCTCGGGGGTGCGGCGTGAACGCCCTGCGGGAGGGCCTGCGCACGCTGCGGGTGCTCACGGTCCCGACCACCCCGCCGGTGCTGATGTACCACTTCTTCGGCGAGCCCCCGGCCACCGGTGACCCGTTGCGGCTCTTCGTCGGCAAGGACGAGCTCGCCGCTCAGCTCGACGACCTCCGCGCCCGCGGCTGGCGGCCGCTGGACCTCGACGGCTACCTGGCGGCGCTGGCCGGCGCACCGACCCCGCGCCGGTCGTTCCTGCTGACCATCGACGACGGCCACGAGTCCGTCGTGGACGTCGCCGCCCCGATGCTCGCCGCGGCGGGCGTGCCGTCTGTGCTGTTCGTCTGCCCCGGCCTGCTCGGTGACCGGGCCCGCTGGTCCGAGCACTACCCGGACGAGCCGCTGGCGGGCGTCGAGCGGATCGGGTCGCTGCCGGCCCAGGGCATGGAGCTGGGCGTCCACGGCCTGGACCACACCCGCCTCGCCGCGGTCGACGCCGAGGTCCGCCGCACGCAGACCGCGGACGCGCGGGCGCTGCTGCAGACGCTGACCGGCGTCGACGCCCGGTCCTTCGCCTACCCCTTCGGGACCCACGACGCCGACGCCCGCCGGGCCGTGGCCGACGCGGGCTTCGAGGTGGCGTTCGCGGTGGCCCGGGAGGCGGGCCGGTTCGGGAGGGACCGGGTCTACGTCCGCCGCGGTGACCCGTTGCTGCTCTTCCGGTTCAAGCTCACCGCCGGGTACCGGATCCTGTCCAGGACGGCGGGCCGGGTGCCGCGGTTGCGGCACTGGGCCCGCACCGTGATCGGCGCCGCGCGCGCCGTGCTGCCCGGGAGACCACGGTGACCCCGGTCCCGACCGGCCGGATCGTCCGGGTCCTCGACGTCGTCGTCGCCTCCCTGCTGCTGGTCCTGCTCAGTCCCGTCATGCTGCTCGTCGCGGCCGGGATCCGGCTGGAGAGCCGCGGGCCCGCGCTGTTCCGGCAGCGGCGGGTCGGCCGGGGTGGCCGTCCCTTCACGATGCTCAAGTTCCGGACGATGTCCGTCGGCGCCGACGACCGTGGGCTGCGGGACCTGATCGGCCGCGAGCTGCGGGGCGAGGACACGGTCGTCGACGGCAGCTCGAAGCTCGCGGGGGACTCGCGGGTCACCACGCTCGGCAACCTCCTGCGGCGCTCCAGCCTCGACGAGCTGCCGCAGCTGTTCAACGTGATCCGCGGCGACATGGCGATGGTGGGCCCGCGACCGTGCCTGGAGTGGGAGGCGGCGCTGTTCCCGCAGGAGTTCCTGCCGCGCTTCGGGGTGCGGCCCGGGCTCACGGGCCTCTGGCAGGTGAGCGGGCGCAGCCGGCTCGGCACGCTGGACATGCTCCGCCTCGACGTCGAGTACGTCCGGACCCGTTCGCTGCGGGTGGACCTGCTCATCCTCACCCGGACGGTCCCGGCCCTGCTGCGGGGGAACGGTGCCCGATGACCACGCTCTTCCTCGCCACCACCGGCGGGCACCTCACCCAGCTGGTCGCGCTCGCCGAGCGCATCCCGCCGGACCGGGGCGAGGTGTGGGTGACCCACGCCAACGAGCAGAGCCGCTCCCTGCTCGACGGCCGGGACGTCGTCTACCTGCCCTACGTCGGCGTGCGGGACGTGCCCGGCGTCCTGCGCTGCGTGCCCGTCGCCCGGGAGCTGCTGCGCCGCAGGCGGCTGACGCGGGCGGTGTCGACCGGCTCCGGGATCGCCCTGGGGTTCCTGCCCTACCTCGCCGCCCGGGGCGTCGACTGCCACTACATCGAGAGCGCGGCCCGCGTCGGCGGCCCCTCGCTGACCGGGCGGCTGCTGCGCCGGGTCCCCCGCGTGCACACCTACACCCAGCACCGGGGCTGGGCCGATGACCACTGGCACTACGGCGGCAACGGGTTCGACGCCTACGAGGCGACGCCCGCGGTCCGCGGCCCGGTGCCCGGGTCACCGCTGCGGGTGGTGGTCACCGTCGGCACCGCCCACGAGTTCCCGTTCCGCAGGCTGTTCGTCCGGCTGGCCGGGCTGCTCCGCTGCGGGGGTGAGCTCCAACGCGCGGTGGGACGGCCGGTGGAGGTGCTCTGGCAGAGCGGCGGCACCCCGGTCGACGACCTGCGGATCGACGCCGTCCCGTTCCTGCCGGCGACCGAGCTGGCGGCGGCGCTCGCCCGCGCGGACGTCGTCGTCAGCCACGCGGGCACGGGCTCCGCGCTGGCCAGCCTGGAGGCGGGCCGGTTCGCGGTGGTGGTGCCGCGGGAGGCCCGGCTGGGCGAGGCGGGGGACGACCACCAGCGTGAGCTGGCCCGCGAGCTCGACGGGCGCGGCCTGGCCCGGCACCGGGAGGTCGGCACCCTCGGCGTCGACGACCTGCTGGAGACCCTGGCCACGTCGGTGCGCCGGGTGTCCACGGTCCCGGCCTTCGCCCTGAGGACCTGAGGTGTCCCGCACCGTGCCCGGGCCCCCGGCGACGCGGGCCGCGGAGGTCGACCCGCGGACGGACCCGGCCTGGGAGCTGCTGGCCCGCACCGGCCGGGGGAGCCTGTTCACCTCCCCGCGGTGGATCCGGGCGGTCTGTGGCACCTACGGGTTCACCCCGCACGCGGTGGTGGTGCGCGACGCCGCGGACGAGCCCGCGGGCGGGCTCGCCTGGGTCCCGCTCGACGATCCCCGGGGCGAACGGCTCTCCAGCCTGCCCTTCTCCGACCACGCCGATCCGCCGTGCCCGGACGCCGGAACGTGGGCGCGGGTGCTCGACGCCTCCGGGGCCGCCGCTGCCGGAACGGCCCCGTTCGTGCTGCGCTGCTTCTCGGACTCCCCGGCGGTCGGCGACCCCCGGCTGCGCACGACGGGCCGCGTGGCCTGGCACGGCACCCGGCTCGACGCGTCCCCCGGCGAGCTGGCGGCCCGGCTCGATCCCTCGGCCCGGCGCGCGGTGGCGAAGGCGGAGCGCTCCGGCGTCGTCGTCGACCTGCGGGGCGACCTCGACGCGGTCCGCACGTTCCACGGCCTGCACGTGCGGCTGCGCAAGGACAAGTACCGCATGCTCGCGCCGCCGCTGGAGTTCTTCGAGCGGATCTGGGCGGAGTTCGCGCCGCCCGGCCACCTGACCACCGCGCTGGCGCTGCTCGACGGCGAACCGGTGGCCGGCGCGCTGTTCCTGCAGTGGAACGGCACCCTGTACTACAAGTTCGGCGCCTCCCGCCGCGAGCATCTCGCGGCCCGGCCCAACGACGCCGTCTTCTGGGCCGGTATCCGGCACGGCCTCGACCGCGGGCTCGTTCTCCTCGACTGGGGCATCAGCGACCTCGACCAGCCGGGCCTCGTCGCCTTCAAGCGGAAGTGGGCGTCCCACGAACGGAGCGTGCTCACCCTGCGAGCCGGGGCGCCGGACCCCGGGGACACCGCGTTCGGGACGGCCCTGGCCGAGCTCACCCGGCTGCTCACCGACGCCTCGGTGCCGGACCCGGTGACCGAACGGGCGGGTGCCCTGCTCTACCGCTGGTTCTGCTGACCCGGCCCGGCACGAGGGCTCAGCCCTCGAGGGTCCGGCGGTGCGCCGCGAGGAACGTCCGCCACCACAGCACCGTGGCCACCCCGCCCGCCACGGCCTGCGCGATCACCGCCGCGAGGACCCCGCCCTGGTAGCACGCCAGCGCGACGACCACGAGCATCAGCGGGGCCGCGATCGCGCGGACCCGGAAGGACCGCGCCGCCTCCCCGATGACGCGCAACCCGGTGGTCGCCCCGAAGTTGATCGCCGCCGTCGCGAACACGAAGGCGAGCGGGAGGATCAGGGGGCGGGCCTTCGCCCACACGTCGTCGAGCAGCAGTTCCCCCAGCGGTGCCGGGACGAGGTAGACCATGAGGCACAGCAGCATCACGGCCGCGGCCATCAGGACGGACCGCCGGAACATCCGGCCGGGGAACTCCGCGGGCGTCGTGTCCTGCGTGCGCCGCGCGAGCTGTACCAGGAACACCGACACACCGGCCGTCAGGACGTTGACCGGACCGAGGGCGACCAGCGCGCCGCGGAACGCGGCGGTGGCGCGCAGCCCGGCCATCGCGGTGATGAGGAAGACGATGCCCTGCTGCAGCAGGGCGATCAGGGCGTAGTCCCCGAGCATCGGCAGGATCATCGAGCGGTTGCCGCGCAGCCACGCCCATCCGGCCCGCGGGCCCGGCCGCCACCGCAGCCGGATCGCGAACACCACCCCCGCGACACCCCCGGACACGACCCAGCAGGCCAGCACGGCCGAGGGGGAGATGTGCTCGTGGGGCAGCAGGGCGAGTGACCCGAGCGCGCCGACGAGCCAGAGCAGGTCGTTGGCCGAGGCCAGCCACGGCGACCCCCGCCAGAACGCGATGTAGCGGGCGACGTCCTGCAGGAGCAGGAACGGCAGCCCCGCTCCGAGCACCAGCAGGGCGCCCATCAGATGGCTGTGGCCCAGCACGCTCCAGGCCAGCCAGGAGCACAGGGTGAACAGGAGACCGAGGGCGAACGCGGCCGAGACGGCGCGGTCGACGACCTCCCGCCTGGTGTCGGGCTTCGAGAGCAGCAGGGGATCGCCCACCACGGCGCGGCCGATTCCCACGCACACGAAGTAGGTGGTCATCGCGACGCTGACGATGCCGAACCCCTCGATGCGCAGCAGGTGGGCGGCGAACAGCGAGACGAGGAGGTTGGTCAGGCTGGACAGCCCCTGGTCGACGATGTTGCCCAGCAACCGCATGGTCTGGGCCCTCGTCCGCCTGCGGGGCTCCTCGCCCGCGGCCTCGCCGTCGCGAGTGTCCATCGCTCAGCCGACCCCCCGGACGGCCATCAGACCAGGACCTCGTCCTCGAGGAACCGCAGCAGCTCCTGTGGCCCGCAGCGCCGCGGGACGCCGAGGACGAGGCAGCGGGCCCCGGACGTGGACAGGCCCGCCTCGACGACGGACGCCGAGTCCCGGGCCATCGCCTCCGGCGTCGGCCACCGGGGGAGGGGACCGGCGGCCTGGACCGCGGCCAGCCACAGCCCCAGCGGCTCCAGCTCCACCTGCAGGATCGCCGCGGCGATCGTGGCGAGCCCACGCGGCGTCGAGCGCTCCAGGGTGAACCGCGCGGAGTCCGTGCGCCTGAGCTGGACCGCGTCGGTGACCCGGCCGGACACCACGGCCGGGCCCCGGCCGTCCGCGAAGAGGTCCCCGCCGTGCACCCGCCGCCGGACGCTGCGCGCGCCGAGCAGGTGCCGGCGGAGCTCCCAGTGGAGCCGGTCCGCCCGGGACCGGCCGTCGAGCAGCGCGCCGCGGAGCGCCGGCTGGGCCTCGACGTTGGCCGGGAACACCTGGACGCGCTGCGGCGTGCGGTGGGCGACGCCGGACTCGTCGAGGAGGGAGAGGTCGTCGGAGAGGAACCGCCAGGCGCCGGTCCCGAGCAGCTCGAGCAGGGCGGCGGTCTTGCCGACGCCGCCCCACGCCATGAACAGCGCGGTCCGCTCGCCGTTGGTCACGGCGCTGGAGTGCACCCACGTCTGGCCGAGCGGGATCTGGGCGAGCTGCACGGCCTGGTCGAAGACCGTGTACGCGAAGCGCTTGGCCAGCCGTGCCGCGGCGTCGTCGTAGGACTGGTCGAGCACGCGGAGCGCGCCCCCGAGCAGCGGGTTGCGCCACCAGCCGGGGGCGGAGCGGACCGCCACGTCGAGGGAGGACCCGTCCCATCGCAGCGAGTGCGGCAGGTACCGGTCCCGGACCGCCACGACGTCCGGGCCGACCCGGAACCGGTCCATCTCCACCGCCCCGGGCGCGGGCCGGACGGAGGTGCCGAACCGGAAGCGGATCCTCCCGGTGCACCCGGCGGGGCCCGGCGCCTGCCGGGCGAGCTCGGCCAGCGCCGCCTCGGAGATGAGGTCCCGGCCCGAGAACTCGATCTCCAGGCGCCCGAGTCCGACTCGCCGGGGCTCCGGATCCATGATTCCTCCAGGCCGTCGTCCCCCCTGATGGGAGATCGATCCGGCGCCGGCGGACCGGCGCACTTCCCACGCATCTCCCGCGGGCCGGCCCCGACGAATGGCCCACATCCGTACGTGATCGAGCGTAAGGGGCGGCCGCAGCCTGTCAAGGAAGAATTCGACATTCCTTTCCCGGCATCGCGGGAGTGATCGGGACAAGGTCGGGCATTTGCCGGGCAATGCCGAGTTCGATCATTTGTCGGTGCCTGTCGTGCTAGGTTTTCTCGTCGTGGCGGAAGTCGTGGTCGAGGGTGTACCGCCGGGCGGGAGAAGCCCGTCGGACGGACCCGTGGTCGCCGATCTCCTGGCGGATCTGCGCGAGATCTGTGAACGGCTGGCCACGTGCGTGCGGCTCGGCCAGGTGCTCGACGCGTTCCTCTTCGCCGCGGGCGCGGTCCAGATCGTCGAGGACCACCTGCAGCGCGATCCGCTGTCCCTGCGCCGCTCCGCGAAGTACCTCGGCGGCCCCGCGGCGCGGGCGCTGGGCGCGGCGGCGACCGTCGTCGACGTCGCCGGTCGCCGCCCGGCCACCCGGCGCGCGCTGGCCTGGTGCGCCGAGGCCGTCACACTCCGGGACCTGCTCGCCGACGGCGTGGTGCGGGACGGTCCGGCCGGGACCGTGCGGCTGCGTGCCGAGCACCTCCTGATCGAGCACCTCCTGGCCGGCCTCGACGGGCTCCCGGCCGGCACGGACGCGGAGGTGCTGCGGCTCCCGGCCTGTTTCCGCGGCCACGGGCTGCTCCCCGCGGACGCGGTCCGGCTGGCCGAGGAGTACGCGCCGTCGGTCCGCGGGCGGGCCGCCCTGGTGCTCGGGATCCGCACCTCGGGCAGCTACCTCGGACCCCTGGTGGCCGCGGCGCTGCGGGCCCGCGGGGTCCGGGCCCGGGCCGCGTCGACGCGTCCCGGGCAGCCGCTGCTCCGGGCCGACGCGCTGGTGCTGGCCGAGGTGCTGGCGGACGGTGGCGCGGCCGCGGTGGTCGACGATCCGCCGAACACCGGCGGTTCGCTGCTCAGCTCGGCGCGGCTGCTCGAGGAGCACGGGACCCCCCGTGACGTGATCACCCTGCTGCTGCCGCTGTTCGGCGACGCGGCCCCGCCGGTCCTGTCCGGCTACCGGCGGGTGGAGTTGCCGTTTCGCCGCTGGGCGGTGCACGACCTGCTCGAACCGGAGGTGCTCGCCCGGGTCCTGGGCTCGCTGTGGGGCGAGCGGGTCCTGCGGGTGGAGCAGGTCGAGCAGGAGGCCGTCGGGGCGGGCCGCCGCCATCTCGCCCGGGTGGTGCGGGCCGAGCTGGGCGGCGGGCAGTGGCGCCAGGTCGTGGTCTCCGGCGCGGGGGTCGGATACCTGGGCCGCTACTCCCTCGCGGTGGCGGCTGCCGTGCCCCGGCACGTCGCCAGGACCTACGGCTTCCGGGACGGGCTGGTCCTGCGCGAGTGGCTCCCGGGATCGGCGAGGGTGACGGCGGCGAGCGTGGCCGACGCCGCCGGGTACGCCCGCTACGTCTCGGACCGGGCCGCCGCGATGCCGGCGGTGCGGGACCGCGCCGCCGGTCTGGCGGGCCGGGAACCGGCGTGGGAGCAGGCGAGCAGGCTGCTGCAGCGGGGGTACGGCAGGTTCGGGGTCGGGCTGCGGCTGCCGTTGCTGGACCCGGCCTTGCGCCGGTTGCTGAGCTCCCCGCATCCGTCGGTGATCGACGGTGCCACCGGCCTGGACACCTGGTTCCGGATCGACGGCGAGCTCCGCAAGGTCCGGGCGGACGATCTCGCCTTCGGCAACCTGGACCACGCCTGCTACGACGCGGTCTACGACCTGGCGGGGGTGGATCCCGGGTCGCCGGACGGCGCCTTCGTCGCCGCCCTGCGCGCCGCCCGTCCCTCGGATCCGGAACGGTTCCTGCTCTACGAGCTCGTGCACCTGCAGGACCCGTTCACCGGCTGGTCACGGGACCGGCGGGCATCGGCGCGGGCCCTGCAGCGCTACCTCGCCGGGGTCCTCCCCGCCCCGCCGCCGTGCACCGGGCCCCTGTGCGCCCTGGACATCGACGGCGTCCTGGAGTCCCTCGCGTACGGCTTCCCGGTGATCACGCCGACGGCGGTGGAGGCGGTCCGCGCGCTCGCGCACCACGGGTACCGCCCGGTCCCGGTGACGGGGCGCAGCGTGGCGGAGGTGCGGGACCGGTGCTCGACGTTGACGCTGGCCGGCGGGGTGGCCGAGTACGGGTCCGTCGTCTACGACCACGTCCGGGGCGTGACCGAACAGGTGGTGGGGGACGGGGACCGGGCGTTGCTGGACCGGCTCCGGGACGCGCTGGCCCGCGCGCCGGGCACGCGGGTGGAGGAGGACCACCGCTACAGCGTCCGCGCCTACCGCAGCGGTGCCGCCCGGGGCCCGGTGCCGGTCGAGGTGCTGGACGCGGCGCTCGCCTCGCTGGGCCCGACCCGCAGCCGGCTGCGGGTCGTCCCCGGCCGGTACCAGACCGATGTCGTGGCCGCGGCCGTCGACAAGGGGCAGGGTCTCCGGGCGCTGGCGGAGCTGCTCGGGCGGGCCGAGGGGGCTCCCCCCGCGGTCCGGCTCGCGGTCGGGGACACCCGCTCGGACCTGGCGATGTTCGCCGTCGCCGAGCAGTCCTACGCCCCCGCCAACGCGGACGCGGACGTGCGCGGCTCCGGCGTTCCGGTGCTGCGGCAGGCCTATGCGGCGGGGGTCTCCGCGGCGGTGTCCCGCGTCCTGGGCCACCGGCCGGGCCACTGCCGGACGTGCCGGACCGGGCGGCCGCCCGCGCGCACGCGGCTGCTTCTGACGATCCTCGACGCCCCCCGGGCGGGGCGCGCCGGCCTACCCGCCGCCACCGTGGCACTGGCTGCCGAGGTGGCCGCGCGGCGTCACCTGCCCACGTAGCCGGGCGAGAGGTAGTCCGCCCCGGCGACGCCGTCGGGCACGAAGTCGCCGTCGGGCGGCGGTCCCTTCCGCACCGAGCCCGAGACCTGCGGGAGCCCGGGGAAGGTCACCTCGGACCCGTCCGGGGACACCGAGGACAGGCAGCTCTGGACCGGGTTCGGGGCGTCGTCGAGGTTCGTGGCGCTGTTGGGCGGCCACACCGAGTCACCGAGGCCCCGGCCGCTGCGCGGGGTCACGTAGACCTCGTCCAGGCGCACCGATCCGGCACTGCTGCAGGTGTTCGACCCGGTGACCAGCCACATCAGCCAGTTGCCCGCGGTGGAGCTGGTGGAGGACACGTTCGCGTTCTTCACGATCTCGGTCCCGATCGGGGCGAGGTCCGGCTGGATGTGCAGGCCCTGGTAGTTCGTCGCCCCGGTGAGCCGGTCGATCCGCAGCTCCTTCAGCCCGCCCCAGGGCTGTACGACGTCCGCGTGGTTCCCCTGTTCCGAGCCGGTCAGCCCGGTGATCCGGACGTTCTCGATCTGCAGGGTGGCCAGGGGCGCCGCGGCGTCGATGCCGTCGCCCTGCCCGCTGTCCTTGTCGTCGATGAGTACGCCCTCGATGTGGATGGTGCCGGTGGTGTCCGCGAAGTAGAGGGCGCGGTGCTCGGGTGCGTCCCACGGGGGCGGCTCGCTGCCGGTCGAGATGTGGCCGCCGATCATGACGATGTTGTGGCCGCCGCGGATGAACGTGTCCCCCTTGCCGGTGCGCGGGATCTTGAGGATGTAGTCCTTGGCCGGGTCCAGCATGGTCGTCGTCATGCCGGCCTCGAGCTCGACCGTCTGGGGGTCGTTCAGCACCGGGGGCGCCCAGGTGAGCCGCGGAGCGCCCGGTGCGGCCGACGGCGGCGGGGCGGGTCCGGGTGCGGGCGGGGGCGGGGGCGTGCCGGTGGTGCAGGCGGCCAGCACCACGGCGGCGGCGGCCAGCCCGGTCGCCGTCTGCAGGAACGCGGGCCGGATCCGCCGGCCGGTGCGCGTCCGAGGGCGCTCCGCACCGGGGCGCCCCGGTGCGGACCTCGGTCCGGATGTCATGGCCCACCTCGTCTCGTCCTCGATCCGCCGGGCCGGGCCCTCCTCGGCGGGGCCACGGCCCCCGGCGGGATCACGGTTCGGTCTCCGCGGTCGGTTTCGTGCGCGGGACCCGGCCGTTGCCGCTCGGGACGGGGTCGAGGGCCTCGGCCTCCCGCGGGGCCGGTACCTCCGTCCCACCCGGGTCCTGCGGGGCCCGGCCGTTCCGGTCGGGCGGCTCGGGGATGCTCGGTTCGGGGATGCTCGGCTCGGGGGTACCCCGCTCGGCGGTCGTCGGCTCGGTGTTCGTCGGCTCGGTGTTCGTCGGCTCGGGGGTGTTCGCGTCCGCAGGGGGCGTCGCGGCCGTGGTGCGGGCGCGCCGGGCGGTCCGCGTCCCGGACGGGACCATCGTGAGCACGGTCCCGATCAGCGGGGCGCCGACCGCCCGCAGGGTCTCGACGACGGCGTCGACCTGTCCGGCCGCGCGGGGGCGGCCGTGCCGCACGACCAGCACGGCGCCGTCGGTCAGCGGGGCGACGGCGGCCGCGTCGGCGACCGGGCCCATCGGCGGGGTGTCCACCACGACGAGGTCGTAGTCCTGGCGCACCTCGTCCACGACCTCGGTCAGGTCCAGCAGCGCGGTGACCCGGCCGGTGTCCTCGTCGCGGACCCGGCCCGCCGCGAGGACGTCGACGATGACGTCCTCGTGCCGGTAGGACTGCAGGGCCTCGGCGAGGGCGGACCGGCCGGCGAGCACGTCGGTGAGGCCCGGCGACTCGGCGAGCCCGAACAGCGTCGAGACCTTCGGGGTCCGCAGGTTCGCGTCGATCACCAGCGCCGTCCGGCCCGCACCGGCGGCGGCGATCGCGATGTTGCACGCGGTGACGGTGGTGCCCTCACCGGCCGTCGCGGAGGTCATCGTGACGACCGTGCCCGCCCGCGCGGTGCCGCCCCGTGCGTGGCCGCCCCGGAAGTTCAGGGCCGTCCAGATCTTGCGGAACGCCTCCGGCAGCGGGGCCCCGCCCGTGTAGGCCGTGACCAGCGGGGATCTCCGCACGGCCCGCACCGCGGGGACGGACCCGAGCGTCGGTGCCCCCGTCAGGCTCCTCAGGTGGCCGGGTGCCCGCACCGAGGTGTCCACGGCGTTGCGGAAGAACGCCGCGACGAGGCCGAGGAGCAGCCCGACCACCCCGCCGAGACCGATCATCAGGGCGCGGGACGGGGAGACGGACGAGGTGGGCGCCATCGCGGGCTGCACGATCTGCACCGTGACCTGCCCGGAGCCGGCCTGCTGCAGCTGCTCGACCAGCCCGGTGAACTCGCTGGCCACCGCGTTGGCGATGGCCGCGGCACGGTCCGGGGACCGGTCCGTCACCGCCGCCGTGATCACCATGGTGTCCGGCAGCGCCGTCACCGCCATGCGGTCGGCGAGCTGCGCGGGGGTGTCCGGGAGACCCAGCGACGTGATCACGGCTCCGGTCACGCGGTCGCTGGACACCAGCTGCACGAAGGACGGCATCCGGTCCTTGGCCAGCTGGTTGGCCTCGTAGGCGGACTCGCCGGTCGGCGTCGCCGGGGCCGACGGCGTGGCGGTCGTGGTGGTCGACCCGGAGACGTACATGGTGACCTGTGACGAGTAGTCCCGGGGCAGCAGGAAGGTGGCCGCGGCTCCTCCGAGCAGACCGAGGAGAAGGCAGCCGACGATGAGCAGCCGGCGTTCACGCAGAACGCGCAGAACATCATTGACGGTCACGATCCGCTCCGTGCGGTCGTCGGATCAGTGGACCGGAGTCTAGGCATTTCCGGGCGCCCCGGCCATGGCCCGTGGAAGGAATCCGGGAAAGTGATCACAGGTGAATTCCGGCCTTTCGGGAATCGGACGGAGAATTGGTCGAAGCTCCTTCGCGACGACAGCGCTCGGGAGTATCCTGCGTTCGCTCGCCGGAGAGGGGGGACCGTGTCGATCCGGCTCCGATCCGTGGCGCCCCGCTCCGGGCCACCGCGATCCCGCCCGGCCCCGGGGTGGTCGTCGCGCCGGCCCGCTCCGCGGTCGGTCCTGCTGCGCGTCGCCTGGAGCGTGCTGGTGCTCGGGGCGGCCGCGGCGGCGGCCGCGAGTCCCGACGTCGCCCTGCCCGCCGTCGGCGCGGTCGTCGCCCTCGTCGGCGTGGTCGCGCTGCCGCGGACCACCGTGGGCGTCACGCTGCTGGCGATCCTGTTCGTCCGCACCCTCGAACACCTCACCGGGATCCCCGCCCTGGGCTATCTGGACGAGGTACTCGTCGTGGTCTGCGTGCTGGTGCTGCCGGTGCGCCGGCTGGCGCTCGGCCTGCGCCTGCGGCCCCTGCCCGGGCTCGCCTTCTTCGGCGTCTTCGCGGTGTTCGGCCTGGTGAGCGGGGTCGTCGCGGGTGCGGCGGCGTCGACGGTGCTCGTGGGCGGTTTCCTGCTCTGCAAGGGCTGGCTGCTCGGCTTCGCGGTCGCGCAGGTCGACTGGGCGGAGCGGCACCTGCGGGCGGCGGCCCGGATCGGGGCGGGTGTCGTCGTGGTGTCGCTCGTCGCGGTCGTCGCGAACCTCGCCGCCCCCGGCGCCTGGGCCGCGGTGCTCGCCACCGGCGGCGCGGTCGACGCCAGGTTCGGGATGTCCTCGCTGATCGGCCCGTTCGTGCACCCGCTGGACCTCGGGGCCGTCATGGCGGCCGCGGCGGTCACCCTCGCGGCGTGGCGGGCCACGGTGGGTCGGAGCGCGTTCACCCTCGTGCTGCTCGTCGGCTCCTGCGTGGCGACCCTGCTCAGCTTCCGGCGGACCGCCGTCACCGGCCTGCTCGTGGCGCTGAGCTGGCTGCGCCTGCAACTGCGGGACGTGCGGGTACTGCTGGTCGCCGTGGTGGCGCTGCCGCTGCTGGGCTTCGTGCTCGCCGCCCCGCTCACGACGCTCGCGGACCTCACCTACGACGACTACGTCGTCGGCGGGGACTCGGCCGCCCGCACCGTCCTCACCCGGGACGCGGCCACCCTCGCCGTGGAGCGCTTCCCCCTGGGTGCCGGCTTCGGCCGGTTCGGGTCCGAGACGGCGTCGACCACCTACAGCCCCGAGTACATCGCGCGGAACTACCCGGCGATCCACGGGCTCGGCACCACCCCGACGACCGGCCAGTTCCTCGTGGACACCGAGTGGCCCGCGCTGATCGGGGAGACCGGCCTGCTGGGCGCGGCGGCGTTCCTGGCCGGGCTGGTGGCGGTGTACCGGTGCGGCCGCGCCCTGTGGCGGGCGGACGGCGCGCCCCTGCTGCGCTGGGTCGGCCTGGCCACCGCGGGCCTGGTGGTGGTGTCGTTGGTGGAGTCCGTGGCGACGGTCGTGTTCACCGGCCCGCCCGCCTACGGGCCGCTCTTCGTGCTGGCGGGGGTCGCCGCCGCGCTGCGGGATCGCCCGCGCGCGGAGGTGCCGGAACCGGTGCCCGGCGGTCCCGTTCCTCATCCGACCCGGTCCTCGCCCCAGGGGGCCGGCCCCCGGGCGCCGAGCAACAGCCCCCACTCGCGCTCGAACATGCGCACCAGCACCGGCACCGAGTAGCGCTCGCGCACCCGTTCGCGCCCCGCCGAGCCCAGTTCGGCCCGCGCCGCGGGGTCGTCGAGCAGCCGCAGCAGGGCGGTCTCCAGCGCGTCCGTGTCGCCCACCGGCACGAGCACCCCGCACCCGTCGAGGAGCCGCGCCACGTCCCCGACCGGGGTCCCGACGGTCGCGCAGCCCCTGGCCATGGCCTCGAGCAGGAACATCGGCAGCGCCTCGTTGCGGGACGGGAGCACGGCCACGGCGGCCCGGGACGTCGCGGTGAGGGCCGCGGCGCGGGGCAGCGTCCCCAGCAGCACGGTCGCGGGCGGGAGGGGGAGCCGCGCGATCTCCGGTTCGACGGGCCCGGCGACGAGCAGCCGCCAGCCCGGTCGGGCCGCGGCCACCGCCGGCCAGGCCGCCCACAGCACGTCGGCGCCCTTGCGGGGGCCGACCTCCCCGGCGAAGAGGACCACCGGGTCCTTGGCGGACTGCACCGCGGGCACATCCACGCCGTTCGCCACCGTGCGCACGGGGGCGTCGGGGCCGAGGGAGGCCCGGACCAGCCGGGCCGCCTCGTCGCTGAGCACGAAGACGACGTGCGCGCGGCCCAGGACCGCCCGGACGAGCCGTGGCCGGCGCTCGGCGTCGCGGCCGAGCATGCTGCCGTGCAGGTGGATCCCCACCGGCAGGCCGCTCGCCCGCGCGATCGCGGCGAGCAGACCCTCGCGGAGGAACGACCCGCCGCTCGACACGTGCACGACCACGGCGTGCGGGGGGCCCGCGAGGCGCAGCAGCGGGATCCGCAGCGCGCACACCGCCGCCCGCCACATCGACGAGCGGCGCCCACGGCCCAGCGTCGAGGCCATCGCCCGTACCCGCAGTCCCTCGAACGGCCAGGTCAGGTACTCGGCGAGGACCTGCGCCATCCCGCCGGGCACGTCCCCGTGCACCCCGATGTGCACGACGACCGGCAGGTCCGCGCGCCGCGCGCGGGGTCCGGGTCGGGTGCGGGGTGCGGGGACGAAGACCGGCCTCATCCCGGCACCGCGGGCACGTGCGGGCGTCGCCGCTGCCGGACGACGCGCCGGACCGTCCCGACCGCCCGGCGCGCCGTCCGGACCGTCCCGACCTGGGTCGCCAGGTGCAGGTGGTAGCGCCATCGCGGGTAGCTGCCCCGTCGCCGCCACAGGTCGTAGGCGAAGGTCACCGGGTCCACCGCGGCGGGATCCGGGCCCAGGTGCGCGTCGACGTCCTCGAACCAGGCCATGCTCCGGCGGGCCGTGTCCTGCACCGGGCCCAGTACCGCGCGCCGGTGCCGGTCGAAGGCCCCCAGCCGCTCGTCGAGCCCCGTGGCGTCCCGGGGGAGCAGGGCGGCCAGCTCGATCGCGTCGCGCAGGGCGAGCTTCGTACCGGAACCGATGCTGAAGTGCGTGGTGTGCGCGGCGTCGCCGAGCAGGACGGTGCGCCCCCGGCACCAGGTCGCGTTGCGGACCTCCCGGAAGCGGTGCCACGACGCGGGTTGCTGGCCCGGCATGCGGTCGAGCAGCCCGTGACCGTCCAGCGGCCCGGCGAAGATCTGCTCCAGCCGCGCGATGTGGGCCCGCGGATCCGTCCCGTCGAGGCCGAGGCCCGCGCGGACCTCCGGGGAGCACTCGACGATGCAGGTGCTCAGCCGGTCCGCCGACGGGTAGGCGTGGAACCAGATCCAGCCGGCCGTGGTGCGGGCGAACGCGAAGGTGAAGGTGTCGAAGACCTTGTCCGTGCCGAGCCAGATGTAGGAGTTGCGGCCGAGGGTCCCCGTGGCGCCGAACTCGTCCGCGTGCCGGTCCCGCAGCCCGCTGTGGACCCCGTCCGCGGCGACGACGAGATCGGCGTCCGCGTCGGCCACCCGCTCGTCGGCCGGGGTGTCGAACCGGACGTCCACGCCGAGCTGCCGGGCGCGGTGGGTCAGGATCTCGAGCAGCCGCCGCCTGCCGATGCTGTAGCCGTAGCCGCCCAGGTGCGCGGCCGGATGCCCGTCGATCAGGACGTCCTGGCCCTGGTAGACCACCGCGTCGCGCCGCAGGGTCGCCGCGCTCTCGGGGTCGTTGCGGTAGAGGTCGTCCAGCAGGTCGTCCCAGAACACGACGCCCCAGCCGCTCGTGGCGCTCTCGGGATTGCGTTCGAGGACCGTGACGCGGTGCCGGGGGTCCCGGCGGGCGGCGAGGATCGCGAGGTAGAGCCCCGCCGGCCCGCCGCCGACACAGGTGATCCTCATGCCGGCACCTCCGTCCGTGGCCCGGTCCGCCGGACCTCGCGCAGCAGGGCGCGCGCACTCTCCAGCGCGTGCCTGCCCGCGGGCGAGCGGAGGACGAGGTCGTAGCCGGCCCGCAGCGGACGCGGCGAGATGAGCTCCACGGCCTGCGGGTAGCGGAAGGGCGTGCCGCCGAACGTCAGCTTCGGCTGGTCGACGGGCAGCCAGCCCTCCGGTGGGGGCCCGTCGCCCGCGTCGAGGGCGTCCAGGGTGGCCGGGCGCAGGCCGCCGAAGTCGAGCCAGCGCAGGCCCGCGGCCTTGCCCCAGCGGATGATCTCCCAGCGGATGGCGGCCGGGACGCTGAGCCGGCCGGCCTCGCCGGACCGGTCGAAACCGGTGAGGCGGCCGCGCACCATGCCCCCGCACCGCGTGACCAGGTCCGCGGCGACGGGGACGCCGTCGACCTCGCCGACGAACAGCTCGGCGTTCCCGGTGGACGCGAGCTCCCGGTAGAGCGTCCGCACGTAGCCGGCGGGGAACGCCGAGTACCCCTGCTGCGCGGCGGTGTGTTCCATCAGGTCGGCGAGCAGCGGGACGTCCGCCTCGCCTCCGCGGCGCACCCGGACCCCGCGCCCCTCCCAGCGGTTGGTCCAGGAGCGCAGCCTCCGGCCGAACCGGCCGCGGATGACGTCGAGGTCCTCGCCGAGGTCGATCCGGATCGAGCCCGCCGGCGCGATGCCGGCCCCGGACGGCCGGAAACCCCGCGCGAGGAGCGCGGCGGAGAGGTCCGCGCCCGCCTCCGGGGGCTGGACGAACAGTGCCCTCGTGTCGCGGGCCACGGGGCCGGCCAGCACGTCCGCCAGGGCACGGACGATCTCCGCACGGCCGGCCGTGCCGGGTGGGACCACCGGGCCGTAGGGCACGTAGGAGACCCGCCCCAGTACCGGGACGCGGCGGTCCAGGAGCTGCGCGCCGCCGACGAGCTCGCCGTCGCGTTCGGCGAGCACCCACCGGGCGGAGAAGCCGGACAGGCCACGGACCCGGGTCCAGGCGCTGAGCTGGGTGACGTCGGTGCCCGGCGTGCGCTCGACGAGCGCGTCCCAGGCCGGTCGCCCGGCCGCGTCCTGGCGGGTGAGCACGTGCAGGCGAAGCTCACCCGGGCCCGGTACGGGCGCGTCGGGCCGGTCGTGATCTTGTCGGTCGCGGGGTCGCACCCTCACATCGGTCACCTCCGAACCCCGTCGCGGGGAGGCGCGGACGAGGCACTGTGGAGCTCGCGAGGCCGGGAACGGCTGTTACCCGCACCACACGTACGGTCCCGGGCCGGGTCGCCTAGGGGCGACGTGTCGCCGACGCCCGCGCGGGATCAGGGCGCCGAACGGTCCACCGCCCGCCTCCGGTCAGCCGGAGGTCCTGTCCTTCAGCCGCGGGTCCGGTCCGGGGTCCCCGGAGACCGTCACCACCCCGCCCACGGTGGAGTTGAGCCAGGCGAGCAACGTGTGGTCGTCGAGGGTCAGCGGCACCGCGGGGCCGAACCAGGAGAGCTGGGCGACGGGCCGGTGGGCCAGCGCGTCGTCCAGCAGCAGCGCGAGGCCGTCCGTCAGGAGGACCGTCACCCCGTCGTGGCTGACCTCGCGGGTCCCCGGCTCGGGGGCGGACCGGTCTGCGCCGGTCCGCACCACGTAACCCTGTCCGGTCCGGTCGTCGTAACCCGTCACGAGCACGGCAGCCTCCTCGCTCCTCACCGGTCCGCCCCGAGTCCGGGCCGAGCGGACGGCTATTGGAGCAGGCCCGCCGCGGTCCGGGCGAGTCGATCCGCCTCCGTCGTGAGTTTCACGACTGCCGGGTCCGTCGGCGGAACTCCGTACCGGGCGGCGAGCGACGCGGGGGAGGGGTGGCCGATCTGCGTGCGGTTCTGGTCGTCGACCCAGATCACGAACCGCATCGGGAACTCGATCGCCATCGAGGGGGCGAGCTGCAGCAGCGGACCCTCCGCCTCGGGGATGTTCACCAGGACGGTGGTGGTCGGCCGGATCGCCGGGCCTCCCGTCGCGGAGCCGGCCGCCAGGTCGACGGTCCCGGCGTCGCTGGTGGGGACGCGCCCGGCGGCGCGGGTCAGGCGGCCGGCCGTGGCCGGGACGTCCGCGCTGCCGAACACGGTCTGGAGGAACCCTGCGGAGGTGACGCCGACGAGCGGGGACGGCAGGGCCTCGGGGGCATCGCCGGTGGCGGCGTAGGCGACGTCCGCGGCACCGGTGGCCAGCGGTGTCGATGCGGCGGCGTCCGTGATCCCGGCGACCGCGGCGATGTAGTTCGCCGAGTCGTAGGTCACGGTCACGGCGCCGCCCTCGACGTCCTGCCGGACGAGATAGCGCTCGGGGAGCAGGGCGCCCGCCCGCTGGTCGAGCCGCAGCAGCGGGACCTGCGTGGCCGCGGAGCCGCCGACCACCGTCAGGACCTTGGGGAAGCCGGTGCCGGCCTTCGCGGCCTGCGCGGAGTGGTCCACGACCGTCGCGACCGCGCCGCCGTTCGCGATGATGGCCGCCCGGAGCTTGGCGACGACGTCCGCGGTGTCCGTCCCGCCGACCCTGGTCACGGTGCCGGGGACGCGCCCGGCCTGGGCGGGGATCCCGTCCCGGAGCGCGCCGAGGGGCGCCTCGGGGTTGCCCTCACCGCACGCGACGAGTCCTGCCGTCAGCAGCAGACATGCGGCGGCGCGCCAGAGACGGGACGGTGGGGCGAGGGCCGGCATGGGTGCTCCGCAGGGTTCGGTCCGTGGGGAAGGGGACGAATCGCGAAGACGATAACCGGACACGGCGGTCCGACACGCGCTGTGACCAGGCCCTTCCGGGTGGCATCGGATCACTGCGCCGAACGGTCGATCGGGGCCGAACGGTCGATCGGGAAGGCCCTGGCCAGGGCCTCGGTGTCAGCGGCGCTTGTTCATCATCCGCTTGAGCTTCTCCTGGTTCTTCGGGTCCGACGCCAGGCGCTTGCCCTGCTCGGTCAGCTTCCGGCCCTGCGGGCTGCGCAGGAAGTCCTTGATCTTGTCCATGAGCGGCACGTGATCTCCTCGGTGGTGGGCGGAAATCGGGCATACCCGAGCATTCGGCGGGACAAACACGGTCGGTGCAGGCCCGCGGGGCCCCGTCCGCCCGATGCCGGTGTTCTCAGGACTCCCGTGAGCAGGCTCACCTGCGACGTCGTTTGCCCGTCGGCTACCTCGCGGTAACAATCAGGCGGAGGACATCCGCTGCGCGGAACTGCGGGGCGGCTGGCAGAGTCGGTCCATTCCCGAGTTCTGCCGACCGGCGTCGCGTGGACGTCGTCCGCGCCGCGTTCCGCCCCTCGACAGAGGCGTGAGCGTCGCGACATGTCGACGACGTCGGGAACGGCAGTAGGTTCACAGGCGAACGACGAGCACGCACCACTGATGGGGCGTGGCTCGCACCGGCAGGAGGTCGAAGAGGTCCGATGAACATCGTCGTACTGGTCAAGCAGGTGCCGGACACCTATTCCGAGCGGAAGCTGTCGTCCGGTGATCACACCCTGGACCGCGACGCGACGGACGCGGTGCTCGACGAGATCAACGAGCGTGCGGTGGAGTCCGCGCTGCAGCTCAAGGAAGCCAACGACGGTTCCGAGGTCACCGTGGTGACGATGGGACCGGACCGGGCCACCGACGCGATCCGCAAGGCGCTGTCGATGGGTGCGGACAAGGCGGTGCACCTCTCGGACGAGGCGTTGCACGGCTCGTGCGCGGTGCAGACGGCGAAGGCGCTGGCGAAGGTCATCGGCACGGTCGGTGACGTGGACCTGATCCTGGCGGGCAACGAGGCGTCGGACGGCCGCTCGGGGGCGATCCCGGCGATGGTCGCGGAAATCCTGGACCTGCCGTCGCTGACCCACGCCCGTGAGCTCACCGTGGACGGTTCCACGGTGACGGTGCGGCGCGAAACCGACGACGGTGTCACGGTCCTGACCACGGAGCTGCCGGCGGTCGTCTCGGTGAACGAGAAGATCAACGAGCCGCGGTACCCGTCGTTCAAGGGGATCATGGCGGCGAAGAAGAAGCCGGTCACCACGCTGACCCTGGCCGACGCCGGGATCGACGCGTCGGAGGTCGGGCTGGCGAACGCGCTGACCTCGGTGACCTCGGCGCAGCCGAAGCCGCCGAAGTCGGCCGGTGAGAAGGTCGAGGACGAGGGCGACGGTGGCGCGAAGATCGCCGCGTTCCTGGTCTCGCAGAAGCTGATCTGACCCGTCTCGACGAGAGAGGAAAGGGACACACTCATGGCTGAGGTTCTGGTCCTCGTCGATCACGTCGACGGGGAGAACAAGAAGAGCACGTTCGAACTGCTGACCGCCGCCCGCGCGCTGGGCGAGCCGTCCGCGGTCGTCGTCGGTCCGGCCGGTACGGCGGGGAAGCTGGCGGAGGGCCTCAGGGCCCACGGCGCGGCGAAGATCTATGTCGCGGAGTCGGACTCCGCGGACTTCCTGACCCCGCAGGTGTCGGTGCTGGCGTCGCTGGTGGCGTCGAAGGAGCCGGCCGCGGTGCTGATCGGGGTGTCGGCGGACGGCAAGGAGATCGCCGGTCGGCTCGCGGTCAAGACGGACTCCGCGCTGCTCGGTGACGTCGTCGCCGTCGGCGAGGGCCCGTCGACCACGCACTCGGTGTTCGGCGGGGCGTTCGTCGCGGAGGCCAAGGCCAACACGGCGCACCCGGTGATCACGCTGCGTCCGGGCTCGGTGGAGGTCGAGAACTCCGACGGTGCCGGTGCGGAGGAGTCGGTCGAGGTCCCGGCCGCGTCGGGTCGGTCGGCGCAGGTGCAGTCCCGCGAGCCGGTGACCCAGGGCGACCGCCCGGACCTCACCGAGGCCTCGGTCATCGTCTCCGGTGGGCGTGGCGTGGGATCGGCGGACGACTTCACCGTCGTCGAGGCGCTGGCGGACTCCCTCGGTGCTGCGGTCGGCGCGTCGCGTGCGGCGGTGGACTCGGGCTACTACCCGCACCAGTTCCAGGTCGGCCAGACCGGCAAGACGGTCTCCCCGCAGCTCTACATCGCGCTGGGCATCTCGGGTGCGATCCAGCACCGGGCCGGGATGCAGACGTCGAAGACGATCATCGCGGTGAACAAGGACACCGAGGCCCCGATCTTCGAGATCGCGGACTTCGGTGTGGTGGGTGACCTGTTCAAGGTCGCCCCGCAGCTCAAGGACGAGATCGCCAAGCGCAAGAGCTGATCCCTCCCGTCCACGGCGGCCCCGCACCCACCCCGGGGGCGGGGCCGCCGCCGTCCCCCCGCGAGTCGCGCGCTGGGACCCCGCGAGTCGGGGTGTGGGAGCCCGCGAGTCGGGGTGTGGGGCCGTGCGAGTCGGGATGTGCGGCCCCGTGAGTCGGGTTCGCGGCCTCGCGCCCGTCGGGGTCGACGCCCGCAGGTGTGGGGCCCACAGCGGAGGCTTGCCGACGATCGCCGGGCGGGCTCCGGGCCAGGCATGATCGCGATCGACGCCCTACGACACCGAGTCATGCAGTCGTCGAGGCACCCGAACTCGCCAGGCCGCAGGCCCCGGCCGGCGGGGCGCTGAGCGCGACTCGCGGGGACGCAGACCGCGACTCGCGGGGTCCCAGAACGCGACTCGCGGGGCCCCAGACCCCGACTCGCGGGGCCCCAGACCCCGACTCGCGGGCCAGGCCGCTCGGATCCACCGCGACTCGGTGACGGAAATACCGCGACTCGCGGGTTCATGTGATGGCCATGTGCCGGACGGGCACAGGGGCGGGGAGAGTCGATCGGGCTCGGTAGTCAGTGCCGGTGACCTCTTCACAGGTTCTGGTCAGAACCCCGCAGGCTGCGGCGACGCGGTACTCGCTGCTGCTCACCACCGACGCCGACGAGGTCGAGGCCGCCCAGCGGCTCCGCCACCTCGTGTTCGCCGACGAGCTCGGCGCGCGGCTCGACACCCCCCGCCCCGGTCTCGACGTCGACCGCTTCGACGCGTTCTGCGACCACCTCGTCGTCCGGGACGACACGACCGGCGAGGTCGTCGGCACCTACCGGATGCTGCCGCCCGCCCGGGCCGCCGCGGCCGGCTCCCTCTACTCCGACGGCGAGTTCGACCTCGCCGCCTTCGCCCCGATCCGCTCCTCGCTGGTCGAGGCCGGCCGCTCCTGCGTGCACCCGGACCACCGGGCCGGCGCGGTCGTCGGCCTGGTCTGGGCCGGCATCGCCCGGTACATGCTGCTCACCGGCAACCGGTGGCTCACCGGCTGCGCGAGCGTCCCGCTCTCCGACGGCGGCGCGCTCGCCGCGGGCGTCTGGGACCGCGTGCTCGCCCGGCACCTCGCCCCCGAGCAGCTCCGCGTCCGCCCGCACATCCCGTGGGACGTGCACGGCGCCACCCGGCACCGACGCACGAGCATGCCGCCCCTGCTGCGCGGCTACTTCCGGCTCGGCGCGTGGGTCTGCGGCGCACCCGCCTTCGACGAGGCCTTCGACTGCGCGGACTTCCCGGTCCTGCTCGGCCTCGACCACGCCGACGACCGCTACCTGCGGTTCTTCCTGGGCGGGGAGCGGTGACCCACCCGACCCACCCGGGTCCCGTCCCGGACCGCCCGGCCTGGATGCCCTCGTCCCCGTGCGGCGACGACTGCCTGCCGCCCCGCGCCACCGGCCCGTCCTGGCGCCTCGCCCATCGCACCGTCGCGCTGGCGACGACGCTGCTGGCCGGGGTCGTCGCGCTGCCGTTCCTCCCGGTCCTCGGTGACCAGCGCCGGGACCGGGTCGTACGCGCCCTGTTCCGGGCGGTGCTGCGCGCCGCCGGGATCGAGCTGCGGATCGCCGCGGGTGATGATCAGGGACCGGGCTACCGCGTGCGCGACGGCCGGGGCGTGCTGGTCGTCGCCAACCACCTGTCCTGGATCGACGTCGTCGCCCTCGGCGCCGTCGCCCCGGTCCGGATGCTGGCCAAGCAGGAGATCGCGGACTGGCCGGTGATCGGCGGCCTCGCGCGGCGCTGCGGCACGCTGTTCGTCGACCGTGCGGGCCTGCGCGGTCTGCCCGGGGTCGTCGCGGAGATCACCGACGCGCTCGCCGCGGGCGCCGTCGTCGGCGTCTTCCCCGAGGGGACGACGTGGTGCGGCTCGGCCTCCGGTCCGTTCCGCCGCGCCGCGTTCCAGGCGGCGCTGGACGCCGGCGTGCCCGTCCGGCCCGCCCGGCTCACCCTCGGGTTGCCCGACGGGCGCCCGACGACCGTCGGCGCGTTCGTCGGGCAGGACACGCTGTGGGACTCGCTGAGCCGGGTCCTGCGGCTCCCGGGCCTGGTGTGCGAGCTCACGGTGCTCCCGGCCCTGGCTCCCGTCGGGGACCGTCGGGGCCTCGCCCGCCGGGCCGAACTGGCTGTGACCGGCGGCGAACGGTCCGTGACGGCACCGGCTCCCGTCGCCGGGTGTGAGCTGGCCGCCGGGTAGCCCGGCAGACCGGCTCGGGATCGGCGACTACCCTGGAGCCGATGACCGAGCCGGACGTACCCGCGGGGTCACGACCGCACCACCACGGGGGACAGGGTCCACGGGGGGAGCAGGGGCCGTGACCTACCTCGACCATGCCGCGACCACGCCGGTCCTTCCCGAGGCCCTCGCGGCGATGACGGAGGCGATGGGCCGCACCGGCAACGCCTCGTCCCTGCACTCCGCGGGCCGCCGCGCCCGCCGTGAGGTGGAGGAGGCCCGGGAGCGGATCGGCGCAGCCCTCGGCGCCCGGCCCTCCGAGGTCGTCTTCACCACCGGTGGCACCGAGAGCGACAATCTCGCCGTCAAGGGCATCTACTGGGCCCGCCGGGACCAGGACTCCCGCCGGACCCGGCTGCTGGTGTCCGCGATCGAGCACCACGCCGTTCTGGAGGCCGCGGAGTGGCTCGTCGAGCACGAGGGCGCGGAGCTGCGCCTGCTCGCCGTCGACGCGCAGGGCCGGGTCCACCCCGAGGCGCTGCGCGCCGCGCTCGCCGAGGCCCCGGACGCGAACGCCGTCGTGTCCGTCATGTGGGCGAACAACGAGGTCGGCACGGTCAACCCGATCCGCGAGCTCGCCGCCGTCGCCCACGAGTTCGGGGTGCCGATCCACACCGACGCCGTACAAGCCGTGGGGATCCTGCCCGTGGACTTCGCCGCGAGCGGGGTGGACGCGCTCACGCTCACCGGGCACAAGCTCGGCGGCCCGTACGGGGCCGGTGCCCTGCTGCTCGGCCGGGACGTGGCGTGCACCCCGCTGCTGCACGGCGGCGGCCAGGAACGCGACGTCCGCTCCGGCACGCTGGACACGCCCTCGGTGATCGGCCTGGCCGTGGCCGTCCGGCACGCCGTGGCGGACATGCCGCGCCGTGCCGCCGAGCTGGTCCGGCTGCGGGACGACCTGGTGTCGAAGGTGCGCGAGCTGGTGGCGGACGCGACGCTGAACGGGGACCCGGGCACCGGCCTGGTCGACGGCGGCCCGTCCCGGCTGCCCGGCAACGCCCACCTGAGCTTCCCCGGCTGCGAGGGCGACAGCCTGCTCATGCTGCTCGACGCCCACGGCATCGAGTGCTCCACCGGCTCGGCCTGCACCTCGGGGGTGTCCCAGCCCAGCCACGTGCTGCTGGCGATGGGGGCGGACGAGGCGGTCGCGCGGGGGTCGCTGCGGTTCTCCATGGGCCACACCAGCTCCGACGACGACGTGCGCGCGGTGATCGACGTCATCGGTCCCGTCGTCGAGCGGGCGCGCCGGGCCAGCGCCGGGAGCGCGCGCCGCACCGCGGGGGCGGCGGCATCGTGAGGATCCCGGGGTCATGAGGGTCCTCGCCGCGATGTCGGGCGGGGTGGACTCGGCCGTCGCCGCCGCCCGCGCCGTACGGGCGGGGCACGACGTCGTCGGGGTGCACCTGGCGCTCTCCCGTACCCGGGACGCGCTGCGTTCCGGCTCGCGGGGCTGCTGCTCCCGCGAGGACGCCGCGGACGCCGCCCGCGCCGCGGACGTCCTGGGCATCCCGTACTACGTCTGGGACCTGTCCGAGGAGTTCGCCGAGGACGTGGTGGACGACTTCGTGGCCAGCTACGCCGCGGGGGAGACCCCGAACCCGTGCCTGCGCTGCAACGAGAAGATCAAGTTCGCCGCGGTGCTGGAGAAGGCGCTCGCCCTCGGCTTCGACGCGGTCTGCACCGGGCACTACGCGCAGCTGGCGGACGGTGTCCTGCGCCGGGCCGTCGACGAGGACAAGGACCAGTCCTACGTCCTGGCCGTGCTCACCCCGCACCAGCTCGCGCACGCCATGTTCCCGCTCGGGGACACCCGCAAGCCGGACGTGCGCGCGGAGGCCGAGGAGCTCGGCCTGCGGGTCGCGCAGAAGCCGGACAGCCACGACATCTGCTTCATCCCGGACGGGGACACCCGGCGCTTCCTCACCGAGCGCCTCGGCGAGCGACCCGGCGAGATCGTCGACGCCGAGAGCGGCGAGGTGCTCGGCCGGCACACGGGTGTGCACGGCTTCACCGTGGGGCAGCGCAAGGGGATCGGCGTGGACCGACCCGCGGCGGACGGGCGGCCGCGCTACGTGCTGGGCATCGAACCCGTCAGCGGCACGGTGCGCGTCGGCCCGGAGAAGGCCCTGGGCGTCTCGACGATCACCGCCCGCGGGTCTGTCTGGACCACCGGCACGGCGCCGGACGGCCCGTTCACTGCCACCGTGCAGGTTCGCGCTCACGGCGGCCTCGCCGAGGCCGAGGTCGTCCCGGCGGCGGGCGGCGGGCTGCGCGTCGAGCTGACCGATCCGTTGCGCGGGGTCGCGCCCGGGCAGACCGTGGCGTTCTACCTGCCGGCCGCCGACGGGGACGTCGTGCTCGGGTCGGCGACGATCGCCGCCACCGGCTGACCGCCGGTCACGCGTTCCGCGGGGCGCCCAGCTCGATCCGGCCCTGCAGCCGGATGTCCCCGGCCGAGGCGCCCACCAGCACGTCGAACGTCCCGGGCTCGATCGTCCGGCGCATCCCGCGGTCCCAGATCGAGAACCGGTCCGGCGGCAACGAGATGCGCACCGTGCGCACCCGACCCGGCTCGGTGGTGACGCTGGCGAACCCCGCGAGCATGCGTTCCGGGCGGATCACCGAGCTGACCCGGTCCCGCAGGTAGACCTGCACGATCTCGCGGCCGGGCCGGTTCCCGGTGTTCTCCACCCGGCACTCGACGACGACGGACTCGCCCTCGAGCGGGCGGTCCGGCGCGATCCGCAGGTGCGAGTACCCGAAGGTGGTGTAGCCGCGGCCGTGTCCGAGGGGGAACGTGGCGCGGCCCGGGGCGCCGTCCGGATGCGCACCGACGGCGAGCGGCAACCGCCCGCCCGGTTCGAGCCGCCCGGCCAGCACGTCCGCGAGCGCCCCGGCCGTGGCCGCGACCGGGCTCCAGCCCACCAGGACCGACGCCGTGGTCCCGGTGAGCTCGGGCAGTCCCCCGAGCCGGGTGCCGCAGTGCACCACGACGCAGCCACCCGTGCCCGCGGCCAGGCGGGCGACGTCGGTGACGGCGGCCCGCGCGTTCTCGGGGACGACCACGATCGACAGCTCGCCGGGCGACATCGCGTCCCCGCGGCCGCGCCGGGTGATCGTGGCGTCCGGCAGGCGCGTCCGCAACGCGGTGGCGAGATTCTCGGTGAGGCCGGCGGCGTCCGGGTCCCGGGGGGTGTCCTCGCCGGCCACGACAACGCCGATCCGCACGCCCGGCCGGGACGCGAGCGGGAGGAGGTCGCGCGGATCGCTCAGCAGCACCACCGAGTCCGCGACCGCCCGCGCCGCGAGCCGGTCCGCCGGCGGCGTCGCCGGCAGCCCCGCCGGTGGCCGGACGGTCGACGCCGGCTGCGGTTCGAACAGGCCGAGCCGGATCTTCATCCGCAGCACGGCGGCCAGCGCGTCGTCGACGAGCCAGCCCGGGATCGCCCCGTGCCCGATCAGCTCCTCCAGCCGGTCCCGCCGGGTGAGCCAGGGTTCCCCCAGGTCCGCACCGACGTCGACGCCCGCCTCGACGGCGAGGGCGATCGCCTCGGTGAACTCCGCGGTGACGCGGTGGCGCGCCGCCAGGTCCCGGACGCCCCCGAGGGCGGAGAGCACCACGCCGTCGAAATGCCACTCGCCGCGCAGCACGTCCTTCAGGAGCCAGCTGTCCACGTGTGCCGGGATCCCGCCGTTCGACGCCGTCGACGGCATGACGGCCAGGACCCCGACCCGGACGGCGGCCGCGGCCACCGCCAGGACCTCCCCCCGCAGGGTCCGCTCGTCCCAGTGCCCGGGGGAGCCGTCGAGCTGACCGGGACCGGCGCCGAACTGGGTCAGGACGCAGCCCACGCGGTTCGGCGGCAGCGTCCCGTGGTCCGTGCCCTGGCTGCCGCGGACGTGGGCCGCCACCATCTCCGAGGCCAGCAGGACGTCTCCGCCGAAGCACGGACCGACGTCGGACTCGAGGTCGGTCCCGGCCGGCGCGGCGCTCGGCCCGAGCAGGGCGCGCACACCGGTGGCCGCGGCGGCGTCCGCGATCGAGCTCGCGGCGCGGTGCACGGTGTCCCGGTCCCAGGTCGCGGCCATGGCGATCGGCCCGGGGAACCGCACGGATCCCGGCGTGGCGGCCATCCCGATCGGCACCACCGGCAGCCGGCGGTGCCCGGCGACGGTCCGGGCCAGGTCGCCCAGGCGGGCGCGGCACTCGTCCCGGGACAGCGGTGGCACCACGACGAAGCCCGGCGGGCCGTCGGCCAGGCCGGCCCCGGTGTCGAGCTCCGCGAGCGTGGCCGTGACCATCTGGCCGGCCTTCTCCCGGACCGACAACCCGGCGAAGAGATCGGCCACCCGGCGATCGAGGGAACCGCGACCCCCGTGGGTGAACAGTCCCTGTGCGGACACGACGTTCCTCCTGCTGGCCGGGACGCGGAACCCTGGTCCCTGCGGACAGGTGTGTTCGGCGCAGCGACAGTCACTCCGGGTAGTTCGATCTACGGACTATCCGGAGGTTAACCGGATCGACCCCGGAGGGGGGCGATTCACGGGTGAGACATGACGCGGAGCGTAGTTGGATGGGCAACGCGTCACCTGAACGGATCAATATCGTCACCCGGTTCGTCGAAGAGGGTGACGTTCGACCTCGCGAGGATGCCCGTGTGGGTTCCCCCGATCTGTTCGCGGCCGCGGCCTCCCCGACGCCGCCGCCCGACGCTCCCCCTTCGCCACCGCCCTGCGGGGCTACGAACGCCGCCAGGTCGACGAGTACATCGAGTCCGTCGAGCGCGACCGCGCCGCCCTGCGGGAACGGCTCGCCGCCGCCGAGCGGCGATGCGCCGCCGCCGAGGAGCACGCGGCCGCCACCGAGGCGGAGGCGCGGACGCTGCGCGCCGAGAGCCCGCCCAAGGCGGACAGCCCGATGGAGGACGGGTTCGGGTTCCGCGCCGAGAAGCTGCTGCGGCTCGCGGAGCAGGAGGCGGCGGACGCCCGCAGCCGCGCGAACAAGGACGCGGCCCAGATCCTCGAGCAGGCGCGCGCGGACGCCGAGACGCACCGCCACGACGTCGAGCAGACCCTCATCGCGCGGGCGTCGCTGCACGAGCAGCAGGTCGCCCAGCGCACCGCGGAGCTCAAGGACCGCGAGGAGCAGGCCGCCGAGCAGCTCTCCGCCGCCCGGGCCGAGGCCGAGGAGCTCCGCAACGCCGCGGCCCGCGGCGCGGACGAGCTCCGGGCCGAGGCCGAGGCCCGCGCCACGGAGATCCGGGACCGGGCGGAGGAGGCCGCCGGCCGCAGCCGCGAGCAGGCGACCCAGGAGCTGCGTCGGCTGCGGGGCCTGCACGACGGCGTCCGCAGCGAGCTGAGCCGGCTGCGCGAGATGCTGGGCCACGAGCTCGGGGACTTCCGTGCCGAGCGCCCGGTCCCGGGTCAGCGGCCGCGGCACGGTTCCGCGGGCCAGGGGGAGCGGTCCGAGCCGAAGGGCGACGAGGACGGCGGCGACCGGTCCGTCAACGGATCACCGCGCCCCGGGGCCCTGCGCTCCGGCACCTGAGGGCCCGGGGGCCGAGCACGGTGACCCGCGGGGTCTGCCGGCGCCTGCCGGCGGTCCCCCAGGCGGAGGCCGTCCCGGTCCGGGTGTGAGACTCCCGGCATGTCCTTCCCAGACGACGACCCCCTGGCCGCGGCACTCGCCGCCGCCGGCCTCGGCGGGGTGGCCCCGGGGGAGAGCGCGCCCCCGGCGCCCCGCTTCGAGGTCACCGAGAAACCCGAGCCCGAGGACACCGGCCCGGTCGAGCTCTGGTCGCCCGGTGCGGCGACGGGCGTCGGCTCGCTCCCGGGAACGGATCCGCGCGAGGCGGCCGCGACGGTCGTCGGGGAGCTCCCGCTGCTGCCGTTCCTGCCCGAGCTCCCCGCCCGCGGGGTGGGTGCGGACCCGATCGGGCGCACCGCGGGCCTGCTGGTGGATCTCGCGGTGGAGGTCGTCCCCACGGGCTGGCGGGTCACCGCTCGGCCGGGGAAGGACCACCGCCGGGCCGTCGACCTCCTGCGCACGGACCTCGACGCTCTCGACGAGGCCTGCGACGAGCCGAAGCCGGCCTGGGTGAAGGTGCAGGTCGTGGGGCCGTGGACGCTCGCCGCCGGGATCGAGACGATGAGCGGGCACCGGATCCTCACCGACCGGGGCGCGGTGCGGGAGTTCTCCGCGAGCCTCGCCGAGGGGCTCCGGACCCACATCGCCGAGGTCACCGCCCGGACGGGTGCGCGGGTCGTCGTGCAGCTCGACGAGCCGCGGCTGCCCGCCGTCCTGGCCGGGGCGCTGCCGACGGCCTCGGGCTACGGCACGGTCCGCTCGGTCGCCGAACCGGACGCCGCGGACGGCCTGCGGGACCTGATCGCCGCGATCGGCGCCCCGGTCGTGGTCCGGTGCGCGGCGGAGCGGCCCCCGCTGGCGCTCCTGGCGGAGGTCGGGGCCTCGGCACTCGCCATCGACGCCACCCGGCCGTCGATCTCGGGCGACACGGCGATCCCCGCCGCGCTCGACGCCGTCGGGCAGATCTGGGACACGGGGATGCCGCTGTTCCTCGGCATGGTGCCGGTGCGCCCGATGGCGCGGGTGCCGGAGACCAAGGACCTCGCGAAGCGTGCCTTCGACCTGGCGGACCGGCTCGGGTTCGCCAGGGCCCGGCTTCCGGAGCTCGCCGTCCCGACCCCGACCGCGGGTCTCGCGGACTCCACGCCGGACTGGTCCCGCACCGCGATGGAGCTCTGTCGCCGGGTCGGGGCGGCGTTCACCGACCCGGACTGAACCCGCTGGCCACGAACGGTCGTTCGTGGGATCAGCCGGTCTCAGCTGATCAATGTCCCAGCGGGGCCTCGAGGAGGGCGAGCGCGTAGCGCGCGTGCTGCTCGGCGAGCTGGCCCCGGGAGAGCCGGCCCGCGGGCCGGTACCAGGCCGCGATCGCGCCGACCGTCGAGAGGATGGCGCGCGCGGCGTCGGCCGGGTACGGCGTGCGGAACTCCCCGTCCGCCACGCCCTGGGCGACGATCCGCTCGAAGATCGCCTGGGTCTCGTCCCGCTCCGCGATCAACCGCTCCCGGTCGTCCCCGTGCAGGTAGCGGACCTCACTGGTGGACACCAGCATCGCGACCTGGTGGTCCACGACGAACCCGACGTACGCGCGGACGGCGTCGCGCAGCCGCGGCGCCGCCGAGTCCCCCGCGTCCTCCACGGCTCGGCGGATCCGCGCGGACAGCTCGTCGTTCGCGTGCCGGAGCACCTCGGCCAGCAGCCGGGACTTCGACGGGAAGTAGTTGTAGAGGTTGGACAGGCTCGTGCCGGCCCGTTTGGCCACGTCCCGCATCGAGGCGCCGTTGAACCCCTCGGCGCCGAACGCCTCCAGGGCCGCATTGAGGATCGCGGCCTCGTTCCCGCGGCCGGTGTCCGCGATCAACACCTGCGAGGAACGATCGTTCATGCGGTCAGGCTAGCGCCTACGGGCGGCGATCGGTGCCGGAGCACGTCCGGGTCTCGCAGAGGGACCGGAGCCGGCGCAGGTCCGCGCGCAGTCCCCGGCGCAGGACGAGCCGGACGAGCGGCGCCAGGGCCCGCTCCACACCGGTCGGCCGGACCCGGGTGCGCAGCACGATCCGGCAGCGGTCCGGGCCGAGCGGGACCACCTCCCGGGATCCCTCGGCGTCGACCCCGGAGGTGGTCCGCCAGGCGAACCGCAGGCCGGGACCGGCGGAGACCACCTCGCCGTCGTTGTGCAGGATGCGGCCCGCGAAGCGCATCCGCTCGGCGGTGAGCGTGCCGGGCGCCGCCGGCCCGGGCGGCGTCGGCACCATCGACTCGACGGCGCCGCGCCACTCGGCGTCGCGCGCGTAGTCCGCGAGCACGGCCCAGGCGTGGTCCGCGGGGCAGGCGGCCTCCGACGAGGCCGAGAACCCGATCACCGCACCCGCCGGAGCCCCGCCGGAACCCATGCTGTTCATGCCTCGAAAAGTACGGTATCGAAATGTTCTGCGTCAAGGGTTTCGTGGTCGAACTAGGATCGCGGCGTGGCTGCGGAACCGGACCCCGTCGACCGGATCGTCGAGCAGTGGCGCGCCGAGCGCCCCGACCTCGACGACGAGGGCCTGGCCGCGATGGCCACGATCGGCCGGCTGGGCCGGGTCGCCGCGCTGGCGGCCCCGCTCGTCGAGCGCACGTTCCTGCGCCACGGACTCTCCACCGGGGAGTTCGACGTGCTGGCCGCCCTGCGCCGCAGCGGCGCGCCGTTCACCCTCACGCCCAGCGTGCTGGCCCGCACGCTGATGCTCTCGCCCGCGGCGATGACGAACCGGCTGGACCGCCTCGAGGCCGCCGGGCACGTCGGGCGCCGGCTGGACCCGGAGAACCGGCGGAGCATGCTGGTCACGCTCACGGCGCCGGGCAGGAAGGCCGTCGACGAGGTCGTGGCCGAGCACGTCGCGAACGAGCGGGCGCTCCTCTCGGTCCTGACCGCCGCCGAGCGGCGCCGCCTCGACGACCTGCTCCGCCGCCTCGTCGCGGGGCTCGAGGCCACCGGCGGCTGAGCCCGGCGGACCTGGTCGGGCGAATCGGCGACGGCGGGGACCGGAACGGGCGGAAACTGTCGGGCCTGCCCACTAACCTGCATCCCGTGAGCCCGGACCGCACCTCCACCCCCCCGACACGGACTGCCCAGGCAGGGAACCCCCAGGCAGGGACCCCCCAGGCAGGGACCGTCCCAGCGGGGACCGTCCCGGCGGCAACGGTCCCCGACGCCGCGCGCGAGCGGCACGCGCAGCTGTCCACCGAGGTCGCGGACAACCAGTTCCGCTACTACGTGCTGGACGCGCCGATCCTGTCGGACGGTCAGTTCGACGCGCTGTGGCGTGAGCTGATCTCGCTGGAGGAGGAGTATCCGGAGCTCCGCACGCCGGAGTCGCCCACCCAGAAGGTCGGCGGGAAGTTCTCCACGGAGTTCACCGCCTACGACCATCTGGAGCGGATGCTCAGCCTGGACAACGCCTTCTCCGAGGAGGAGCTGCGCACCTGGGCGGACCGCACGGTCAAGGAGCTCGGCTCCGAGCTGCACTACCTCTGCGAGCTCAAGATCGACGGGCTCGCGGTGAACCTGCTCTACGAGGGCGGGCTGCTCACCCGGGCCCTCACCCGGGGGGACGGGCGCACCGGCGAGGACATCACGCTCAACATGCGCACGCTGGAGGAGGTGCCGGAGCGGCTCACCGGGACCGACGAGTTCCCGGTGCCGGAGCTGGTCGAGGTGCGCGGGGAGGTCTACTTCCGGCTCGAGGACTTCCAGCGGCTCAACGCCTCCCTGGTCGAGGCGGGCAAGCCCCCGTTCGCGAACCCGCGCAACACCGCCGCCGGTTCGCTGCGGCAGAAGGACCCGCGGGTCACGGCGTCGCGGAACCTGCGGCTGATCTGCCACGGCCTCGGCAAGCGGAAGGGCTTCACGCCCGTCACCCAGTCGCACTCCTACGAGGCGTTGCAGGCGTGGGGGTTGCCGGTCTCCTCCCGCACGAAGGTCTTCGGCGGTCCGCAGGCGGTGGACGAGGTCGTCGCGTTCGTCGCGGAGTGGGGCGAGCACCGCCACGACATCGAGCACGAGATCGACGGCGTCGTCGTCAAGGTGGACGAGGTGTCCCTGCAGCGCCGGCTGGGCTCCACGTCCCGGGCGCCGCGCTGGGCGATCGCCTACAAGTACCCGCCCGAGGAGGCCACCACCCGGCTGCTGGACATCCAGGTCAACGTGGGCCGCACCGGCCGCGTCACCCCGTTCGCGCAGATGGAGCCGGTGCTCGTCGCGGGCTCCACGGTCGCGATGGCCACCCTGCACAACGCGGACGAGGTGCGCCGCAAGGGGGTGCTGATCGGGGACCGGGTGGTCATCCGCAAGGCCGGGGACGTGATCCCCGAGGTGCTCGGTCCGGTCATCGAGGTGCGGGACGGCACCGAACGCGAGTTCGTGATGCCCACCCACTGTCCCGAGTGCGGCACCGAGCTGGTGCAGCAGAAGGCCGGGGACGTGGACCGGCGCTGCCCGAACTCCCGCTCGTGTCCAGCCCAGCTGCGGGAGCGGCTCTTCCACGTCGCGGGCCGGGGCTCGTTCGACATCGAGGGCCTCGGCTACGAGGCGGCCACGGCCCTGCTCACCTCCGGCGTGGTCACGGACGAGGGGGACGTCTTCTCCCTGACCGAGGAGGACCTCCTCCGGGTCGACCTGTTCCGGACCAAGGCGGGTGTGCTGTCCGCCAACGGCGTCAAGCTGCTGGCCAACCTGGAGTCCGCGAAGGACCGGCCGCTGTGGCGGGTGCTCGTCGGGCTGTCGATCCGGCACGTCGGGCCCACCGCCGCGCAGGCTCTGGCCCGGGAGTTCTCCTCGATGGAGGCGATCGAGGAGGCGGCCGCACGGGCCCGGGAGGAGACCGAGAAGGCGGGGGTGGAGATCACCTCGGACGGCACGGAGGACGAGGCTCCCGCTCCCACCGGGACCAGCGTGCCCGCCGCCGGGGAGCCGGCCGCGTCCGGGGACACCTCCGAGGTCGAGCCGGACCCGGACGCCCTCGCCGCGGAGGCGGAGAAGGCCGCGAAGGCGGCCACCCGGGCCCAGGCGAAGGCGGTCGCCGCGGCGCTGGCGCCGATCGCGGGGGTCGACGGCGTCGGCCCCACGATCGCCGCCGCCGTCCGGGACTGGTTCACCGTGGACTGGCACCGGGAGGTCGTCGCCAAGTGGCGGGCCGCGGGTGTGCGGATGGTCGACGAGGTGGACGAGTCCGTCCCGCGCACCCTCGAGGGCATGTCGATCGTCATCACCGGCTCGATGGAGAACTACTCCCGGGACGAGGCCAAGGAGGCGATCATGGCCCGCGGCGGGCGCGCGGCCGGCTCGGTCTCGAAGAAGACGGCGTTCGTCGTCGCGGGCGAGGCGCCGGGTTCGAAGTACGACAAGGCGATCGAGCTGGGCGTCCCGGTGCTGGACGAGGACGGCTTCCGGGTGCTGCTCGAGCAGGGTCCGGAGGTCGCCCTGGCTGCGGGCGACGCGCCGGACGTAGAGTCGTGACGGATTCGTGATGTACCTCGTCACCAGCAGGAACGAATGCGGGCCGCCACGTGCCGGCCCGGGCGGACCCGACGCCGGTGCGGATCGTCGCGTCCGGCGTCCGCCGTCGGCGCGTGCACTGACTAGGCTCCCCTCTTTCCGGGGACGAGGAGTGGGGGCACGGTGCTACAGGCGGTACTGAACGGTTCGCGTCCGGAGGACGCGCACCCGGCGCTGCCGGTCCTGGCCCGCCACCTGGCGCGGGACGCCCGCGCGGTGGCCCGGCTGGGGATCTCGTCGGTGCACGTGCACCCGCGTGACCTCCAGGGGCAGGAGACGATCGACCCGGTCCACGTCGGGGACGCCGTGGCGCTGATGCGCCAGGAGGCCCCGGCCATGGAGATCGGGGTCACGACGGGCCGGTGGATCCAGCCGGACCCGCGCAAGCGCATCGAGGCCGTCGTCGCGTGGGGCCGCCTCGGCGTCGGCAAACCGGACGTCTGCTCGGTCAACGTGCACGAGAAGGGCTGGATCGACGTCTGCAACGCCGCCGCCTCGGTGGGCATCGGCGTCGAGCTCGGCGTCTGGACCAGCGGGGACGCCGTGACGCTGCGCCAGCAGGGCGTGCCGCCGAGCACCGTGCGGGTGCTCGCGGAGTCCACGGTGACGGACCCGGAGACCGCCGTCGCCGAGGCCGTCCGGATCCTGCGCGCGCTCGGCCAGCTGCCGGTCCCGGTCCTGCTGCACGGCGAGGAGGACGGCGCCTGGCCGGTCCTGGAGTACGCCGTCCGGATGGGCATCGACACGCGGATCGGCTTCGAGGACGTCCTGGTCCGCCCGGACGGCTGGCTCGCCACCGGCAACGACGACCTCGCCCGCGCCGCCCTGGCGATCCGGGTCTGAGCCGAGCCGGCCTGAACGCGCCGGCTACCCGGAGAGTTCCGCAGGCAAACGACGGAGTCGTCACTCTTGGTCGGCGGTCTGTTGGTCTCGCAACAGATCTCGGGCCCAGGACGTGGGCGACACCGTGGCCGGTTGTGGTGATCGCTCAATACCGTGGGTCCCATGAGTGCAGTGGGTCAGTTCGGACGCAGTCTCGGCAGCCGCGTCGGTCGCCGTGTGCGGTCCGCTGCGCACCTGCTGACGACGCCGTTGCTGCCCGACGACGTCCTCGGCACCCTCAACCCGATGTGGTCCCGGCGCGACCCGCGGGCCCGCGTCGTCCGGATCCAGCGGGAGACCGCGGACACCACCACCCTGTTCCTCAAGCCGGGTGCCCCGTTCGCGGCGCACCGGCCCGGCCAGTTCATCGGCCTCGGGCTCCGGCTCGAGGGCGTGTGGCACTGGCGTACCTACTCGGTCACCTCGCGCCCCGGTGACGAGCTGCTCGCCGTCACCGTGACGGCGGTCCCGGGCGGCAGGATGTCCGGGATCCTCGCCCACGGCACCCCCGCGGGCTCCGTGGTCGCGCTCGGCCCGGCGGCCGGTGAGTTCGTGCTGCCGGAGCCGACGCCCGAGAAGCTGCTCTTCATCACCGCGGGCAGCGGGATCACCCCCGTCATGGGGATGCTCCGCTCGCTGCCGCGGAACGCGCTGTCCGGCGCGGTCCTCGTGCACTGCGACCGCACGCCGTCGGACGTGGTGTTCGGTCCGGAGCTCCGCGCGCTCGCGGAGACCACCGGGCTGCGGCTCGTCGAGCGGCACACCGCGCTGCACAGCCGGCTCACCCCGGACGCGCTCACGGACGAGGTGCCGGACTGGACGGCCCGCGAGACCTGGGCCTGCGGCCCCGGCGGCCTCCTGGACGACCTCGGCGTGTTCTGGTCCGAGGCCGGGGACCCGGACACCCTGCACGTCGAGCGGTTCCGCCCGCCTGCCCTGCTGGGTACCGAGGGCACCGGCGGCCGGATCACCTTCACCGCGAGCGGCATCACCGCCGACGCCGCGCCCGACACCCCTGTCCTGATCGCCGGCGAGGACGCCGGTGCCCTGCTCCCCAACGGCTGCCGGATGGGCATCTGCCACACCTGCGTCGGCAAGCTCACCGCCGGTGCGGTCCGCGACCTGCACACCGGCGAGCTGATCGACGCGGCGGAGACGCCCGGGCGTCCCGTCCGAACCTGCGTCACCGCGCCCACCGGCGACATCACCCTCGATCTGTGAACGCGCGAGCGGTCCGAACCGACCCCGCGCCGTCAGGAGACACGCCCGTGACCCTCACCGCCAGCATGCGACCCGCCCGCGCGAAGACCCGCGTCAGCGCCGCCGCGCACCTCACCGACGAGCAGGTCGAGGCCCTCGGCGCCGAGCTCGACGCGATCCGGGACGAGGTCATGGGTTCCCGCGGCGAGCGGGACGCCCAGTACATCCACAAGGTGCTGCTCGCCCAGCGCTCGCTGGAGATGGGCGGCCGCGCGCTGCTGCTGTTCTCGAAGTTCCCGCCGGCCTGGCTCGCCGGGACCGCTGCGCTGTCGATCGCCAAGATCCTGGACAACATGGAGCTCGGCCACAACATCCTGCACGGCCAGTGGGACTGGATGCGGGACGCGAAGATCTACTCCACGAAGTGGGAGTGGGACCACGCGGACCCCTCGGAGTTCTGGCAGAAGTCGCACAACTACGAGCACCACACGTTCACCAACATCGAGGGCCTGGACCGGGACCTCGGCTACTCGGTCATGCGGGTCACCCCGGACCAGGAGTGGTCGCCGAAGTACCTGATCCAGCCGCTCACGAACCTCGGCCTCTCGCTGATCTTCGAGTGGGGCATCGCGATCTACGACATCGAGCTGGACCGGGTCCAGAGCGGCGAGAAGTCCTGGAAGGAGGCCCGGGCGAGCATCGGCAAGATCCTCCGCAAGGCACGCAAGCAGCTCGCGAAGGACTACGTCGTCTACCCGCTGCTCTCCGGCCCGTCGGCGCTGCACACGATGGCGGCGAACTTCACCGCGAACACCGTACGCAACCTCTGGACGCACGCGGTGATCTTCTGCGGGCACTTCCCGGACGGGGTGGAGACCTTCGACGAGTCCCGCCTCGACGGCGAGACCCGCGGCCAGTGGTACGTCCGGCAGATGCTCGGCTCGGCCAACCTGTCCGGCAGCAAGACCTTCCACCTGATGACGGGCAACCTGAGCCACCAGATCGAGCACCACCTGTTCCCGGACATGCCCAGCAACCGCTACGCGGAGATCGCGCCGCGGGTGAAGGACATCTGCGAGCGCTACGGCCTGCCGTACACGATCGGCTCCCTCCCGCGGCAGTACGGCAAGGTGGTCCGCAAGATCGCCCGCCTCGCCTTCCCGGGCGGCCACGAGCGCTACGGCACCCCGGTCGCGGAGCAGACCCCCCGCGTCCGCCCGCTTCCGGTGGCCCCCCGCGCCGACGCGGCAGGCCCCGCCCGCCTCGCCTCCTGATCCCCGCCCGACGGCAGGAAAGCCACCTTCGCGCCGGAATCCGGCGGAGGGTGGCTTTCCTGCCGTCACCGGCCGTCGCGCACCCGCAGGCCGATCTCGATCTCCAGGCGCGCGGTGGGGTCGTCGAGCGCACCCCCGTACGCCTCGCGCAGGCCGGTGAGGCGGTAGCGGACGGTCTGCGGGTGCACGTGCAGTGCGGCCGCCGCCGCCGTGACGTCCCCGTGCGCGTCCAGCCAGGCCCGCAGGGTCTCCTCGCTGCGCGCCGCCGCGCCCGCGGGCAGGTCCCGCAGCGGCCCGAGGGCCTTGTCCTGCAGGTCCGACGCCAGGTCCGGGTCCGCCCCCAGCAACAGCTCGACGAGGTAGGCGTCCGCGTGCAGCAGCGCCTCGTCCGGCTCGCCCAGCAGCTTCGACGCGTGCAACGGCCACGCGGCCCGGGCCCGCGCCACCGAGCGGAACGTCTCCGCGACGGGTACGAGCGGGCCGAGCACCGCCCGCCGCCCCCGCAGGGCGCCCACCGCGGCGTCCAGGGCGGCGTCCAGCCCGCCGGCGCGCACCGCGGGCAGGATCGCCAGCCCCACCGGGTCCAGGTCCGCCGCGATCGCGCCGGGCACCCGCGCGGTGAGCTCCACCGCGTCCGGGACGACGAGCGCGACCACCTTCGCCGGCACGCTCCAGCCCGCCGCCACGGCGAGCCGTTCGATCTCCGGCGCCGCCGTCGGGGGCCGCCGGGCCAGCGCCTCGACCAGCGTGTGCCGCCGGGTCTGCACCGACCCGGCCTGCGACGCGTCCTCCTCGGCCCAGCCCGCCACGGACGCCGCGGACAGCTGCTCGACGTAGCCGAACAGCGCCTCGGCCAGGGCGAAGATGGACTCCGGCGGCAGGTCCTTCGCCGCGCCGCTGCTGCCCAGCTCCTGCCACGCGGTGCGGGTGCCGATCTGGTACGCGGCCTGCAGAGCGGCCAGGGTGCGTCCCTCGCGGTGCTCGACGCGTCCGAGCTCGCGGTAGATGCGGGTGTCCGGCAGGTCCGTGTCCGAGCCCAGCAGGGCGATGAACTGCTGCAACGCCACCGAGACGCCCTGGGTGATGCGCTCGCCGAACCGCCCGGTCAGCGGGCGGGCGTACTCCGGGACCTGGACGCGGACCGCCGAGACGATCGCGTCCGTCGTCGCCACGAAGGCCGGGCGCAGCGCCGCGCCGACGCTTCCCGGTACGCGCGCCCAGGGTCGATCCACGCCCCCCAGCCTGCCAGGCCCGTCAGCTGCCGAGCACGGTGGCGACGATGCCGGCCAGGTGGGTGAGCCGCGCCAGCTCCGACGGCCGGAAACCCGGACCGCCCGGACGCCCGACGACGAGGGCCTTCGCCGGGCCCCGGGTGCCGAACGGCGCGGCCGCGATCTCGGTGTCCAGCGCGCTCCACGGATCCGGCACCCAGTGCCGGGCGGGATCGACGATCATCGCCTTGTCCAGCGGCAGCCAGGGCAGGTCGCCGGCGCGGGTCTCGGGGGCGGCCCGGCTCTCGGCGAGCCGGTAGGAGCGCCCCTGCTCCCGGACGGCGACGATCGCCCAGCCGGCCCGGAACAGCCGCGGCACCTCCTCGGCGAGCCGGTCGAGGCCGTGGTCGGGATCCGAGGCGATCTCGTCGACCAGCTCGAGCTCGCGGTGGGTGTCCAGGCGCCCGGTGTAGGGCCGCACGGACTCGACCTGGACACCGGGCACGGACTCCGCGGCGGTGATCAGGACGTCCGGCGGCCGGCCGGAGGGGAGCTCGACGGCGAGGTCGTCGACGGCCTGCCCGTCCGTCCGCTCGACGACGTCCACGCCGAGGATGTCGGCACCGGCACCGCCGAGCGCGGTGGCGACCGCCCCCAGGATGCCCGGCTTGTCCGGGAGAACCACCCGGAGCAGGAACGACACGCCTCCACGCCTCCTCGTCCATCCCCGCCGTCACCTACCGTCGGCACCGGGACTTCCGGAGGACGCGCGTTCCCCACCACCGGGGAGCGCCGGCGGGGCACTGCGGGGATGATCCTGCCAAACGCCGTCGACCGACGGCACGCTGCGGCCGATCCCCGGTCCGTGGTGCGCCCAACGGCAGGACCGCCGAACCGTGTCGAGGACCGTCGGCGGCCGGGCCTAGACTGCGTGCAGGGGCCCGTCGCAGCGGGGATCGTGGCCGGTCCGGCCGTGGCAGCGGCCCCTCTCGTCCACCGAACCCGTCGTCCGCACGGACCACCCGTTCGCACACTCTCGTTTCTCTCGAGGAGGGACATGTCCGCCGAACCCGGCACACCGTCGGCGCCCGGCTCGTCCACGGTGCCCGACCCGTCCGCGGTGTCCGACCCGTCGGCGGGGGAGGCCATCTCCCGGGACGAGGTCGCGCACCTCGCCCGGCTGGCCCGGCTGGCCGTGACCGACGAGGAGCTCGACGTCTTCGCCGGTCAGCTCGACGTCATCCTGGGCTCCGTCGCCCGGGTGGGCGAGGTCGCCGCCGAGGACATCCCGCCGACGTCGCACGCGGTCCCGCTGCAGAACGTGTTCCGGCAGGACGTCCGCCGTCCCGGGCTGAGCCAGGAGCAGGCGCTCTCGGGCGCCCCCGCAGCCGAGGAGGGCCGCTTCCGCGTCCCCCGCATCCTGGGAGAAGAAGCATGAGCACCGACGACGCACTCCCTCGCGCGGAGGAGACATGAGCAGCGACCTGACCCGGCTCGACGCCGCCACGCTCGCCGAGAAGATCCACTCCCGCGAGGTGTCCGCGGTCGAGGCCGCGCAGGCGCACCTGGACCGCATCGCCGCCGTCGAGGGGGACGTGCACGCGTTCCTGCACGTCGCCGGGGAGTCGGCGCTCGAGTCCGCCGCGCTGGTCGACGCCTCGATCGCCGCCGGCACCGCGCCCGCGTCCCCGCTCGCGGGTGTCCCGCTGGCGCTCAAGGACGTCTTCGCCACGATCGACATGCCCACCACCTGCGGCTCGAGGATCCTCGAGGGCTGGCGCCCGCCGTACGACGCCACGCTCACCTCGCGGCTGCGCGCCGCCGGGATCACGATCCTGGGCAAGACGAACATGGACGAGTTCGCGATGGGCTCCTCCACCGAGTACTCGGCCTACGGCCCCACGCACAACCCGTGGGCGCTGGACCGCATCGCCGGCGGCTCCGGCGGCGGGTCGGCGGCCGCCCTGGCCGCGTTCGAGGCCCCGCTGGCGATCGGCACGGACACGGGCGGCTCGATCCGCCAGCCCGCGGCCGTCACCGGCACCGTCGGCGTCAAGCCCACCTACGGCGGGGTCTCCCGCTACGGGCTCGTGGCCTGCGCGTCCTCGCTGGACCAGGGCGGGCCCTGCGCGCGCACGGTGCTGGACGCGGCGCTGCTGCACGAGGTCATCGCGGGGCACGACCCGCTGGACTCCACCTCGATCGACGCGCCCGTCCCGGCCGTGGTCGAGGCGGCCCGCCTGGGTGCCACCGGTGACCTGTCCGGGCTGCGCGTCGGGGTCGTCCGTGAGCTGGGCGGCGAGGGCTACCAGCCCGGCGTCCGTGCCTCCTTCGACGCGGCGTTGCGCCGGCTGGAGAAGCTGGGTGCCGAGGTCGTCGAGGTGTCCTGCCCGCACTTCGAGTACGGCCTGGCGGCGTACTACCTGATCCTGCCGAGCGAGGTGTCGTCGAACCTCGCCCGGTTCGACGCCATGCGCTACGGCCTGCGCGTGGAGAAGGGCGCGTCGGCCGAGGAGGTCATGGCGGCCACCCGCGAGGCCGGCTTCGGCCCCGAGGTCAAGCGCCGCATCATCCTCGGCACGTACGCGCTGAGCTCCGGCTACTACGACGCCTACTACGGCCAGGCGCAGAAGGTCCGCACGCTGATCAGCCGGGACTTCGCCGCGGCGTTCGCCCAGGTGGACGTGCTGGTCTCGCCCACGGCGCCCACCACGGCGTTCCCGATCGGCGAGAAGATCGACGATCCGCTGGCCATGTACCTCAACGACCTCGCGACGATCCCGACGAACCTGGCCGGCGTGGCCGGGATGTCGGTGCCGTCCGGGCTCGCGGAGGAGGACGGCCTGCCCGTCGGGTTGCAGATCATGGCGCCCGCGCTGGGCGAGGCCGTGATGTACCGCGTCGGCGCGGCGTTCGAGGCCGCCCGCAACGCGGACGAGTCCGGCCCGCTCATCGCCCGCATCCCGGAGCTGGAGGTCGCCGCCCGATGAGCACTCCCACCCTGATCGAGTTCGACGACGTCGTCGCGCGCTTCGACCCGATGCTCGGGCTCGAGGTCCACGTCGAGCTGTCCACGAACACGAAGATGTTCTGCGGCTGCCCCACGGAGTTCGGCGCCGAGCCGAACACCCAGGTCTGCCCCACCTGCCTGGGCATGCCCGGCGCGCTGCCGGTCGTCAACCGCACCGCGGTGGAGTCCGCGATCCGGATCGGCCTGGCGCTGAACTGCTCGATCGCGCCCTGGGGCCGGTTCGCGCGGAAGAACTACTTCTACCCGGACATGCCGAAGAACTTCCAGACGTCCCAGTACGACGAGCCGATCGCCGTCGACGGCTGGCTGGACGTCGAGCTGGACGACGGCACGATCGTCCGCGTGGAGATCGAGCGCGCGCACATGGAGGAGGACACCGGGAAGTCGCTGCACGTCGGCGGCGCGACCGGTCGCATCCACGGCGCCGAGTACTCCCTGCTGGACTACAACCGCGCCGGCGTCCCGCTGATCGAGATCGTCACGAAGATGATCCCGGACACCGGGGCCCGGGCGCCCGAGGTCGCGCGCGCGTACGTCACGCAGCTCCGGGACCTGGTGAAGTCCCTCGGCGTCTCGGACGTCCGGATGGACCAGGGCTCCATGCGCTGCGACGTGAACCTGTCGCTCTCGCCGAAGGGGTCCGGCGTGCTGGGCACCCGCAGCGAGACGAAGAACGTCAACTCGCTGCGCTCGGTCGAGCGCGCCGTGCGGTACGAGATGTCCCGGCACGCGGGCGTCCTGCTCGACGGCGGCACGGTCGTGCAGGAGACGCGGCACTTCGAGGAGCAGTCCGGCAGCACGCGCGCGGGCCGCATCAAGGAAACCTCCGAGGACTACCGCTACTTCCCGGAGCCGGATCTGGTGCCGATCGCGCCGACGCCGGAGTGGGTCGAGGAGCTGCGCGGGACGCTGCCGGAGCTGCCGTGGGAACGCCGCAAGCGCATCTCCGCGGAGTGGGGCCTCACCGCCGAGGAGCTGCGGGACCTGGTCAACGCCGGGGCGCTGGACCTCATCGAGGCCACCGTCGCCGCGGGCGCACCGGCGGGGGAGGCCCGCTCCTGGTGGGTCGCCTACCTCACCCAGCAGGCCAACACCGCGGGCGTCCCGCTCGAGGAGCTGGCGATCACCCCGGCCCAGGTGGCCCGGGTGATCGAGCTGGTCACCTCGGGGGAGCTGAACAACAAGCTCGCCCGCCAGGTCGTCGACGGCGTGCTCGCCGGCGAGGGCTCGCCGGACGAGGTCGTCGAGTCCCGGGGCCTCAAGGTCGTCTCGGACGACGGCGCCCTGATCGCGGCGGTGGACGAGGCCCTCGCAGCCCAGCCGGACGTGGCCGAGAAGATCCGGGGCGGCAAGGTGGCGGCCGCGGGCGCGATCGTGGGCGCGGTCATGAAGGCCACGAAGGGCCAGGCGGACGCGAAGCGGGTCCGCGAGTTGATCATCGAACGATGCGGCTGAGTCGACCGGGGCCGTGATCCGGGGGCGGGAACGGCGTCCGACGTCGTTCCCGGCCCCCGGATCGTGATCATGCCGGCGGGGCCGGACGGATCATGGCGGCGCGCGGCCAGGCGTCCAGGCCGTGCTCGGCCTCCCGTCGGCGGAGGGCCCGCAGCTCGGGCCCGGGATCGTCGAGGTACCGGAAGCCGAGCCGCTCGTAGTAGGGCCCGTTCCACGGCACGTCCACGAAGGTCGTCAACGTGACGGCAGGGCCCCGTGCGGCCGCCCACTCCAGGACCCGCCTGACGAGCCGGCGACCGTGCCCGGCACCGGCGTGGTCCGGGTGCACGGACACCTGTTCGACGTGCCCGTTCCCGTCGACGACGTCCGCGAGCACGTAGCCGGCCACCTCGCCGCCGGTCGTGGTCACCCAGGCCCGGCCGGCTCCGGCGTACTCGCGCAGCTCGGCGAGCGAGGCGGGCTCGTCCTCGGCGACGAGGTCCATGCCGAGCGGCCGGAACGACTCCCCGGCCGCGTTCTCGATCTCCCGCAGCCTGGGCAGGTCGGCCTCGACCGCGGCCCGCAGCACGGGCCGAGCGGAGCGACACGGGCCGGGCACCACGTCACGCTAGGTCCGGTGTCGGGGGCCGGCCAGCGAATTCCGGCCGGGCACGGGCGGCGTCAGCTGCGCGACTCGCCCCCGCCGCTCGGCGGCTGGATCCGGATCACCCGGTCGTCGCTCGGCACCGGCTTGCCGCCGTCCTTGTTGACCGTCCCCAGCCACAGCAGGCCGTCGGAGGCGGGTGCGGCGGCGCCCAGGCGGCCGTAGACCCCTGACAGCATGGTCTCGGGCTTCCCGGTGAAGGTCCCGTCAGGGGCCGGGCGGAGCACCGAGATCGCGGCCCCGCCCGTCAGGGTCACGACGATCACCCCGGGCTGGGCCATGCAGCCCGCCACCCCGGGCCGGTCCGGCCAGGTCCAGGCAGGGGTCGTCAGCGCGCCGGGCGTGACCCGCTGCAGGACGTCCTGGGTGCTCGTCCGGTCCGTCACCCACACCGACTGCGTCGCCGGGTCCACGCAGATCCCGCCCGGCGCCCGCAGCCCGGAGCTGAGCACGGCCGAGGCGTTCCCGGTCGACGGCCGGCCCAGCGTGTCGATCTTCAGCACCTTGCCGGCCAGGGACGCCGCGCCGGGTGCGGGATCCCCGGCCGCCCCCGTCGCGACGAGCAACGACCGGTCGACGTCGACGGCGATCGCGCCCCGGTTCCCGGACGGCCCGCGCGGGATCCCCGTCAGCACCGGCTTGGGGGGTTCGTTCGGCGCGAGCCGCAGTACCCGGTTGTCCTCCGGCGTCGTCGCGTAGGCGTAGACGAGCTGGTCCTCGTCGTAGGTGGGGGAGAGCACGAGCCCGGTGAGCCCGCCGCCGCCGTCGGCGTCGACCGGCACGGTCGTCACCAGCACCGGGTCCAGGCCGCGGCGCACCCGGAGCACCCGGCCCGTGGTGCGCTCGGCGACCAGGGCGGACTGCCCGTCCGGCAGCACGGCGATCGCGCCGATCGGGTTCAGGCACGTCGCGACGACCTGAGGGTCCGAGTCGACGCAGCCCGTCGGCTCCGCGTCCCCGCCGCGCTGCTCCGAGCCGGTGTCGCCCGAGTCGCCCTGCTCGCCGGCGCCCGGCGGCTGCTGCACCGAGGGCGGGCCCCCGAGCTCGCCCTGGCCCTCGGTCTTCTCCGTCCAGTCCCGCGGGTTGTCGTCCGGGAAGGTCGCGCAGCCCGCGAGCAGCGCACCGAGGACCCCGACCGCGAACACGGCGCGTGCCGCGCGGGCCCCCCGGAGTGATCGCACGGAATCAGGCTAGGCGGCCGCAGGTGATCCTCCGGTGAGCAGGCTACGGTCGCGGCATGAGTTCGATCGTGGCCCTCGTCCCTCACGACGAGGGCATCCGGTTCCTCGCCGACGTCCCCGGCGTCCGCGCCGTGCGCTACGACCCGGAGGCGGAGCTCCCCGCCGAGGCCGCGGACGCCGAGGTCCTCGTCTCGCCGTTCCTGGCGCGCGGGGACGTCGTCCGGATCACCGACAAGCTCCCGGCGCTGAAGCTGGTCCAGCTGCTCACGGCCGGCGCCGAGGCCTGGATCGACCGCCTCCCGGAGGGGGTCGCGCTCTCCGACGGCAAGGGTGCCCACGGCGGCGCGACGGCGGAGTGGATCGTCTCCGTGCTGCTCGCGGTGTACCGGGAGCTGCCCGGGTTCATCCGGTCCCAGGAGCGCGCCGAGTGGGACCAGCACTCGACGGACGAGCTCGCCGGCAAGCGCGTGCTGATCATCGGAGCCGGGGACGTCGCGGAGCACACGGTCCGCAGGCTCACCCCGTTCGAGGTCACGACGACGCTGGTCGGCCGCACCGCCCGCGAGGGGGTCCACGGCATCGACGAGGTGCTGGACCTGCTCCCGCGGCACGACGCCTGCGTGGTGATCATCCCGCTGACGGAGGCGACGCGTGGCCTGGTGGACGCCGAGTTCCTCGCCGCCATGCCGGACGGCGCCGTGCTGGTCAACGGGGCGCGGGGCCCCGTCGCGGACACCGCCGCGCTCACCGCGGAGCTGGTGAGCGGCCGGCTCCGCGCCGCGGTCGACGTCACGGATCCCGAGCCGCTGCCCGCGGACCACCCGCTCTGGAAGGCGCCGGGCCTGCTGCTCACCCCGCACGTCGGCGGGAGCGTGCCGGGTGCGCTCCGCCGGGCCTACGGCGTCGCGGCCGAGCAGATCGCGGCCTACGCGCGCGGCGAGGAGCCGCCCAACCTCGTCGTCGACGGCTACTGAGTCGTTATCCGAAACGCCATGGCTGCACTGGTGATGCCTTTGACCTGCACGTTAGCGGCTTTGTAGATCATCCGGGCCGTCCCTGGGCCGTGGGAGACGTCGCAGAGTCGCTCGACCACGCCGCATCGACGGCCTTGCGGGTCCGACTCTCCGACCCTGGGACGAGGTGGCCGTACACCCGAATGACCATCGTCGCGTTGTCGTGGCCGAGACGCTCGGCAACCGCGACGACCGATTCGCCGGCTGCGAGAAGTACGGACGCGTAGTGATGACGGAGCGAATGCGTGGTCGTGTCGGCCGGGAACGTCGATCCCTCGGCGGCGGCCAGCTTCTGTGCGGCCGACGAGAGCACAGTGCCGTAGTACCCGTGGGCATACGGCTGGCCGTTGTTGCCCGAGAAGATCGATCCGTCCTGCAGCGGCGGGAAACGAGCGATGTGCGCGGACAGCTCGTCAGCGACGACCTGCGGGAGCGGGATCGTTCGACGCGATCGGGGAGTCTTGGGCTCCACTCGCTCGCGTGTCCCCTCGGCCAGCTGGTGCTCGACCCGGACGGAGCGGCCAAGGAAGCCCACGTCATGCACACGCAACGCCAGTAGCTCGCCGAGCCGGAGGCCAAGGCCAGCTTGCGCGATGACCATCGCCCGGTTGCGGGCGGGCACGGCGGCAGCAAGCTCCCGAACTTGCGCCACAGTCAGAGGCACCAGCCGGGGCTGCTCACTGCGCGGGAGCGATATTCGGACGACCGGGGACGATGCAATGACCCGGTCCAGCACTGCCGCGGCGAAGATGGCCTTGAGCACCGTGACAACGGCCGCGGTACTGGACGGGGCGAGCGACTTTGACAGCTCGCCAGCCCAGGCCTGCACATCGCTCGGTCGGACAGAGACGAGCCGCTGGCTTCCGAGCGCGGTGCCCTCGAGGTGCGTTCTGATCTGCGCGTCGACCCGGCGGCGGGTGGTGGCTCGGTACGGCCGCGCCGCGGCCCACTGTCGCGCGTACTCCACAACGGTGGTGCGATCCGTCGGGTCAACCCACGCGCCGCGATGTACGGCGGATTCCAGTTCGACGAGCCGGCGCTGCGCAACGGCCTTGACGTCGAAGCTGCCGCCGTCCTTCTCGCGACCGTCAACGCTGTAGCGAACCTGCCAGCGCCGGCCTTTGCCCTTGCGGGCCGGATCCTTCCAGCGGTCGCGGATGTGGCCCATGGATCAGGCCTCGACGCTGGGGAGTTCGACACCGAGCTCGCGGGCACGGTCGACCACGTACTGAGGCACGGGCGGCTGCTTGGCGCCTGCCTTACGGATGTCCTGCAGAACGTCTACCAGCGAGTCAAGGGAGCGTCGATGTAGGTCGTCGGTCGCCTGCTGGTCACGCTCGGCGCTGCCACGGGCGACGCGGACGCGCTGGGTCAGGTTGCGGCAGGCCTCGGAGAACTCGGCTCCGTAGTTGATGATCTGCGCTGCGCTGTCGTAGCTCGCGTGCCCCGGTTCGTCGTCGAGCGTTGCGGCTCCGATTAGCCACAACAGAGCAGACCAGGCATCAGGCTCGACTCCGTCGGCAACGGGGACTGTCTCGACAGCCCGAGGATCGGCGATCAAGGCTGTAGGCGGGACGTCGAGCGCGACCGCCAACGCCATGAGGTCCCCAACGGAGAGCGACTCTCGGAGGTTCTTCTCGAGCTTGGCCACCGTGGAACGGCTCCAGCCTGGCCGTAGCTCAGCCATCCGGAACCCAAGGTCTACCTGGCTCATTCCGACGGCTTTACGCAGTTCTGCAACCCGCCGAGCGAGGAGTCGCGTGATGGCGTCGGCGCGTTCCGGTGTCTTGGGATGTTCCACAAGGGAACACGATAGTGCCGCGTTGACTTTCGGGCAACCCCGATGCACTCTGGGATCAAGCGGGACAAAAATGTTCTGCGATAGAACCGACCGGAGGGGTCATGTCCGAGCTGGACTTGATGAAGCCCGAGCAGCTCGCGGCCGAGTGGCAGGTGTCGCCGAAGACGCTGGCCAACCAGCGGTCGCGCCGCGAGGGGCCGCCGTACCTGCGCGTGATGGGGTCGATCCGCTACTCGCGGCGCGCGGTTAATGAGTGGCTGACTGCCCAGCAGCAGACGTCGGGGGCTGCGTGAGATGAGCCCAGAAAGAAACGGGCCGCCCTCCGAAAGACGACCCGCTCCGCGTTCCTACCAGCCTGCCGGCGACCACTCCGACGTCCGCGATTCTAGCAGCGTCCGGGCGGTCTACCTGGCTCCTGACGGTCGGCGGACCTGGACAGCGGCGTTCGTGCAGAACTGCCCGCGCTGCTCCGCGGCGCACATCCACCGCCTGCCCGACGGCTACGGCTGGCGCCGCCCGGTGTGTGGCGTCAAGTACTGGCTCGCGGTCGACGAGCTGGCGGTGGCGGCGTGATCACCGCAACGGGGATCCAGCCCGGGCCGCTGACCGACCAGTTCGGCCGCTCACCCCTTCACGGCCTCCGCAACGTCCAGCAGGCCCGCGATAGGGCTTGGGCCGCCAACAGGCTCGCAGGCGTGCCCATGCTGCAGGTGCGGGCCATCGCCGCGGCCGACCCGGGACAGCTGCCGGACATCGGCGTCGCGGGGCCTACACAGTGGTCGGCGCTGATCGCCGAGGCTCGTCGGCTCGTGGCGATCGAGGCGACATGACCGGGGGAACAGACTTCTACCAGGTCATCCTGGGAGACCGACCCGGGCGCGTATGTGTCGCAGTCGGGTTCGGTCCCTACCGGAACGCGGACGGCAAGTACAAGCACCACACTTGGGAGGAAGACCGCCGCTTCGAATGGCCGGCTCAACGCGCCGAGCTCGAGGCCTACGCCGAAAGCATCGCCGCTGGGCCCGCGGCGGACTTCTACGTCTGCCCGGCAGTGCGTCACAGCGGGGCTCGAGGTCGGCGCAAGGGCGACGCCCTGCCGCCGCTCGTCGTGTGGGCGGACCTCGACGGCGAGCCGACCGACCCGGCGCTCTTCGCCCAGCTCATCGACCTCGGCGGGTTCGTCGTCGAGTCCGGCACACCCGGGCACCGGCACGCCTACTGGCCGCTCACCCGACCGGTCGACCTCGGCACCCACAGCCGTCTCGGGCAGGCACTCGTCGCCCGCCTGGGTGCCGACCACAAATGGAGCGACGAAACGCTCCTGCGGCTGCCAGGGACGTACTCGTACAAGAGCGGCGAGAAGGTGCGCGTCGTCGCCTCCTCGTGGAACGGCCGCAGGGTCGACCCGGAAGACCTGGCCGAGCTACTCGGCGTGGACCTCACACAAGCCCCCGGGGACAGCGGCACAGAGCCGGCGGGCGAACGTCCCGCCGTCGTCGCCGAACTCGCACCCGCCACGCTTCCGGGCCTCGTGCGCCATGCCCTCGAGCACCCCGAGGTGACGGACAGGTCGGCGGCGTGCGCCCGGGTGATCGGAGCGTGCCGCGACGCGCACCTGACTGCCGGACAGGCGTTGAGCCTGCTGGCGACATATCCGCCGGCGCGGCGCTACCGGGATGACCGACACATGGCGGCAGACGTCGCGCGGGTCTACGCCAAGTCCATCGCAGTCGCCGCCCGAACATCCGCCATGCCGACGGTCAACCAGTTCCTGGGCCTGCCCGACAGCACGGCCCCGACCCGCTCGGAGAGCACGATGAACGGCGCCGAGTCGACCTCTGCGGAGGGCGGCGAGTCAGCCCCGGCGCCTGCTGGGGTCGCAGAAACTCCGGAACGGGTGGAGCGGGCCCGGATCGTCACCGGCGGGTCGTTCATCTATGACGCTCCACAGACCGTGCCCTCGATCTGGGGGAGAGGCGACGAGGTGCTCTGGGCCGAGGGCGAGCCGCTCATGATCACCGGCCCGACGGGCGTCGGAAAGACGACACTGGGCGGCCAGCTCGTCGCAGGCCGGCTCGGTCTCCTCGACGAGACCCTCGGCTACCCAGTGAAGCCCGGTCGCCGCGTCCTCTACCTCGCGATGGACCGCCCTGCCCAGATCGCCCGGGCGCTGGGCAGGCTGCTGCGCCAGCATCCGCGCGAGGTGCTCGACGAGCGGCTCGTCGTGCTCAAGGGCCCGCCGCCAGCGGACCTCGGGCGCCATCCCTCGGTGCTGCTCGCCCTCGCTGACGAGCACGGCGCCGACACGGTGGTCATCGACTCGATGAAGGATGCCGCGTCGAAACTCTCCGACGAGGAGACAGGCCAGGGCCTCAACACCGCGATGCAGTATTGCGTGGCTGCCGGGATCGAGGTGATGGCCTACCACCACCAGCGCAAGGCGACGAACGGCGCTGGCGGTGGGAAGCCGACCTCGATCTCCGACGTCTACGGCAGTGCATGGCTCACGGCGGGCTGTGGGTCGGTCGTTTTGCTCTGGGGCTCCGCCGGCGACCTCGTCGTCGAGCTCTCGCACCTCAAGCAGCCCGCCGACAAGATCGGGCCGGTCAAGCTCTTGCACGACCACGAGGCCGGTCGGTCGAGGCTCTTCGAGAATGTCGACCTGCTCGACCTGATTGCGTTACCGGCGACGGTGCGCGAGATCGCGATGCAGCTCAATGACGGCACAGGCCCGGTGTCCGACGCGGTCATCGAACAGACCCGCCGGAAGCTCGAGACCGCCGTGCGCCAGGGCTTCGCGAGCAAGGTTCCCAGCAGGCCGGGCGCTCCCGCGGCTTACGTCAGGGCAGGCCTCAAGGGGGTCACGGATGGGGTCACGGCCCCTTCTGAGAGCGATTGGCCCACGGCCTCATGAAGGGGTCACGGGTGAACCTATTACTGCAGGTCACAAGGGTCACGGTTGGGGTCACGGGGGTCACGGTCCCAAGGGTCACGGTTGCCCCCCCTTCTAGAAGGGGGCAATCCGTGACCCCCCTTGCTGGAGTAAAGAAAGGACAGCCCAGATCGTCCAACGTCTGGACGTGCGATGGCGACCATGTCGAGCCGCCCTGTGGCGGGGACCGATGACCCGCCGCACGCCGGTCAAGATCCGCCTGCCGCGCGACCCGCTCGCACCCGCAAGGCGAGCAGTCCGCGACGCGCTCCGCCTGGCCGCACGCGGACGACCCGCAGCGGTCGAGGCGCTCGCAGTGCGGTCGGACCTCGACCCTGCTGACGCCGCGGTCGTGCGACTGCACCTCATGGCCTTCGCCGAGCGGATCCGCAGGGCTCGAGCAGCAGGTGATGCGAGAGCGGCGGACGTACTGATCGCCGCGGTCTCCGACGAGTTCGCGGGCCGCATCGACCTGACCCCCACAGGCCAAGGCGACGAGGAGCCGGCATGACCAAGCCTGAGCCGACAGGCGACACAGAGGCCGGTGTGCTGGCCGTCGACTTCGACCGCCGGCACACGGCCCTCGTCGCGGCACACGACCGGATCGTCGCATCGGCACTCGCCGGCGAGACCGTCACTCGTCGCTGGGCGAGGTGGGAGGAACGCCGCGACCGGTTGCAGGTCGACATGGCCGCGACGCGCTGCGGGCACGTCGGGGGCTTGTGCGGGTCCGTCACGAGACGCCCGGCGAGGGGGTAGGGGGGTCTGAATCATGAACGGCACAGAGGTCAGGCGACCCCGCCCGTCAACAAAATCTCCCTCCGGAACGGATTCTCCGGCGCCCTTTTCGATCGTTAAGAGCCGTTTCCGCAGGCCAGAAGCGTTGCAGCGGCAGCAGTGTCGCTGCAGGTCCATCCGTCACGTCGTGACGCGGCCGTGACGCCTTGTGACGCAAACCGAGCAGAACACCGTGACGCGGCTGTGACGGCTGTGACGGTCACCCGAGCAAAGAGGAGAACTGCCATGCAGGTCATCAACACCGGCCATGCCGCCGCCGAGGACGCCCTTGTGGCCCTGGCCGGCCACGTCCCGGCCGACGTCGCGATCGGCCGCCCCCTGGTCGCCACACCCGGTGATGAGGGCTCGATCCACGTCCTGACCGCTACCACGAACTGGTGGGTCTATCCCGACCACGCCGACCGGCTCGCGGTGCTGGCGGACGGCCGCGGCGAGTTGACGGAGTTCCGCGGCGGCCGGGAGGTCTCCCGCACGATCGCCGTGATCGAGTAGGATTGACCGCAAGGCCGAGCGCCATCCGGTCCGGTGGAGTCCCGCCAGTGCCAGCCGTCCCAGCTCACGCCAGGCCCGTAAGGGCTCGCGGAGAGACCGGATCCGGCTCGACTAGCCAGACTCGCCCAGCCGTTGCGATCACCTGCTGAACCACCGTCGAGCGTCCGCTCAGCGTCCGCCCGCCTCCGTGCGGGCCAGCGCCGCCAGCGCCTCCGGGGTCGGCCCTCCCATTCCTTCTGCGTTCCCAACTGGAGCGATCATGCGTACCAAGTCTGAACTCATCGAGGAGATGAAGGGCGAACTGGCTGCCGCCCGGGCCATCTCTGCCAAGGCCGATGAGACCGGCCGCGGTTACACCGACGACGAGGCCGCCACGATCACGCGGCACGTCGATATCGCGAAGAACCTCAAGGCCCGGATCGACCGGATCGACACCGACGCGGCGGTCAAGTCCGCGATCTCCGAGCTGGGCAACTCGATCGGGCTCGGCGGCCCTGCGGCTCAGGGGGACCAGCGTCCTGCGTGGGCTGTGAAGGGGCGTACTCGTTCCGAGTGGGTCAACAACACTGTCGCCCAGCTGGAGAAGGCCAGCGCCCGGTTCGACGCACACGGTGAGCCCAGCGGTGCCAAGGCTGTGATCACCGGCTCCGTGGGCGTGCCGTCGCCGATCTTCACCGACATCACCAAGCTCGCGCCGACCCCGACGCGACTGCTCGACCTCCTGGTCGACCGGGTGTCACTCGCCGGGACCAATACGTTCTCTTTCCTTCGGCAGACGGTGCGCACGAACAACGCGGCCCCTGTCGCTGACAACGCCACAAAGCCCACGTCGGTGTACACGTTCGGCGAGGTCGAGGACCGGGTGCGGGTGGTCGCGCACCTGTCCGAGGCTATCCCCGAGCGGTTCCTGTCCGACCATGCCGGCCTCGTGGAGTTCCTCGAATCCGAGATGGAAGAAGGTCTGTACCGGGCGCTCGAGGCGCAGGTGCTCGCGGGATCCGGGTCCGGTGAGAATATGACCGGGATCCTCTCGACCAGCGGCATCATCACGCAGGCGTGGAGCGCCGATCTGCTGACCACGCTGCGGAAGGCTGCGACGGCGCTCGAGCTTGTCGGTGAGGTTCCCACCGCGTGGGCCATCCACCCCACCGACGTCGAGACTCTGGATCTACTGCAGGACAACGAGGCCAGGCACTATTTCGCCGGCCCGCAGCAGCAGCTCGCGCAGACCAGCCCGGTGTGGAGCTTGCCGATCGTGAAGAGCACCGCCGTCGCGGCCGGGACCGCGGTGCTGGCGGACTGGAACTATGTCCGACTCGTGGTCCGCGAGGACACCCGCTTCGACATCGACCGGGGCGGCGACCTGTTCGAGAAGAACCAGTTCAAGGCCCGGCTCGAGGGGCGGTTCGGTGTGGCGGTGCGCCGGCCGACGGCGTTCTGCAAGGTCACGACCGTCGCACCCTGACGATCTTCCGGGCAGGGCGAGCGCGTCAAAGTCACCGCCGCCGTTCGACCTTCATCGAGTCGGCGGAGCCAAGGCGGCCGAGGCGCTGCCTCCTTAGATCAGCGCCGATGACACCGCCTGCGCGCTCGCCCTGCCCGGTTTCCATCTCCCGAACCGCCTGATAGGAGCTCGGCATGCCCACATCCCTCGACACCTACGCCCCGTTCGACTCGGGTCCTGGTTCCAACGTCACCGAGGCGACATGGCGCGACTTCATGCGCCACATGCTTGGCTCGGCTAGCGGAGTTCTGCGCGGCTTCCTGAACGAGTTCTCGGTCATCGGGGACAACTCAGGCATGAACGTCAAGGTCGACACCGGTGAGTGCTGGATGCGTGGGCACTACGGCAAGTCGACCGCGCAGAAGACCCTCTCGATCGCCACCGCGCACGCCACCCTCGCCCGCAAGGACCGGGTGATCCTGCGCGCCGACTTCACCAACAACCGGGTCGAGGTCGACGTGCTCACCGGCACCGCCGCGTCGTCGCCGATCGTCCCGGCGGTCACCCAGTCGACGACGATCTGGGAGACGTCCCTCGCGATCGTGGACATCCCCGCCGCGGACACGGCGATCGGTTCCAGTCAGGTCACCGACGACCGGGTCTACACGACAGCGCAGGGCAAGTACCGGCGCAGCACGAACCAGTCGATCCCGACGGGCGTGTTCACTGCGGTCGTGCTGGACACGGTGGTGTCGCGCAGCGGTGACCTGCAGATCAACCCGTCGACGGGTGTGGTGACGCTGCTTCGGTCGGGGCTGTGGAGTATCTCGGCGAGCATGCGGTTCGCCGACATCGGCGGCGGCAAAGCGGAGATGCTGGTGTCGGATCCGGCGAACGTGTCAGGGGGCACCACCAGCGACATCCTCGCCGCGCAGACGATGCCTTTTGTCACCGGCAACGAGATCCACGGGTCGTGCTCGTCGCACGAGAGGCTGCCGGCAGGGAAGCAGCTCGCCCTGTTCGCCTACCAGAACTCAGGCTCCGCGAAGAACGTCATCCCAGCCGCGAACGGCACCTCTCTGTCGCTGGTGTGGGTCGGCCCGTGATGGCGATGGCCGCAGATCAGGACGCCCACGACTCACAGTGCGGTCCCGGCCGTCCAGGACCGCAGCTAGCTAGTCGTCCCACCATCACGCACGGAACGGCTCGGCCATGTCTCGTTACCGTCACCGCCGGCCCAACCAGCACCCCGCAACCGCCGCCCGGGTTGCCATTCGTCGGCGCCGAGGCGGCAGCCCCGGCCGCGGTCCTCGCCACACCCGCGGGCGGCGCTACCACGCCCGATCTGGACGTCATGGCGCAGTGCGGGGCAGGGAACCGAGTCCGGCGGAGCTGGTTCGCGCGTGGGTGGTGGTGGCTGACCGTCCGTTGGTGAGCTCGACGTCCTAGTGCTCGTCCGTCGTCGGCCCACAGTCGTTCTCGCCGGCGAGCACATCGTGGATCCGCTCGTCCGCCAGCTTCTCAAGCGGCCCCGGCCCCACGGGGGGCACCGGGTCGATCGTCGAGATGGGCGGCGCGACCAACTCGACCTGCCGCTCGACGGCGGTCGGCGCCGGCGCGGGATCGCCCGATTCCCAGCCCCATCCGTCCGTGAGGCCGTCCCTCGCGACGCCGTACACCGCGACCAGGAGACCCAGGACGCCGACTACGGCCATCATCCCAGCGATGCGCGTGCTCTTCGCGTTGTCACTCCCGAGCTTCTCAACCGTCGTGTCGAGCTTCTCGACCCTCGTTTCCAGCTTCTCCACCGTCGTGTCGAACTTCTCGACCGCTCCGACCAGCTTCGTGATCGACCGCTCGAGGTCGGCCGGAGCAGTCGGGCTGGCTAGGCCTTCGAGGATCAGTTCTGCATCGGCGTCGAGTTGGGCACGCTCGGCGACGGGGAGACTGTCGAGGTCGGCTGCGACAGACTCCTCGAACTCCAGTCGTTCGGTATCCTGCTGCGCCGCCCGTCGTCGGGCTTGCTCCGCAGCCTTCATGGCAGCTTCGAGCGCTGTCCGATATCGGTCCGACCCGTCGCTGGGCCGCGACTCCAGCACGTCAGTCGCGGCCGCGATTGCGGCTTGCAGTGACGGCCGATCAACCGTCCGCAGGCGGCTGATCGAGTCGTTGATCGCTGCGACGCTCGACTTCATGGACTCGGCCAGCATGTTGTTGATGCTGGGCATCACCAGGCGGACAGAGTCCAGCATCGCTCCCTCTGATGCGGCCACGCTCCGCCTGAACGCCGCCAGCATCTCGGGCGAGAGGGGAGTGCGGTCGGGATCTTCAGGGGAGCTGACGGTCACCCGATTGAGTGTAGGAAGTAGCCGGAGTGTCCGACGTGATCGGGTCACCCCGGACGCGATCACGAACCGCTCCGCCACGTCGACCGGATCCGTGATCACCCGGTCGCCCGGTATCCGGGGCATAGCGGGGTGCGCCGGCTCGTCGGGCGGCTCCGGCGCCTCACACCCGTGCGAGGTCGAAGGTGGTCGCCGCTACTCGCGGCCCGCACGGCACCCCGCGTGTTTTTCTCCCGGCTCCACGCCCGCCTCGAGGACACAGGCCCATTCACCGTCGAGGATGTTGCCGAGCGGGCGCGACGACGGGTGAACCAAGGAGCACTGGGAACGAGTCCGAGCCCCGCTTCACCCGACGGGCTGGCCCGCGAGCCGGTAACGCTGGGCGTCCGGGCGGCGACTGTGGATCACACACCCTGTCGACACCGGAGTCCTGATGCGCCGCGCCCTGCCCACCGTTTTTGCCCTCGCCGCGCTGGCTCTCGCCGGGTGCTCCAACACCGCGCCCCCGGCGCCCGCCGCGGCACCAATCACCGTCGCGCCGACGACACAGGCGCCCGCCGGGTTCGGGGCCAGCACGCCGACCGAACGCGGGGCCCTCCCCAAGGCACTCGGGCAGCACGCGGGGCTGACAGACGACTCGACCGGGGCGGTCATCGCGGACTTCGCGGTGACGGCGATCGCGCCGGCGAGCTGCAACGCGGGAGCGTCGAAGCCGCAGAACGGGCGATTCCTCGCGCTGACGATCGAGGCGACCACGAAGTCCGACCCGAACAACGTGCTGGCCAACATGCAGTCGTTCGGTTCGCCGTGGGAGTTCGTCGCGGCGGACGGCCGCTCCACGCAGGCGGACAACTCCGCGGCGGCCATGTGTCACTACGACGCCCCAGTGCTCAAGCCGAACCGCAGCTACACGAGCACGGTCGTCGTCGACGTGCCGGCCGGTACTGCGGGCGTGCTGGTGTTCGACCCGGCACGCAACGGCGGTTGGGAGTGGTCGATCGCGGCCTGACCGAGGAACGACGAAATCGTCTGCTGGTTCGTCTCCCCTCGAGCGGCTGAACGACCCCAACGGCCGTCTGACAGAAAGTCAGGTGTCGAGGTAGTGGACGTCGAGCTCGAACGAGCGAAGCTCGACGTCCTGCATGATCGCGATCAGATCGCGGGCCATCGCCTCAACCTCGCCCCGGTAGCGGGCCTGCGTCACGTGGCCGATCTCCGGGACGCTGACGTGCCAAAACTCACCGTCGCGCGATACGTCTACTCGGTAGCACATCACGGTCGTTTCCTCTCTGCCTCGCCGCGGCGGAAGACACCGACGAGGAAGTCCACCTGCTCAGGGGTGAGCGGCTTCTTCGGCGCCGCGCGGATCGCCTCGAACCTGTCCTCGCCAAGGATTGCCCGGGCCTGGGCCACGCTCATCAGCTCGGGCTCTTCGTCCTTCGTCATCGATCCTCCCCATTGAACAATTCGTAGACCCGACGGCCGGAGTCGACGCAGCGGAGGCACGGCCGCCAGGCCTTGCCTGAAGGCCCCCGCGAGGGGCGGCAAGAGGTCGTCGCCTCGCTGCGGGAGATCGGGATGTCCGTGCGAGCGATTGTCGCTGCGACCGGTCTCGACCGGAAGACGATCCGGCGGGACCTGCAGGTGGGGGAAAGGGGACCACGTGACGGCGACGGGGCCGCCCGGGATCTCGCTCTCACCGAGGCGCGGACGGTGACCGATAGCGGCGTCCGGGTCCCGCTGGACGAGATGACTCAGTTTGAGTCATCTGCGGCGGAGAAGGCCGCCCGAGATCTCGCCATCGCGTGAGACCTTGGCGGTGTAGCGCATCACGATCGTTTCTGCGCGGGTGGGCCCGGCCTGGCGCTGCGGATGACAACCTCGAGAGACGCAAGCACGGCAGGCGAGAACGGCGGCGCTTCGGCGGCACACTTTTCCGCGGCAGCGCACGCCTCGGGTCCGAGCCGAGCTCGGCGACGCTCAGTTTCGCTGGTCATCGGTCCTCCCCGTTGAACAATTCGTAGATCCTACGGCCGAGGCGGACCCTACGGCCGGAGCCGACGCAGCGGCGGCACGGCCGCCAGGCCTTACCCGAAGGTGACCGTCGCTTTCCCGAGCCGTGACAGCGCCGGCAGGCCATGTACGGCCACCAGGCGCACGCGCCGACGTAGCCGACCACCAGGACTAGCGCTAGCACGAGCAGGGTCCCCACGATGCCCTCCCGGGGCGAGAACGATGGTTGAGCGGCAGGGCCCGCTAGGCACTAGGTCGCAGGTCAGCGGCCTGTGTCGCCGCTAGCACCGCTGCTAGGTCTAGCGGGCCCTGCCGCTAGGCGTTGATCTCGCGGCGGTGTCGCTCGAGCGCCTCGGTCACGTCGGCCCGGGAGATCCCGCGCCGGTTCTTCGGCGTGCCGTCGGGCAGCTTCGCCCACACCTGGCCGGGGGTGATCCCGAGCGGGCGCAGCGCTGCGGTGAGCTCGTCGGGGGTCATCCGGGCGTAGAGCGCCGGCTTGTGCGCGGCGAGCAGCTCGACGACGGTCTCGCGCCACACCCGCTCGTCGGTGATGGTCGCGAAGATGACGGCCAGGTCCTCGAGGAGCGACGCCTCCGGCGTCAGCGGGGACGCCTCGCCCAGCGCGTGCCCGGTGACTGTCCCGGCTCGCTCACGAGCTACCCGGGCCCGCTCGGCGACCTTCTCCGCCTCGAGGGTGTCGACGTAGTAGGTCCGGACGACGGCCGGCTCGTCGCCGACCCCGACCAGGTAGCCGATGCCCTTGTCCCGCGGGGTGAACGTCGTCGCCCTGATCCCGTTCTTATACGAGCTGGTACCCAAGATCATGTCGTTCGCGGTCTGGTCCATCACGCGGAGGCAGAACCGCACCCCGACGTTCGTCGACACCCCGGTCGGCAGGGACTTCGAGTCAGGGCGCTGCGTGGCGAACACCGCGATCACCGCCAGCGCCCTCCCGCGCTTAATGATGGCCTCGGCGAGCTTCCCGGCCTCGTCGCCGTATTCGCCGTGGGAGAACACCTCCTGGGCCTCGTCGACGACCAGCACGAGTGGGCGGAGCGCCTTGTTCGACCGGGCGAGTTCCGGGGTCACCTTCGAGTCCGGCACCACCGACCGCGGCAGCTTCCCGAGGACCGCGGCGCGCTTCTCCAGCTCGGCGTACACCTCGCGCATCGACGCCAGCGTCTCGGCGATCTTGTCGTCGGACACCCCGGAGACGTAGCGGTGCGCGCACCTCTCCAGCGCGGAGAGGTCCCCGCTGCCTTTGTGCTCGTGGATGCGCAGCTCGGCGTACGGATCCAGGGCCGCGGCGAGGGCGAGGACCCGGACCGCGGCGGTCTTCCCGCCGCCGGGCAACGACCCGACGAGCGCGTTGGTCTCGGCGAGCCCGATCATCACCGGGCGCTGGCGCTGGTCGGTGCCGAACGGGAACGCCCCGCCGAGCAGGTCGACTGTGCCCGTCTTGGCCAGCGGCCACGCCTTCGGCTTGACCTGGTTGAGCGGCTGGTCCCCGACCCACAGGATCAGCCGGCCCGCGTGCTGCTCCAGCGACGGCTCCGGCCACACCGCCGAGAGCGGGCGGCGCAGCCCGGACGCGAGCCGGTCCCGGCGCTCGGCGACATCAGCCACCGTCACCCCGAACGGCAAGTCGATGTCCGCCCGCCACCCGGGGCCGTCGCGGGTGATGGGTGCGACGTAGGCGATCGAGGCGCCCTTCGCAGTCATCGCCGCGATGCCCATCGCCTGCAGCGCCCGGGTCACCACCTCCGAGGTGAGGCGGGGTGGCGCGGACGCCCGCACCGTGGCGACGTCGGTGACGCGGCGGTCCTGCGGGGTGCCGAGCTTGCCGAACACCACGACCAGCACGGCGACGTAGAGGCCCTGCACCCAGTTCGGCAGCCACATCGCCACCACCGTCACCGCCACCAGGGCGAGCACACCCAGGGCGACGAGCGCCCCGCGGCGCTTGACCCGCACGTTGCGCTGCTTCGAGAGCTTCAGGTACTCCTCGACGTGCCCGCGGGCGACCGCCTGCAACCGCAGCGGGGTGGCCTCCCGGTCGAACACCCACGACAGGGCGGCGACCAGGGCGACCAGCACCCCGCCCGGGGCCCGGGCGATCAGCTTCGCGGCGTACTTCGGCAACCTCGTGAGGTGGTAGACCACGACGTGCAGCCCGTACCTGGCGAGCCACCCGCCGAGCTGGCGGGCCTCCTCACGGTTGCGCAGGTAGGCCGGGACGATCGGGCGCTTCTCCGCGTCCCGCGTGCTGGTGATCGTGGCGAAGATGGTCGCCGGCTGCGCGGGCGGATCGACCGGGACGATCTCGGCGTCGATGATCTCCTCCTCGTTCATGCCCGCACCTCCACCCGGTTGTCCCGGTGGCGAGCGAGGAGCTGGCGCGCCTCGTGCTCACCGATGCCGAGTTCCTTCGCCAGTCGCCGCCGGCCGGCACCCTCGGCGATCAGCTCGACCGCCCGATCACCCGGTTCACCCGCGGGCGGGGCGCTCTCCCACCTGCGGGATAGCCCGTGGTCATCCACGGATGCGAGCTCGGGGTACCGGTCCCGGTCACCCTCGGGTGCCTCGTCGATCTCCTCTCCGGCTAGCTCAGAGCGCCCTGAGAGCGCCTGTGCCGGAGCCCGACCCGCGAGCACCGCCAGGTGGACCACGGCGCCCAGCACCGCGGGCGGGACCGCGGACACCACGACGACGACGACCCAGTGCGGGTGTGCGGCGTAGGCGGCCAAGCCGTGGCCGAGCGCGTTGCCGGCCACGGACCCGCCGAGCAGCAGCAGCGCGAGCCGGCGCCCGAACACCCGGGCCGGGCCGCTCTCGCGGCCCAGCCACACCAGCGACCCGGCGGCTGCGCCCGCGTCGACGGTGAGCGGCAGCAGCGGAGCCAAGCGTGGGGTGAACCCGCACAGCACTGCCAGTCCGTGCAGCGCGTCGAACGAGAGCACCGCGGCGGAGATGGCCACCACGGCGAGCAGGAGATGCAGCAGCCGGTTCATCGCGACACCTCGCGGCGGATCGCAGCGGCCTCGGCGCGCCAGGTGGCGACGCGTCGCCGGCGCCGCCACGCGGTTGCCGCCCGGTGGCCGAGGTCGTCGGCGACGATCAGCACGAGCGCTGTCCAGCCGGCCACGGTGAGCAGCGCCGCCGCGATGCCGTCGCCGAGCTGGCCGTCGCCTGGCGCGAGAAGGATGGCCACCGCGAAGAGCGCGGCGGTCAGCAGCAGGCCGACGTTCACCCGGGACATCAGGCCGCCTCGAGCGTCCGGCGGAGCCGCGCGAACTCGAGCGCGTCAAGCGCGTCGTCGAGCGCGGCGGTCGCCTCATCGGGGGTCAGCTCCCACGAGATGTGGACGACGCCGCAGCAGGCGTCGACCACCCACTGGCGGTCGATGTCGTGGATCTCGACGGCCGGCATGTCGGGCATCGAGACAAGGCGGTCGAGGACGGAATCCTGGATGACGAGATCCAGGGAGACGTGGGTGAGAATGGACATGGGTCAGCTCCTGGGCTGATCAAGGGCCCGGCCGGTGCTTCAACACCGCGTCCGGGCCCGCCTTTCGTTCGGGGCGGGATGAGGTTGACCGATCAGTCGGCGGACCTCTTGTCCGATGTGGACAGCCCCGGGCCGTCTCTGGACCGTGGCAGGGGAGTCTGTCCCGGTATCGCGCGGGAACGGTCGGGAAGCATCGGGAAGAGCAGATCGGCAGCTCAGCGACGGAATGGAGACCTGCACCGCAGGTGAGCCGTTCGGGTGAAGATGACCGGTGTCGACTCGTTATCCGAAACGCCAGGTCGGGGGCGCCTCGGAGCCGCCCGTCGCCGGTAGCCTCCGGCGCATGAGCGATCCGACGCAGCAGTTCGACCTCGGGACCCTCGGCGGCACCCAGCCGCCGGAGGAGCGCCCGGACCGCCGCCCGGTCAGCTGGACGGGCGGTGCGGACCTCGGGATGCTGCTGCTGCGTTTCGGCGTCGGTGGGCTCTTCTTCGCGCACGGCATGCAGAAGGTGTTCGGCATGTGGGGCGGCCTCGGCCTGGGCGCCACCACGGACATCGTCTCCGACGCCGGATTCGTCTCCCGGGCCTCGACGCTGGCCTGGCTGCTCGGCGGCGGCGAGCTGGTCCTGGGCGCCATGATCGTGCTCGGCCTGCTCACGCCGCTCGCGGCGGCCGGACTGCTGGCGATCAAGATCGTCGCGGTGGTCGTGAAGTGGGGCGCGGTGCCGTTCTACGCGGCGGCCGCCCCCAACGCCCTGGAGCTCGACCTCCTGCTCGGTATCGGCGCCGCGACGCTGCTGTTCACCGGTGCGGGCCGGATCGCGCTGGACCGGGGCCGCACCTGGCAGCGCCGCCCGCTGCCCTGGGCGTGGCTGTGCCTGGTCATCGGGGTGGGGGTCGCGCTGGCGGTGCTCTACGGCCTGCGCCGGTGACGGAGGCCTGGCTCGCCGCGGTCGGGCGGCGGCTGGGCGGCGGCTCGGGGTCGGGCGGCACGGGGCCCGGCGTCTCGGTCTCGGTGCTGGCGAGGACCCCGCTGGCCGGGGGCTACGGCTCGGGTGTGGTCGAGCGCGTGGACCTGGACGTGGACGGGCGGGAGATCGCCGTCGTCCGGAAGCGATCGAGCCCGGCCGAGGTGGCGGCGATGCGGGCGGTCGCGGTCGTCGAGGGAGATCTCGCGCCGCGGATGCTGGCCGCCGCCGGCGACGATCTCGTCGTCTCGTTCGTGGCCGGCGAACCGCTCGGCGAGGGTCCGGACGTCCCGGTGGAGGCCTGGACCGCGCTGGCCCGGGTGCACGCGCACTGGTTCCGCAAGCGGCCCCGGGCCGTCCCTGTCGTCGACGCCGGATGGTGGCGAGCGCTGTGCGACGGCACGCTGGTCGCGCTCCGGGGCGGTCTCGCCCGCACCGGCGAGCCGGCCTACGCCGCCGCGGCCGACCTCGTCGACAGGTGGGGGAGCGACCCCCGGATGACCGCGGCGCTGGCCGCGCTGCCGAGGACGCTGTGCCACGGCGACGCGCACCGCGGCAACGTCCTGCTCGACGGCCGGACCGCACGGCTGATCGACTGGGGCAACGCCCGGGTCGCGCCGGCGGGCCTCGACGTCGCGACCCTCGCCGCCCAGGGGGACGCGGACCCGGCGCCCTACTACGCCGCGTTCGCGGAGCTGAGCGGGCTGGACCTGCCCGCCGACCTCCGCGCCGTCGAATGGGCGTGGGCGCAGGTGCACATCAACGTCGGCTACCTCGGCTTCGCCGCGGACCATCTCGGCACCGCCCGGGTCACGGAGATGGTCGACGCCGCCGCGGGGGCGCTGGCGCGCCTGTGAGCGGCGGCGCCGCAGGTCAGCGCCCCACGTTGCGCTGCAGGCTCTCCGGGTAGCGGGCCCCCGCGACCTTGTCCGCGGGTGCCGCCTCCTCGATCCGGGCGATCTCGTCCGCGCTCAGCTCCAGGGTGGCGGCCTCGACGTTCTGCTCCAGGTAGGTGCGGCGTTTCGTCCCCGGGATCGGGACGACGTCCGCGCCCTTGTGCTGCACCCAGGCCAGCGCGAGCTGCCCCGGCGTGACGCCCCGCTCGTCCGCGATCAGCTTCAGCGCCTCGACGATCGCGAGGTTCGCGGCGAGGTTCTCCTCCCCGAAGCGGGGCAGCCCCTTGCGCATGTCACCCTCGCCGAACTGCGCCGTCGAGGTGATCGCGCCGGTCAGGAACCCCCGGCCGAGCGGCGAGAACGGGACGATCCCGATCCCCAGCTCCGCGCACGTGGGCACCACGGCCTCCTCGATGCCGCGCGTCCACAGCGACCACTCGCTCTGCACCGCGGCGATCGGGTGCACGGCGTGGGCCCGGCGGATCGTGTCCGCGCCGGCCTCGGAGAGCCCGACGTGCCGGACCTTCCCCGCCTGCACGAGCTCCGCCAGCGCGCCGACGGTCTCCTCGATCGGGGTGTCCGGGTCCACCCGGTGCTGGTAGTAGAGGTCGATGTGGTCGACCCCGAGGCGGGCCAGGGACTCGTCGCAGGACGACTTCACGTAGGCCGCGTCGCCCCGGGCGCCCTGGACCCCCTCGGCGGTGCGGACGATGCCGAACTTCGTCGCGAGCACGACCTCGTCCCGCCGCCCGGCGAGCGCCCGGCCGACGAGCTCCTCGTTGGCGCCGGCACCGTAGACGTTCGCGGTGTCCAGGAGGGTGACGCCGAGCTCGATCGCGCGGTGGATCGTCGCGATCGACTCGGCCTCGTCTCCCGTGCCGTAGCTCTGGGACATGCCCATGCACCCGAGGCCCTGGGCGGAGACCTCGAGGGCACCGAGGGAACGCGTAGGAAGAGTCATGCCCGCAACGCTACGACCCGTTCGGATCAGATGTTGCGCACGGCTCCCGTGTCCGCGGAGGTCGCCATCGCGGCGTAGGCGCGCAGGGCCTTGGAGACCACCCGCTCGCGGTCCCTCGGCTGCCACGGGCGCTCGCTCGCGTCCATCTTCGCGCGCCGCTCGGCGAGCACGTCGTCGTCGACGAGGACGGCGAGGGTGCGCTCCCGGACGTCGATCAGGACCCGGTCCCCGTTCTCCACCAGCCCGATCACGCCGCCCGCCGCGGCCTCGGGGGACACGTGCCCGACCGAGATGCCGCTCGAGCCGCCGGAGAAGCGGCCGTCCGTGACCAGCGCGCACTTCGCGCCGAGACCCGCGCCCTTCAGGAACGCCGTGGGGTGCAGCATCTCCTGCATCCCGGGCCCGCCCGCGGGCCCCTCGTAGCGGACGACGAGCACGTCACCCGGCTTGATCTGCTTGGTGAGGATGACCGAGACGGCCTCCTCCTGGCTCTCGACGACCAGCGCCGGTCCCTCGAAGCGCCAGATGTCCTCGGGGATGCCGGCGGTCTTGATCACCGCACCCTTCTCGGAGAGGTTCCCGCTGAGCACGGCCAGGCCGCCCTCCGCGGTGTAGGCGTGGGCGAGGTCCCGGATGCACCCGTTCGCGGCGTCGACGTCGAGGGACGACCAGCGGTTCTCGGTGGAGAACGCCTCGGTCGTGCGGACCCCGCCCGGCGCGGCGTGGAACAGCTCGACCGCGGTCTCCGAGGGGGACCCGGCGCGGACGTCCCACTCCTCGAGCCACGCGGCCAGCGACGGCGAGTGGACGGTGTGGACGTCGGTGTTCAGCGCGCCGGCGCGCCACAGCTCGCCGAGGATCGCGGGGATCCCGCCGGCCCGGTGCACGTCCTCCATGTGGTAGTCCGAGTTCGGCGAGACCTTCGCCAGGCACGGCACCCGGCGGGAGATCGCGTCGATGTCCGCGAGGGTGAAGCCGATCTCGCCCTCCTGCGCCGCCGCGAGGATGTGCAGGACGGTGTTGGTGGACCCGCCCATCGCGACGTCCAGGGCCATCGCGTTCTCGAACGCGGCCTTCGTCGCGATGTTGCGCGGCAGCGCGGACGCGTCGTCCTCGTCGTACCAGCGCTTGGCCAGCCGCATCACGGTGCGCCCGGCCTCGAGGAAGAGCTCCTTGCGCGCGGCGTGGGTGGCGAGGGTGGAGCCGTTGCCGGGCAGCGAGAGTCCCAGGGCCTCGGTGAGGCAGTTCATCGAGTTGGCGGTGAACATGCCGGAGCAGGACCCGCAGGTGGGGCAGGCCGAGCGCTCGACGGCGGCGAGCCCGTCCTCGTCGACCTCGGACGACGCGGACGCCGAGATCGCGGTGATCAGGTCCGTCGGGGCCTGCGCGACGCCGCCGACGACGACCGCCTTGCCGGCCTCCATCGGCCCACCGGAGACGAACACCGTGGGGATGTCGAGCCGCATCGCCGCGTTGAGCATGCCGGGGGTGATCTTGTCGCAGTTCGAGATGCACACCAGCGCGTCCGCCGCGTGCCCGTTGACCATGTACTCGACGGCGTCGGAGATGATCTCGCGGGAGGGCAGCGAGTAGAGCATCCCGCCGTGGCCCATCGCGATGCCGTCGTCCACGGCGATCGTGTTGAACTCCTTCGCGACGCCGCCCGCCTCCACGATGGCGCTCGCGACGAGGTCGCCCATGTCCTTGAGGTGCACGTGTCCGGGCACGAACTGGGTGTAGGAGTTGGCGATCGCGACGATCGGCTTGCCGAAGTCGTCGTCGCCCATGCCCGTGGCACGCCACAGGGAACGGGCGCCCGCGGCGTTTCGGCCGTGGGTGGTCACGCGGGAACGGAGGGCCGGCATCTGTGTTCTCTCCTTGTGCCGGGTGGCGCGGGGGTGCCGGTACCTGCGGGCACGGCGGGCGCCCCCGGGATCACTCGTCGGTCGGGAAGGTGAAACGCCCGCCGCTGACGGCGGCGAGCACGGGGAGGTCCCGGACCCGGACGGCGGGCAGCGGTAACTCCTCGCCGTCGGTCAGGACCGCGCTGACCCGGGATTTCTTGCCCAGACGCAGCGAGCTGATCTCGTCCCACCGTACGCGCCTGCCCGCGAGGAGCCGCCGAACGGTGACGGAGTCCGGGCCCACCGTCGTGCGGGTCCGCACGATCCACGCCGCGGCGGCGACGGGCAGCAGGTAGACCAGCCAGAACCACGGGGCGCCGAAGGCGAAGGGGATGGCGAACACGCAGAACGCCACGATCCCGAGGAGCGTGAGGCGGGAGGGCTGGAACACGACGGGCCCGGCCGGGGGCCGCTCCGGCCGGACCTGCTCCGGTCCGTCCTGCCGCGGGGAACCGGCCTGCTCCGGGGTGCTGCTCTGCTCCGGTGTGGTCTCCGGCTCGTCGGCACTGCTCACAGCCCTATCGTCGCACCGGGCCGCACCCGGGGTGCACCGGCCCGGCGTGGAGCGCACCTCCCACCATCCGGGACGACCGTCCCAGCCGGTTGACGTCGTCGCGCCGAAGCGTGCTAGCGTCGCTGTCATGTCCGCGACCCGAATTCTCGTACTTGCCAGGCGCGTCACCGCCTGAGTAGCTACCGAGTACTCGGATCGACGACGCGCCACCCTCGCAATGCCTCCCTGGCGGCGAGGGTTTTTTCATGCCCGGCCCCGATCTCCCAGCCATCAGCATCTCCACCATCAGCGAGGCAGCCCAGATGACCACCGCCACGCCCCGTCCCGGCCCGCCGGGACCGAAACCGGCACCTCCGCCGGGACGCGCAGGAGTGCCCGCCGCGGCGCCCTCGCGCCCGGAGCAGCCCCCGGCCGGCACCGTCCCGGGACCGCGCGTCGACGGCGAGCCCATGACCGGCGCGCAGGCGCTGGTCCGCTCGCTGGAGTCGATCGGCTGCGACACGGTGTTCGGCATCCCGGGCGGCGCGATCCTCCCGGCCTACGACCCGCTGCTGGACTCGGAGAAGGTCCGCCACGTCCTCGTCCGGCACGAGCAGGGCGCGGGACACGCGGCGACGGGATACGCGCAGGCCACGGGCAAGGTCGGGGTCTGCATGGCCACCTCCGGGCCCGGCGCCACCAACCTGATCACCCCGCTCGCGGACGCGCACATGGACTCCGTGCCGATCGTCGCGATCACCGGGCAGGTCGCGCGGCCGCTGATCGGCACGGACGCCTTCCAGGAGGCGGACATCACGGGCATCACCATGCCGGTGACGAAGCACAACATGCTGGTGACCGACGCCGCGGAGATCCCGCGGGCGATCGCCGAGGCGTTCCACCTGGCGTCGACGGGCCGACCCGGCCCGGTGCTGGTGGACATCTCCAAGGACGCGCTGCAGGCCCGGACCACCTTCACCTGGCCGCCCGAGCTGAAGCTGCCCGGATACCGGCCGACGACCCGGCCGCACGGGAAGCAGATCCGCGAGGCGGCGAAGCTGATCGCCGCCGCGCGCCGTCCGGTGCTCTACGTCGGCGGCGGCGTGCTCAAGGCCGAGGCCACGGCGGAGCTGATGGAGATCGCCGAGCTCACGGACATCCCCGTCGTCACCACGCTGATGGCGCGCGGGGCGTTCCCGGACAGCCACCGCCAGCACGTCGGGATGCCCGGCATGCACGGCTCGGTGTCCGCCGTCGGCGCGATGCAGCGCTCGGACCTGCTGATCACCCTCGGCGCCCGGTTCGACGACCGGGTCACCGGCCAGCTCTCGACCTTCGCGCCCGACGCCAAGATCGTGCACGCGGACATCGACCCGGCCGAGATCAGCAAGAACCGCCGCGCGGACGTCCCGATCGTGGGGGACTGCAAGGAGGTTCTCGTCGAGCTGATCGACGCGGTCCGCACGGAGCGCGACACCCAGGGCGTCGTGGACCTGACGGCCTGGTGGGCCACCCTCGACGGCTGGCGGGAGACCTTCCCGCTCGGCTACGACTGGCCGGACGACGGCTCGCTGTCCCCGCAGTACGTCATCGAGCGCATCGGGGAGATCGCCGGCCCGGACGCGCTCTACGCCGCGGGCGTCGGGCAGCACCAGATGTGGGCCGCGCAGTTCGTCAAGTACGAGAAGCCGCGGACCTGGCTGAACTCCGGCGGCCTCGGGACGATGGGCTACGCCGTCCCGGCCGCGATGGGGGCGAAGACCGGCCTGCCGGACGCGGTCGTCTGGGCCATCGACGGCGACGGCTGCTTCCAGATGACCAACCAGGAGCTCGCCACCTGCGCCATCGAGGGCATCCCGATCAAGGTCGCCGTCATCAACAACGGCAACCTCGGCATGGTCCGGCAGTGGCAGACGCTGTTCTACGGGCAGCGCTACTCCAGCACGGACCTGGGCACGCACAAGCACCGGATCCCGGACTTCAAGCTGCTCGCCGAGGCCATGGGCTGCGTCGGGCTGCGCGCCGAGTCCAAGGACGAGGTGGACCGCGTCATCAAGCAGGCCATGGAGATCAACGACCAGCCGGTCGTCATCGACTTCACCGTCGGGGCGGACGCGCAGGTCTGGCCGATGGTCGCCGCGGGCACCGGCAACGACGAGGTCATGGCGGCCCGGGGCATCCGGCCGCTCTTCGAGGGCGACGAGCTCGCCCCCGGGGTGGACGAGGTCGCGGCGGTCACCGAGCGGGCCCAAGAGGACTCGGCGCAGTACGCATCCGACGAGGACGAGGACTGATGGAAACGCACACGCTGTCCGTCCTCGTCGAGGACAAGCCGGGTGTCCTGGCCCGGGTCTCGGGCCTGTTCTCCCGGCGCAGCTTCAACATCATCAGCCTCGCCGTCGGGCAGACCGAGCAGCCGGGCGTCTCCCGGATGACGATCGTGGTCTCCGTCGACGACTTCCCGCTGGAACAGGTGACGAAGCAGCTCAACAAGCTGGTCAACGTCATCAAGATCGTCGAGCTGGAGCCCGCCGCGTCCGTGCAGCGCGAGCTCCTGCTCGTCAAGGTGCGCGCCGACGCCGGCGTGCGCAGCCAGGTGCTCGAGGCCGTGGCGCTCTTCCGGGCCAAGGTCGTCGACGTGGCACCCGAGGCGCTCACGATCGAGGCGACCGGCACGATGGACAAGCTCAACGCACTGCTGCGCATCCTCGAGCCGTACGGCATCCGCGAGATGGTGCAGTCCGGGATGGTGGCCGTCGGCCGCGGTCCCCGTTCGATCACCGCCAGCGCCGTCCGCTAGACCCGATTTTCCAGATTCGCTGAGAGGAATCCCCACCCGTCATGAGCGTGAACATCTACTACGACGCCGACGCCGACCTGTCGATCATCCAGGGCCGCAAGGTCGCCGTGATCGGCTACGGCTCGCAGGGCCACGCGCACGCGCTCTCGCTGCGTGACTCCGGCGTCGAGGTGAAGATCGGTCTCCCCGAGGGGTCGAAGAGCCGGGCGAAGGCCACGGACGAGGGCCTCGAGGTCGGCACGCCGGCCGAGGTCTCCGCCTGGGCCGACCTGATCATGATCCTGGCGCCGGACACCAAGCAGCGCTTCATCTACGCCGACGACATCGCGCCGAACCTGCAGACCGGCGACGTCATCGCCTTCGGCCACGGCTTCAACATCCGCTACGACCTGATCAAGGCCCCGGCGGACGTCGACGTCATCATGATCGCGCCGAAGGGCCCCGGCCACCTCGTCCGCCGCCAGTTCGTCGACGGCAAGGGCGTCCCGGCGCTCATCGCCGTCGAGCAGGACCCGTCGGGCAACGCCAAGGCGATCGCGCTGTCCTACGCGGCCGGCATCGGCGGCGCCCGCGCGGGCGTCATCGAGACCTCCTTCAAGGAGGAGACCGAGACCGACCTGTTCGGCGAGCAGGCCGTGCTCTGCGGCGGTGCCGCGGCGCTGGTCCAGACCGGCTTCGAGGTGCTCACCGAGGCGGGCTACGCCCCGGAGATCGCGTACTTCGAGTGCCTGCACGAGCTCAAGCTGATCGTCGACCTCATGTACGAGGGCGGCATCGCCAACGAGCGTTTCTCCATCTCCGACACCGCCGAGTACGGCGACCTGACCCGCGGCCCGCGCGTGGTCAACGCCGCCACCAAGGCGGAGATGAAGAAGATCCTGGGCGAGATCCAGGACGGCACCTTCGCCCGCGAGTGGGTCGCCGAGGACGAGGCCGGCCGCGAGAACTACACCCGCCTCCAGAAGGAGGGCGCCGAGCACCCCATCGAGGTCGTCGGCGAGAAGCTGCGCGGCCTGATGAGCTGGGTGGGCGAGAAGGCCACGTGAGGCCTTCCTCTCACTGACCTGACCCGAGCGGCACTTCCGGGGCGTTGCGCGCCCCGGAGGTGCCGCTCGTGCGTTCCCTGCGTCCTCCGTCATGGAAGAGCCACGGCCCCCGGTGCGTTGATCCCGACGAGTCGTCGTCGTCGCTGGAGGTCCCCGCCGTGTCCCTGCCCCTGCCGCTGTCCGTGCTCGACCTCGCCATCGTCGGGAAGGGCGAGACGATCAGGCAGGGGCTCGAGGCGAGCGTGGCCCTCGCCCAGCGCGCCGAGACCTGGGGCTTCCGCCGGATCTGGTACGCCGAGCACCACAACATGCGCACCATCGCGTCGTCCGCGACGAGCGTGCTGATCGGGCACGTCGCCGCGAACACCGAGCGGATCACCCTCGGTGCCGGCGGCGTCATGCTGCCCAACCACTCGCCGCTGCAGATCGCCGAGCAGTTCGGCACCCTCGCCACGCTGTTCCCGGGCCGCATCGAGCTCGGTCTCGGCCGGGCCCCGGGCACGGACCAGCAGACCTTCGCGGCGCTGCGCCGGGACCCCACCGCCTCGGAGCGGTTCCCGCAGGACGTCCAGGAGCTCCAGGGCTTCCTCGGTGCGGACAGCCTCGTCCCGGGCGTGCAGGCGTTCCCCGGCCAGGAGACCGCGGTCCCGCTGTCGATCCTGGGCTCGTCGCTGTACGGGGCGCAGGTCGCCGCGGCCCTCGGGCTGCCGTACGTCTTCGCCTCGCACTTCGCCCCGGAGGCGCTGGAGCGGGCCGTCGCGCTGTACCGGCGGGAGTTCCGGCCGTCGGCCCAGCTCGCCGCGCCGCACGTGATGGCGGGGGTGAACGTCATCGCCGCGGACTCCGCGGACGAGTCGGCCGTGCTCCTGCGGGCGGTGCAGATCAGCCGCGTGAAGCAGCTCCTCCGGGCGGGGGACCGCACGCTCACCGACGACGAGGCCGAGGCCGTCCTGGACATGCCGGCCGGCGAGCAGATCCGCTCCATGACGCGCTACACGGCGTCCGGCACGCCGGACGCGGTGGGCCGCTACCTCGAGGACTTCGCGACGCTCGCGGACGCGGACGAGCTGATCGTGATGTGCCCGGTCGTCGACCGGGAGGCCTGGTTCCGGTCCTTCGAGCTGCTCGCGGAGCAGTCGAGGGTCGCCGCGGCCTGACGCGGTGTACGCCACGTGAGCTGGCGCGGACCGGCTGTCGGGGGGCACTGTTCACCCGTCCGGGCCGTCACCCGTCCCGGGCGCGGGAGGCGGGATTGGCTGCGCGCAAGGGGCGATACGGCGTCGAGGCGCCGATCGTCCCCACCCTGCTCGGCGCCGTCGGGGTCCTCCTGCTCGTCGCGGCGCTGGTCCTGGCCCTCACCGGGGTGGCCGCCCCGGGCTGGACCCTCGCGGCGCTGGTCTGGTCGCTCGTGGTCGGGACCTGCCTGCTGGTGGCCGCCGGGTGGTACCTGTTCACGACCCTGCGCGGGCGGTTCGCGGTCTGGGCCGAGATCGTCGAGGGCATGTGGCTGCGCGGGGGAGACCGCGTGCTGGACATGGGCTGCGGCCGCGGTGAGGTGCTGACGCTCGTCGCGCGGCGGCTCCGGTCCGGTCGCGCGGTCGGCCTGGACCCGTGGGACGGCACGTCACCGGACGTGACGCTGGCCAACGCCGCCGCCGAAGGGGTCGCGGACCGGGTGGACGTCTCGACCGGGGACCTCACCGCGATGCCCTTCGCGGACGGGGACTTCGACGTCGTCGTCTCCAGCCTCGCCCTGCACACCATCCCGTCCGCCGAGGGGCGGGCCGCGGCCGTCGCCGAGGCCGTCCGGGTGCTGCGACCCGGCGGCAGGCTCGCGCTCGTCGATCTCCGGCACGTGCAGGAGTACGAGTCGGTGCTGGCCGAGCAGGGCGTCACCGACCTGCGCCGCCGGGGTCTCGGCCCGCGGTTCTGGTACTGCGGCCCGTGGGTCGGGGCGAGCCTGGTGACCGGGACGAAACCGTCCGAACCGGACGAGTTCACCTCGGCGTGACCGTCACGTGGTATCGCCTGCGCCACGCCGGGGGAAACCGCGTGGCGGGTGCGACCTAGAATCGGCGGAGTCCGGAAGTCCACACGCACGTCCCGATCCGGGGAGCATCGCAGCACCGTGAGCACCGCCACCAGTCCGAGCCGTCCCGTCGTCCTCCTGGCCGAGAAGCTCGCGCCCTCCGCGGTCGAGATGCTGGGCTCCGACGTCGAGATCCGCCACGTCGACGGGACGGACCGCCCCGCCCTGCTGGCCGCCATCGCCGACGCCGACGCGCTCCTCGTGCGCTCGGCCACCAAGGTCGACGCCGAGGTCCTCTCCGCGTCCACCCGGCTCAAGATCGTCGCCCGGGCGGGCGTCGGCCTCGACAACGTCGACGTGCCGGCCGCCACGGCCCACGGCGTCATGGTCGTCAACGCGCCGACGTCGAACATCGTCTCCGCCGCCGAGCACGCCGTCGCGCTGCTGCTCGCCACCGCCCGGCACATCCCGGCCGCGGACGCGAGCCTGCGCCAGGGCCTGTGGAAGCGCAGCAGCTACACCGGCGTCGAGCTGAACGGCAAGACCGTCGGCATCGTCGGCCTCGGCAAGATCGGCCAGCTCGTCGCGCAGCGGCTGGCGGCCTTCGGCGTCGAGCTCATCGCCTACGACCCCTACGTCGCGCCGGCCCGCGCCGCGCAGCTCGGCATCGAGCTGGCCTCGCTCGAGGACCTGCTGCGGGTCGCGGACTTCGTGTCGATCCACCTGCCGAAGACCCCCGAGACCCTCGGCCTGATCGGCAAGGACCAGCTCGCGCTGACCAAGCCGGGTGTGATCATCGTCA
>JAOZVV010000156.1:139435-154379 GCA_025869365.1 Pseudonocardia sp.
GGCCTGATCGGCAAGGACCAGCTCGCGCTGACCAAGCCGGGTGTGATCATCGTCAACGCCGCGCGCGGCGGACTGGTGGACGAGGACGCGCTCGCCGAGGCCGTGCGCTCCGGGCACGTCGGCGGCGCCGGCATCGACGTCTACGTCACCGAGCCCACCACCTCCAGCCCGATGTTCGAGCTGGAGAACATCACCGTCACCCCGCACCTGGGCGCGTCCACGGACGAGGCGCAGGACCGCGCGGGCACGGACGTCGCGAAGTCCGTGCAGCTCGCCCTCGCCGGTGAGTTCGTGCCGGACGCGGTCAACGTGCAGATCAACGGCGCGGTCGGCGAGGAGGTCCGGCCGTGGCTGCCGCTGGTGCAGAAGCTCGGCACGGTGCTCTACGCCGTCGCCGGCCGGCTGCCCACCTCGGTGACGGTCGACGTCGCCGGTGAGCTGGCGGCGGACGACGTGTCGGTGCTCGCCCTCGCCGCGCTGCGCGGGGTGTTCACCCACGTCGTCGAGGACCAGGTCACCTTCGTCAACGTCCCGGCGATCGCCGCGGACCGGGGTGTCGCCGTGGAGCTGACCACCGCGCCGGAGAGCGAGAACCACCGCTCGGTCGTGCAGCTGCGCGCCGCGATGCCGGACGGCGAGGCGATCACCGTCTCGGGCACGCTCACCGGGCGCGCGCAGACCGAGAAGCTCGTCGAGGTCAACGGCCGCCACTTCGACCTGCGCGCCGAGGGCGAGGTGCTGCTCCTGGAGTACGAGGACCGGCCCGGCGTCATGGGCCGCGTCGGCTCCCTGCTGGGGGAGGCCGCGGTGAACATCGAGGCCGCGCAGATCAGCCAGACCACGGACGGCACGGACGCGATCATGCTGCTCCGGGTGGACCGGGCGATCGACCCGGGCGTGCTCGGCCCGATCGGGGCGTCCGTGGGCGCCACGACCACGCGCCTGATCTCCTTCGACGACTGACCCGCAGCACCACCCCACGACGCCCGCTTCCCGAGTCCGGGGGCGGGCGTCGTGGCGTGCCCGGGTCCAGGGCCGGCGCAAGCCCGCCCACCCGGCCGCGTGAGATCCCACCCCCGATCCGGTTCCCCTGATCCCGAACCCGTGATCACCGAGTGTCCCCGTCCTAGGGTCGCCAGCACCGTCCCGCATCCGCCGGTCCGGTGAAGGGGGACGCTCGGTGAGGCGGTCGCGCTGGCCCAGGGTGATCGTGGGGCTCGGGCTCACCACCGCCCTGATCACGTTCGGGGCGGCACCGGCCCAGGCGGCGGGCAGGACGACCGGCGACGCCGTGTTCGTCGAGTTCGCGGACACCTCCGCCTTCGCGGACTACAGCTCCGCACTCCCGCGGGGCCGCGACATCGCCCGTCGCGCCGCGGCCGACGCCCGCTCCCGCATCGACGCCACGGTGAACCGCGTCCTCGGGTCACTGCGCGGCGCGGAGGGGGAGCGGGAGCTCTACCGGACCAGCAACGCCGTCCCCGGTGTCGCCGTGCGCGCGGATCCCGTGACGGTCCGCCGGCTCGCCGCCACCCCCGGCGTCCGCTCGGTCCGGCGCATCACCCCCGCCCGGCCGAGCAACTCCGCCGCGGTCCAGCTCGGCCGCGCGATGCAGACCTGGCAGAGCACCGGCCTGCTCGGCGACGGCGTGCGGATCGGCATCATCGACACCGGCATCGACTACACCCACGCGGACCTGGGCGGGCCCGGCACCGTCGAGGCCTACGAGGCGGCCAGGGCGGGCGACGGGGACTTCCCGACACGCAAGGTCGTCGGCGGCGTCGACCTCGCGGGTGACGACTACGACTCCAGCAGCTCGGACCCCGCCCGGTTCACCCCGAAACCGGACGGCGACCCGCTGGACTGCGGCGGCCACGGCACCCACGTCGCGGGGACCGCCGCGGGCTACGGCGAGAACGCGGACGGCACCACGTTCACCGGGGACTACCGTGCGCTGACCCCGGACGCCCTGAACACGATGCGGATCGGACCGGGGGCGGCGCCCGCGGCGAGCCTGTACGCGATCCGGATCTTCGGCTGCGAGGGATCGACGGCCCTCACCCCGGCCGGGCTCGACCGGGCCCTGGACCCGAACGGCGACGGCGACTTCGACGACCGCCTCGACGTCGTCAACCTCTCCCTCGGCTCGGACTTCGCCGCCCCGGACGACCCGGTCAACGAGTTCGTGCAGAAGCTGGTGGACAACGGGGTCGTGGTCGTCGCGGCCGCCGGGAACGCGGGCGACGTGTTCGACGCCGGGACGGCCCCGTCGAACAGCCCGGACGTGCTGGCCGTCGGCAACGTCCGGGACGCAGGCGTGCTCCTCGACGGCGCCGAGCAGCTCACCCCCGAGGTCCGGACCGTCTCGGGCCAGTACGGCGTCAGCTTCACGGGCGTCCCGGACGTCACCGGGGACGTGGTCGCGCTGTCGGCGGCCAACGCCCAGGGATGTGCGCCGTACTCGGCCGCGGACACGGCCCGGGTCGCGGGCCGGATCGTCTGGCTCGACTGGCCGGACGCCACGTCGGCCCGGCCCTGCGGTTCGGTCCAGCGGGCGGAGGAGGCCACCGCGGCGGGCGCGATCGGCGCGGTGCTCACCTCCGCCCAGGCGGATTTCGGGGCGACCCAGATCGGCGGGTCGAAGGACCTGCCGATGTTCCAGCTCGACGCCGCGTCGACGGCGGCGCTGCGCTCGGCGCTCGACGCCGGGACCCTGCGCCTGCACCTCGACGGGACCCTCGCCGGCGTCCGCTACGTGACGGCCCCGGCGATCGAGGACACCCTCAGCGAGAGCTCGGCTCGCGGCGGCCGGGGGCCCGGGGTGAAGCCGGACGTCGCGGCGCCCGGACAGTCGATCGTGTCCGCGGACGTCGGGACGGGGACCGGGCGGGCGAGCAAGACCGGGACGTCGATGGCGTCGCCGTTCGTCGCCGGGATCGCCGCGTTGGTCCGGCAGGCCCACCCGGACCGGACACCGCAGGAGGTCAAGGCCGCGATCGTGAACACCGCGGGCGGCGACGTGCACGAGGGGGAGAACCACTCCGGGCCGCTGTTCGCCCCGATGCGGGTCGGCGCCGGGCGCGTCGACGCCCAGGCCGCCGTCCGTACGACCCTGCTCGCGGGCAACGCCGAGGACCCGGGTGCCGTCGGCGTCGCGTTCGGGGCGGTCGAGGCCCCGCCGGGAGCGCCGGTGACGCGCCGCGAACGGATCAGCGTCCGCAACACCGGCACCGCGCCGGCGGCCCTGGACGTCGACTACCGGGCCATCACCACGATGCCCGGGGTGAGGATCGAGGCCTCGCCCGCGCGGGTGCGGGTGCTGCCCGGGCTGGACACGACGGTCGAGGTGCGGCTGACCGTCGACCCGAAGGCGCTGCGGCGCACCCCGGACCCGACGCTCGAGCTGACCCAGCAGGGGCAGGCGCGGCAGTACCTCGCGGACGCCTCGGGCCTGGTGACGCTCACCCCGACGGACGGCTCGCCGGTGCTACGGGTACCCGTCACCTCCGCCCCGAAGCCGGTCTCGGCGCTGACCGCGTCCTCGTCGGGGTCGACGGTGACGCTGAGCGGCACGGGCGTGGACCAGGGCCGCGGGCGGCAGGCCTACCGCTCCCGCGCCGGGGTGTTCCGGCTGCTCGCGACCAGTCCCGAACTGCCGATCTGCGACGAGCGGCGGATCACCGGGTGCGTCGCCAACGAGACCGGGCACGGCGGGGACCTGCGCTACGTCGGCGTCGCGCGGGCCGGGGACACGATCGGCATCGCGGTGAGCATGTGGGGCCCGCTGCCGGACGTCGGTGCGACGACCGTGCCCAGCGTCGAGTTCGACGTCGACGGGGACGGGGTGCCGGACCACGCGACCGGCCTGGTCAAGGAGGAGGGGACGGACGTGCTCGTCGCCCGGACCGTCGACCTCGCGCACCCCATGACCGGCGTCGGCGGGTACTCCGAGCTGGACGCGCAGCCGGTCAACGGGCTCACCGGCGTCACCGACACGAACGTCTTCGACACCGACACCTGGGTGCTCCCGGTGGCGCTGTCCGCGCTGGGCATCGACCCGCGGGCCGCGAGCGCGCCCCTGCGGATGCGGGTGCGCGTCGAGGGGGACTACGGGCCCGTCGACGTCAGCCGGCCCAACGAGGAGGGTTCGGACGTGCCGGTCGACGTCGCGGAGGTCCCGGGGCGCTGGGACCCGCTGGCCGGCGACCCGGTGGCGGCGCAGCTGCTCTCGCCGGCCGACGACGGCACGACGCTCGCCGCGCCGGCCGGGGCGCCGCTGCTCGTCGTGCTGCCCCAGAACGCGACCGGTGAGCACGCCGTGGCCCTCGGCGCGCCGTCGGCGGAGGGGGAGCCGGCGATGGCCGGAACACCCGGCCGGGTGTTCCCCGTCAGCGCGTCCCCGAGCGCGACCCGGACCCCGGGCGCGGGCCCGGCATGACCCGGGCGGAGAATCTGACCCGCTCGGGGGAGTGACGCGCCCCCTCCGGGCAGGGGACGGCCTCCGGGCGGGCGTGGCTCACCCTCACGGGTGACCTCGAACGAGTGGACGCCGGACATCGGACGGCGGCACAGCGGGTAGCGTCTCGTTGCTCGACGAACCGGGATCCCCCGAAGTGCGAGCCAACTGGAGAGAGGAAACGAGAGGCATGCGCCTTGCGGTCATTCCCGGCGACGGCATCGGGCCGGAGGTCATCGACGAGGCGTTGAAGGTCCTCAACGAGGTCTCGCCGGGTACGGAGACCACGACCTACGACCTCGGCGCCGCTCGCTGGCACTCCACCGGCGAACTGCTGCCGGAGTCGGTGCTCACCGAGCTCAAGCAGCACGACGCGATCCTGCTCGGCGCCGTCGGGGACCCGTCGGTGCCCAGCGGCATCCTCGAGCGCGGCCTGCTGCTGCGCCTTCGGTTCGAGCTGGACCACCACGTCAACCTGCGCCCCGCCCGGCTCTACCCCGGCGTCCGCGGGCCGCTGTCCGGCAACCAGGAGATCGACCTGGTCGTCGTGCGCGAGGGCACCGAGGGGCCGTACGTCGGCACCGGCGGCCTGCTGCGCAAGGACACCCCGCACGAGATCGCCACCGAGGTCAGCCAGAACACGGCGTTCGGCGTCGAGCGGGTCGTGCGGGACGCGTTCACCCGGGCCGAGAACCGCCCGCGCAAGCACCTCACGCTCGTCCACAAGACGAACGTGCTCACCTTCGCGGGCGCGCTGTGGTCCCGGATCGTCGAGGAGGTCTCCCTCGAGCACCCGAATGTCTCCGTCGCCTACCAGCACGTCGACGCGACCACGATCCACCTGGTCACGGACCCGGGCCGGTTCGACGTGATCGTCACGGACAACCTGTTCGGGGACATCCTGACGGACCTCGCGGCCGCCGTCACCGGGGGCATCGGGCTCGCGGCGAGCGGCAACATCGACGCGAGCGGCACCAACCCGAGCATGTTCGAGCCGGTCCACGGCTCGGCCCCGGACATCGCGGGCCAGGGGATCGCGGACCCGACGGCGGCGATCCTCTCGGTCGCCCTGCTGCTGGACCACGTGGGCCGCCCGGACGCCGCCCGCCGGATCGAGGCCGCGGTGGCCTTCGACCTCGCGACGAGGGACCACCAGGCCACGGGCCACACCCAGAGCATCGGTGACCGCCTCGCGGCCCTGGTGAGCAAGCAGGCGGACCCGAACGCCTGACCCCGCCGCACCTTCCGAGGTTCAGGAAAGCCACATTCATGTAAGGAATCTTCCGGAATGTGGCTTTCCTGAAGGCAGTACCGCGGCTGCCGGTACCCGACTGCTCAAACGGCCCCACGGCGTGGCCACCGTGGCCCACCCTTGACCGTGTGACCTCGATTCTCGGTTCCCCGCGGCCACGGGACCTACGCGCACGATTCCCGCGCGGTGTGGCCACCGCCCGACAGCTCGTCGCCGCCGGGGTGTCCGAGCGGACCGTCTACAACCGCTGCCTGGAAGGCGGTCCTTGGCAGCTGGTGCTCCCCGGCGTCGTGTTGTTGTTCACCGGCCCGCCGTCGCGCGACCAGCTCGTCGAGGCGGCGCTCCTGCTGTGCGGGCCGGATTCGATGGTCACGGGCCTGGAAGCCGCCAGACGCCATGGGGTGCGGCGCGGCACCGCCCCGCCCACCGGGCGCCGACGCTCTCCGGACGAGGTCCACGTGCTGGTCCCGGCCGGGAGGCAGGTCCGCTCGGTCGGGTACGTGCACGTCGAGCGGACGACTCGCCCGCCGACGCAGATGATCCGCGACGGCGTCCGTCTGGCTCCGCCGGCTCGTGCCTGCGTGGACGGCGCCCGGCGCCTCACATCGGGCGGCGCCGTCACGGAGTTGTTCGCCGATGCCGTTCAACGAGGGGTGTGCACGGTCCGCGACATCGTTCGGGAGATCGACCAAGGGAGTCGGCGCGGCACGGCCATCCCGCGGCGGGTCATCGCCGAGGTCGGGGACGGGGTCCGCTCCGCGGCGGAAGCGGAGGCGAAGGAACTCTGGGCCCGTACCGGACTGCCCGAGCCACGATGGAACATCGCGGTCCACGACGAGCGCGGAGTCCTCCTGGGGATCGCGGACTGCTGGCTCGACGACGTCGCGATGAGCTGGGAGATCGAGTCGACCGAGTGGCATCTCGGGCCCGCGGACCACGAGCGGACAGTGACTCGGGCTGCACTGTTCGTGGCGGCCGGAGTCGCGTACATCGCCTCGAAGCCGTCGATGATCCACCGGCAGTCGGCTCTGGTGGAGGACACGCTCCGGCGGACCTACGCGCACGCCAAGGCGCGTCCCCGACCTCGGGTCCGGGCGATCACCTGGCCCCCCGGCGGTTCAGGAAAGCCACATTCATGAAAGATCCTTACATGAATGTGGCTTTCCTGAAGTCAGGGAGTCAGAACCTCAGACGACGACGTTGAGCTCTCCCACCACCATCGAGGCTCCCGCCATGGCGAAGTTGGCGAGGTCCTCGTTCCCTGCCTTGCCCTCCGGGCTCGCCATCGCCTCCGCCATCACCTCGGGCGAGGCGAAGGTGAGGGTCGCGACCAGGTGGTACGGCGGGGCGGAGCCGTCGGGTCCGGGGCCCGGCCGGACGATCGTGAACGACTCGAGGTTCGGGATCTTCGCGGCCAGCGGCGCGTGGACCTCGTCGTAGTGCTTGTCGAACGCCGCGGGGTCCGCGGGCGGGTTGTAGAGCACGGTCAGGGAGACAGTCACGAACACCTCCGGTAGGTGATCGGCGGACGCCGGTGTCCGCCGACTCGAACCCATCTTTGATCGGGGTGCATCAGAAAGCCAGGGGTCGGAGGGGTCAGGTCTGCGAGGTGTCGGCCGCGGGCTCCTCGACCGGGGCCTCCGGGCGGCGCGCCCAGGACGGGGCGTGCTCGGGCAGTGGCCCGATCCCCACCAGCCGGGCCGGTATCCCGCGCAGCGCCGGGAACCGCTCCATCAACCGGGCCGGGCGCGGGAGGCCCGTGGACGGCGTGGTCCCGGCGTCCGGGTCGAAGGCGAGGGCGCGGCCGAGGATGACCTTGTGGGCCAGCCGCTGGACGGCCTGGGTGACCGCCGTGGGCCACAGCCTCCGGGTCTGGACGCGGCGGAGCTCCGCGGGTGTCACCGAGCCGGCGGCGCGCAGGGGCGGTCCGAGCAGCCGGGCGGCCGCGACCGCGTCCGCCACGGCCAGGTTGATCCCGACCCCGCCCACCGGGGACATCGCGTGCGCCGCGTCCCCGATGAGCAGCAGGCCGTCGCCGGACCAGCGACGGAGCCGGTCCAGCCGGACGTCGAGCAGCTGGACCTGGTCGAAGGACTCCAGCGTGTCGACCCGGTCCGCCACGAGCGGGACCAGCCGGGCGAACCGCCGTCGCAGCGTGTCGATCCCGGCGGCGCGCAGCACGGCGTCGCTGCCCTTGCGGATCAGGTAGGCGCACTGCCAGTAGTCCCCGCGGTCGATCATCACGGCGAAGTGGCCGGTGGAGAACCGGCCGAACCCGCCCTCCGGGTCGTCGGCGAGGCGCGGGAGGCGGAACCACCAGACGTCCATCGGGACACCGAAGGACCGGCTCCGCAGCCCGGAGGAGGCCCGCACCGCCGAGCGACGCCCGTCGCAGCCGACGGTCAACGCGGCCGCGAGCTCGTGTCGCTCCCCGCTCACCCGGTCCGTCCAGCGGACGCCGGTCACCTTCCCGCCGGCCCGCAGCAGCCCCGTGACCTCGGCGTTGCGGATCAGCGTGAACGTGGGTTCCGCGGCGGCCGCGTCCGCGAGGAGGTCCAGGAAGTCCCATTGCGGGACGAGCGAGATGTACTTGTGGCGGCCCGGGAGCCGGGTGAAGTCCGCGATCGTGACCGTGCCGCCGTCGAGCGCCGCCCGCAGCTGCTGCATCCGGCGCTGGGGGAGGGCGGCGAACCGCTCGCCCAGGCCCAGCTCGTCGAGCAGCGTGAGCGTGGACGGGTGGACCGTGTCCCCTCGGAAGTCCCGCAGGAAGTCCGGATGCTTCTCCAGCACGGTGACCTGCACGCCCGCGCGGGCCAGGAGCAGCCCGAGCACCATCCCGGCGGGACCACCACCGGCGACCACGACAGTCGTGCGCTCGCCATTCAACATGCGTTGAAATGTACCGCGGACGGCGGAGGAGGGCCAGGGATACCCTGGACGAACCATGAATAGTGTTCGTGTCCGCTTCTGTCCCTCGCCCACCGGAACGCCCCACGTCGGGCTGATCCGCACCGCCCTGTTCAACTGGGCCCACGCGCGTCACACGGGGGGTGCGTTCGTCTTCCGGATCGAGGACACCGACGCCTCCCGGGACAGCGTCGAGTCCTACGAGTCCCTGCTCGACGCCCTGCGCTGGCTCGGCCTGGACTGGGACGAGGGCCCCGAGGTCGGCGGCGAGCACGGCCCCTACCGGCAGAGCGAGCGCGGGGATCTCTACCGGGACGCGCTCGACCGCCTCGTGCAGGCCGGCGAGGTCTACGAGTCCTACTCCAGCGGCGAGGAGATCGAGGCCCGGCACAAGGCCGCCGGCCGGGACCCGAAGCTGGGCTACGACAACCTCGACCGGGACCTCACCGAGGAGCAGAAGCAGGCGTTCCGGGCAGAGGGCCGCAAGCCCGTCTACCGGCTGCGGATGCCGGACCGGGACATCACGTTCACGGACCTGGTCCGCGGCGAGGTCACCTTCAAGCGGGGCATCGTCCCGGACTTCGTCCTCGCCCGCGGGGACGGCACGCCGCTCTACCCCCTGACCAACCCCCTCGACGACGCGCTCATGGGCATCACGCACGTCCTGCGCGGCGAGGACCTGCTCTCCTCGACGCCGCGGCAGATCGCCCTGCTCGAGTCGCTCCAGCGGGTCGGCATCGGCGAGGGGCCGCTGACCTACGCGCACCTCCCGCTCGTCACCGGCGAGGGCAACCGCAAGCTCTCCAAGCGGGACCCGCAGTCCAACCTCTTCGCCTACCGCGATCGCGGTTTCACCCCCGAGGGGCTGCTCAACTACCTCGCCCTGCTCGGCTGGGCGATCGCGGACGACCGGGACGTCTTCTCCCTCGACGAGATGGTCGCGGCCTTCGACATCACCCGCGTGTCCAGCAACACGGCCCGCTTCGACCTCAAGAAGGCCGAGGCGATCAACTCCGCGCACCTGCGGGCGCTCGACCCGGCGGACTTCGCCCGGCGCGTCGTGCCCTACCTCGCCGCCGAGGGCGTCACCGTCACCGCGGACGACGCGGTGCTCACCGCCGCCGCGCCGCTCGTCCAGGAGCGCTCGGTGGTCCTCTCCGACGCCGCGCGCATGCTCCGCTTCCTCTTCGTCGACGGCGCGGACTTCACCCTCGACGAGGACGCCGCCACCAAGAACCTCGGCGCGGACGCCACGCCGATCCTGGAGGCCGCGATCAAGGGTCTCGACGCGCTCCCGGAGTGGAGCACCGCGGCGATCGAGGAGTCCCTCAAGGCCACGCTCGTGGACGGCCTGGGGCTCAAGCCGCGGAAGGCGTTCGGTCCGGTGCGCGTCGCGATCAGCGGCCGAACGGTCTCGCCGCCGCTCTACGAGTCGATGGAACTGCTGGGTAAGGACCGTTCCCTGGCGAGACTGGGGGCCGGTTTGGAGCGTGCCGGAGGCGTCCGCTAGAGTCTTCTCTGCAAGGACACGGACACCGGCGCTGGCCACCAGATGAAGTTCCCAGCCAGCGCCCCCCGGTGAAAGTGATCTCTTGGGGTATGGTGTAATTGGCAGCACGACTGATTCTGGTTCAGTTAGTCTAGGTTCGAGTCCTGGTACCCCAGCGGAAACGCAAGTTTCCCTCGCTGTTAGAGTGCGTAACAGCCGCGGCCCCGTCGTCTAGCGGCCTAGGACGCCGCCCTCTCAAGGCGGTAGCGCGGGTTCAAATCCCGTCGGGGCTACACCGATAACGCCCGTTCCGGATCATCCGGAACGGGCTTTGTCGTGTTTCGGAACCATTGTGCGCCGCGTTGTGCGGCACAGATCACAGCATTGTTCCCGAGGCGTGGCAATGGACCATGCAGAGACGAGAACGCCCCGCCGAGGGTCTCGGCGGGGCGTTCTCGTCGTGGGGAGGATGACGGTGACGAGGACGGCGGTGGGGCCTACGGCTTGGCCGCGGCCCCGGGCGGGGATGCCGGAGTGGTCGTCGTCGGCGGCGCCGAGCTGGCGGGCGGTGTCGTGGTCTCGGTCGTGGTCTCGGTCGGCGGATCCGGAGGCGGCGGCACGATCGCCGAGGACGGGGGCTCGGTGGTGGTCGGCGGGGGTGCCGTCGTCGTCCGGCGCGGCGTGGTCCTGGAGGTGGCCGGTGCCTCGGTGGTGGTCGGCGCGACGCTCTCGGCGGTCGTCGTGGGCGCCACCGGGGCCGTCGTCGACGCGGGGGTGATCACCGAGGCGGTGTTCGTCACCCGGTCCGCCGGCCAGAACACGATGGTGCCCACCAGGGCGAGCGCGCCGAGCGCGCCGCCGATGCCCACCATCGTGGCCGGGGTGCGGCCCAGCGCGGGCCTGGGCTCCTCCACGTCGTACTCGACGCCCGGGGCGGCGGCGGTCGTGGGCTCGTCCGGGTAGGACCAGGACGGCGGGATCTCCGCCGGCGGGACCGCGATACGGCTGGTCCGGGGCTCGTCCGGGCTCGCGGACGCGTACTGCTGCTCGTACTCCGACTCGTAGGGCGGTGGTGTGGGCTGCCTGACCGGCGGTTCGTAGCCGGGATCGTCGAAGGCGGGCGTGAGGGTCGTCGGCGCGTAGGGTTCGGCGCCGTCGGCGAGGGCGCGGACCGCGCCCGTCGCCTGCACGCCGCTGACGAACGTGACGGCCATGCCGTGCCCGCCGAGCGCGGCCGCCAACAGGTCCTGCTGGCGCGAGCCCCAGGAAGCGGGGCGGGCGATCGCCACGGCGTCCGCCGGGCCGCCCTCCTGGTCCGCGACCTCGTTGACGACCCAGCGCACCATTCGCGCGCAGAGCTCCTCGGGCTGCCAGGTCACCCCGGCCACCACCAGGGGCTCCGGGCTGCCGATGCGCTCGGTGAACTCGCGGGCGGCCCGGTCCGGGTCCGCGGCCGCACGCTCCTCGGCGGCCTCACCGGCCGCCACGGTGCCGTCCTCGCCGAGGAACAGCACGGTCGGCGCGTCCATCGACCGATGACCCAGCGCCACGATCTCGGGCGCGTCCGGCCGGTCCGGCCGGCCGACGGCCGCCACGGTCCGGTTGGCGCCGAGGTCGATCCCGAGGAGATAGCTCATCGCACTCCCTCGCTGCGCGGGCGCGGCGTTCGGGCGCGCGGCGCGCGGATGGGACGACTCGGTCTCGTGGGCTCGCTCACCGTGATCCTGTCCTCGCCCGGGCCGTGGGGGAGCGTGCCCGGTCGTGCTCTCTTGCAGGTCGGGTCCACGCTAACGTCACGCTGCGCATCGCCCGACCGAGCGACGGCGACCGTTCGGTGGTCGGCGCCGGGCTTCCGACGAGCGGTAGAGATCGATCGGGACGCTGCTCACAGCCGGTGCTGGAGTGCCTCCGCCGCGGCGAGCAGGTCCGCCGCCCAGCGCACGCCCGGCCGTCTGCCGATGCGGTCCACCGGGCCGGACACGCTCACCGCCGCCACGACCTGCCCGCCGGCGTCCCGCACCGGCGCCGACACGCTGGAGACGCCGGACTCGCGCTCGGCGACGCTCTGCGCCCAGCCGCGGCGACGGACGTCGACGAGGACGCGTTCGGTGAACGTCGCGTCCGCGAGGACGAGGCGCTGGGTCACGGGGTCCGCCCACGCGGCCAGCACCTTGGCGCCGGAGCCTGCGGTCATCGGCAGCCGGGTGCCGACGGGCACGGTGTCCCGCAGGCCGCTCGCGGGCTCCGCGGTGGCGATGCAGATGCGATGGACGCCGTCGCGGCGGTAGAGCTGCACGCTCTCGCCCGTGATGTCCCGCAGCCGGGGCAGGACGGCGGCGGCGGCGTCGAGCAGCGGGTCCGTGTGCCCGCCCGCCAGCTCGGCGAGCGTGGGGCCCGGGCGCCAGCGGCCGTCGTTGCCGCGGTGCAGCAGGCCGTGCACCTCGAGCCCGACCGCGAGCCGGTGGGCCGTGGCCCGCGGCAGGCCCGTCGCCTCGCAGAGCTCCGAGAGTCCGACCGGTTCGGCCGCCGCCGCCCGGAGGACCCCCACGGCCTTGTCGAGCACGCCGATGCCGCTAGACTGTCTCACGCCTCGATACTAGCTTCTCAAATATTGGGAAGTCCACTCCACCACACCAGTCGGGGCACGTGAGCGAAAGAGGAGGCAGTGCCGTGCCGAAGGCGGGACGCACGCTGGCCGAGAAGGTCTGGGACCTGCATCTGGTCCGCGCCGGTGAGGGGCAGGAACCCGATCTGCTCTACATCGACCTGCACCTGGTCCACGAGGTGACCAGCCCGCAGGCGTTCGACGGGCTCCGGCTCGCCGGGCGGCCGGTGCGGCGCACGGACCTCACCATCGCCACCGAGGACCACAACGTCCCCACCCTCGACGTCCTCGCGCCGATCGCGGACCCCGTGTCCCGCACGCAGGTCGAGACGCTGCGCCGCAACTGCGAGGAGTTCGGCGTCGAGCTCTACCCGATGAACCACGCCGAGCAGGGCATCGTGCACGTCATCGGCCCGCAGCTGGGGCTCACCCAGCCCGGCACCACCGTCGTCTGCGGGGACAGCCACACCTCCACGCACGGCGCGTTCGGGGCGATGGCGTTCGGCATCGGCACGTCCGAGGTCGAGCACGTGCTCGCCACCCAGACGCTGCCGCTCAAGCGGTTCAAGACCATGGCGATCAACGTCGACAGCGCCGACGGCACCCTGCGCCCGGGCGTGACCGGCAAGGACGTCGTGCTGGCCATGATCGCGCAGATCGGCACCGGCGGCGGGCAGGGCTACGTGCTCGAGTACCGCGGCAACGTCATCGAGAACCTCTCGATGGAGGCCCGGATGACGATCTGCAACATGTCCATCGAGGCCGGCGCCCGGGCGGGCATGATCGCGCCGGACGAGACCACCTTCGCCTACCTGAAGGGCCGGGACCGCGCGCCGTCGGGGGAGCAGTGGGACGCCGCCGTCGAGGCCTGGCGGGAGCTGCGCACGGACGACGACGCCACCTTCGACGCCGAGGTGGACATCGACGCGGACGCACTCACCCCGTTCGTCACCTGGGGCACCAACCCGGGCCAGGGCCTGCCGCTCGGTGGCAGCGTCCCGGACCCCGAGACGATCGTCGACGAGAACGAGCGCTCCGCCGCGGAGAAGGCCCTGACCTACATGGGTCTCGAGGCCGGGATGCCGCTGCGGGACATCAAGGTCGACACCGTGTTCATCGGCTCGTGCACCAACGGGCGGATCGAGGACCTGCGGGCCGCAGCCCAGGTGATCGACGGGCGGAAGGTCGCCGACGGCGTCCGGATGCTGGTCGTCCCGGGCTCGATGCGGGTGCGGTTCCAGGCCGAGGACGAGGGCCTGGACAAGGTCTTCAGCGCGGCGGGCGCCGAGTGGCGGTCCGCCGGCTGCTCGATGTGCCTGGGCATGAACCCGGACCAGCTCGCCCCGGGTGAGCGCTGCGCGTCGACGTCGAACCGCAACTTCGAGGGCCGCCAGGGCAAGGGCGGTCGCACCCACCTGGTGTCGCCCCTCGTCGCCGCCGCGACGGCCGTGCGCGGAACCCTGTCGTCCCCGGAGGACCTGAACTGATGGACGCCTTCACGACCCACACCGGGATCGGCGTGCCCCTGCGCCGCTCCGACGTGGACACCGACCAGATCATCCCGGCGGTCTACCTCAAGCGCGTCACGCGCACGGGGTTCGAGGACGGCCTGTTCGCCGCGTGGCGCAGCGACGAGAACTTCATCCTCAACGTCGAACCGTTCTCCCGCGGCTCCGTTCTGGTGGCGGGGCAGGACTTCGGCACCGGCTCGTCGCGCGAGCACGCGGTCTGGGCGCTGATGGACTTCGGCTTCCGGGTCGTCATCTCCTCGCGGTTCGGGGACATCTTCCGGGGCAACTCCTCGAAGGCCGGGCTCGTCGCGGCGCAGGTCGCGCAGCCGGACGTCGAGCTGTTGTGGAAGCTGCTGGAGACCGAGCCGGGCACCGAGGTCACTGTGGACCTGCAGGAGAAGACCGTGCAGGCCAGAGACCTGACGGTGCGCTTCGACATCGACGACTACGCCCGCTGGCGCCTGCTCGAGGGCCTCGACGACATCGGCCTGACCCTGCGCCACGAGGCGGACATCACGGCCTTCGAGGCCACCCGACCGGCCCGGATGCCGACCGTCCGCTGACCCGTCGTGGGGGGGGGGGGGGGGCCCCCCCCCCCCCCCCCCCCCCCCCCCCCCCCCCGGGGGGGCCCCCCCCCCCCCCCCCCCCCCCCGGCGGGGGGGGGGCCGCCCCCCCCCCCCCCCCCGGGGGGGGGGGGGGGCCCCCCCCCCCCCCCCGGGCCCCC
>JAOZVV010000156.1:154389-158607 GCA_025869365.1 Pseudonocardia sp.
TGGGTGGCGAACGGTGCACCCGCACCGCCCGCCACCCACGCGCACGGCGTTGCGATGCAGCGGATCCGGACCCGGATCCTTGCGCCGCAACGCCTTTCTTGGCGTTTGACACTGGTGCGAGCTGCGGAAACGCTCTACGGTGCGGCGCATGAACAAGACCCAGCTCGTGGACGCGCTGGCGGCCCGTCTCGGGGACCGGCGCACCGCGTCGTCCGCAGTGGACGGCCTGCTGGAGATCATCGTCGATACCGTCGGATCGGGATCCTCCGTGACGCTCACCGGATTCGGGGTCTTCGAGCCCCGTGCCCGGGCCGCCCGGGTGGCCCGGAACCCGCGCACCGGGGAGACCGTCCCGGTCCCGGCCACCACCGTCCCGGCCTTCCGCCCGGGCACGGCGTTCAAGGCGACCGTCGAGGCCAACGGCGCGGCGGCGGCCAAGCCCGCCCCGGCCCGCCGGACCCGCAGCACCGCCTCCCGCAGCGCGAATGCGGCCCCGCGGGCCACGGCCGGCCGCACCCGCACCGCGGCGACGTCGGTGGCGGCCTCGGACGCGTCGCCGGCACCGGCCGTCGTCGAGCCGCCCGCCGCGAAGCCCACCGGCCGCCCGGCGAAGGCGTCGGGCTCGTTCAGCGACGCCGGTGAGGCGCCCGCCGCGAAGCCCGCCCGCAAGCCGGCCAAGGCGAAGGCCGAACCGAAGAAGGCAGCCGTCAAGAAGCCCGCCGCCAAGGAGGCCGCGGCCAAGGAGACTGCGCCCAAGGAGACGAAGACCGCCGCGAAGCCGGCGAAGAAGGCCCCGGCGAAGAGCAAGGCCAAGAAGTAGCCCGGCCGGTCGCCCGGCGTCGAGCACGATCCGGGGAGTGGCACCGACGTCTCACGTCGTTCCCGCTCCCCGGATCGTGATCATGGTTCCTGCCGGGGGCGGCTCGCGGGTCAGGTGGTGGTGGGGGTGCCGTAGTAGTCCGCGCTCCGGAGCTCTCCCCCGGGCCCCAGGCAGAGCACCCAGGTGCTCGCCTTCCGGGAGGGGACGACCGTGTCCGGGGCGAGCTCCCCGAGCGCCAGGTCCCCTTCCCCGAGGAGCGCGCCCACCACGTCCGGGATCACGCCCCCCTGGCTGCTCAGCACCGTGACGCCCGGCTGTGCGGCGAGCTCGCGGAGGCGGGCCAGGCCTGCCTCGGGGGTCTCCCAGTAGCCGTTCTCGCCGAGGAGCGGTTCCTCCGACGGCGCGGGGAGTCCCAGGTCCGCGACGAGCGGGGCGATCGTGTCCCGGCACCGCACCGGGGGAGCGGTGGCCGCCCGCTCGGGCCCGAACCGGGCCAGGAACGGCACGAGCTGTGACACCTGGACGCGGCCGGGCTCGGACAGCGGGCGGAGGTCGTCGTCGCCGTCCCAGTTGTTGCGGCTGCCGGCCTTGGCGTGCCGGACGAGCAGCAGTACCGACCGGGGCGGTCCCTGCGCCGCGAACAGGGCGACGACGGCCTTGTCGTGATCGTGGGTCAGCAGGGCGGCGGCGTCGGCGGGAGCGAGCCAGCGCAGCGCGTCCACCTCGTCGTTCTCCGCGAACTCCGGCGGGTCCAGACATTCCGCCGCCCAGTACCGGACCAGCTTGCGGCCCTCGGGCACGTCGTAGCGGACGTCCCCGAGCAGGGCGCCGAGCCGGGACCGCAGCCCCGTCTCCTCCCGGGTCTCGCGGACGGCGGCGGCGGAGAGGCTCTCGCCCTCGTCGAGCTTGCCCTTGGGAAGGGACCAGTCGTCGTACTTCGGCCGGTGCACCAGGGCCACGAGCGGCCCGGGGCGCCAGAGCACGGTGCCCGCGGCGAGCACGTCCGCGTCGGCGGTGGAGCGGTCCGGACCGGGCAGGTCCGGAGCGAAGGGGCTCACCGCGGGACCGGCGCCCTCACTCACTGTTCGACTGCGCTCGCGAGGCGTGCGCGATCATCAGCTCCGCCTGGTGGTCCCGGACCTTCTCCATGTCCGAACCCGGTGGCGGCGACGGTTCCCAGGTGCCGTCCGCCTGGAGCGTCCAGCACCGGGTGGCCGGGTCCAGCGCGGATTCGAAGAGCGCGCCGAGCTGGTCCGCGAGCACGGGGTCCGCGACGCGCAGCAGCACCTCGACGCGGCGGTCCAGGTTGCGGTGCATCATGTCCGCGCTGCCGATCCAGTACTCGCTCGCGGCGCCGAAGTGGAAGATCCGCGAGTGTTCGAGGAACCGGCCGAGGATCGAGCGGACCCGGATGTTCTCCGAGAGCCCGGGGCGCCCGGGGCGGATCGCGCAGATCCCGCGCACCACGACGTCACACGGGACCCCCGCGTTCGACGCCCGGTACAGCGCGTCGATGACCTGCTCGTCCACCAGCGAGTTGACCTTGATCCGGACGGCGGCGTCCGTGTTCCCGGCCTGCCAGGCCTCGATCTCGTCCTCGATCCGGCGCACGATGCCGCGCCGCACCCCGTAGGGCGCCACCAGCAACGAGCGGTACGACGTCTGCCGCGAGTAGCCGGTGAGCGAGTTGAACAGGTCCGTGAGGTCCGCACCGATCGTCGGGTCCGCCGTCAGGACGCCGATGTCCTCGTAGAGCCGCGCGGTCTTCGGGTTGTAGTTGCCGGTGCCGATGTGGCAGTAGCGGCGGATCGTGGAGCCCTCCTGCCGCACGACGAGCGACGTCTTGCAGTGCGTCTTGAGGCCCACGAGCCCGTAGACGACGTGCACGCCGGACTTCTCCAGCTCACGCGCCCATCGGATGTTGGCCTGCTCGTCGAACCGCGCCTTGATCTCGACGAGCGCGACGACCTGCTTGCCGGCCGCGGCCGCGTCGATCAGGGCGTCGACGATCGGGGAGTCACCCGACGTGCGGTAGAGGGTCTGCTTGATCGCCAGCACGTTCGGGTCCGCCGCGGCCTGCTCGATGAAGCGCTGCACGCTCGTGGAGAAGGAGTCGTAGGGGTGGTGGACCAGCACGTCCCCCTCCCGCAGCGTGGCGAAGATGCTGCGCGGGGTCTCCCGCTCGCCGAACGCGGGATGCGTGGCGGGGCGGAACGGCTCGTCCTTCAGGTCCGGCCGGTCCGTGGCGTAGACCTCCCAGAGGCAGGTCATGTCCAGCAGGCCGGGCACGGTCACGACGTCCCCGGGGTGCACGTCCAGCTCGCGGAGCAGCAGCTCCAGCACGTGCTCGCTCATCGTCTCGGTGACCTCGAGCCGGACGGGCGGCCCGAACCGGCGGCGGGCGAGCTCGCGCTCGAGGGCCTGCAGGAGGTCCTCGTCCCGGTCCTCCTCGACCTCCAGGTCCGCGTTGCGGGTGACCCGGAACGCGTGCACCTCGGCCACCTCCAGCCCGGTGAACAGCTCGCCGAGGTGGGCGGAGATCAGGTCCTCGATCGGCAGGAACGTGACACCCCGCTCGATGCCCGCCTCCGTGGTCTCGTCCTCACCGACCCGCACGAGGCGCGGCACGTTGTTCGGCACCTTGACCCGGGCGAAGCGTTCGGTGCGGCCCTCCGGGTCCCGGACCGTGACGGCCAGGTTCAGCGACAGCCCCGAGATGTACGGGAAGGGGTGCGCCGGGTCGACCGCGAGCGGGGTGAGCACGGGGAAGACCTGGGCGGCGAAGTAGTCCGAGAGGCGCAGCCGCTGCGCGTCCGTGAGATCGGCCCAGCGGCGGATGTGGATGCCCGCGGTGGCGAGCTCGGGACGCACCTCGTCCAGGAAGACGCGGGCGTGTGCCTCGGAGATCGCCTGGCTCCGCTCGCCGATCTGGCGGAGCTGCTCGCGCGGGGACAGGCCGTCCGCGCTGCGCACCGCGAGCCCCATCTCGTCCCGGCGCTTCAGCCCGGCCACCCGGACCATGTAGAACTCGTCCAGGTTCGACGCGAAGATCGCCAGGAACTTGGCCCGCTCCAGCAGCGGCTGGCTGGTGTCCTCCGCCAGCGCGAGCACCCGGGCGTTGAAGTCCAGCCAGGAGAGCTCGCGGTTGAGGTAGCGGTCCTCGGGCAGGCTCGACGGCGCCGCCGCGGTGATCGGCGCGGGCGGGCTGATCGGGGCCGCGCCGGACGGGCCCGGGACCGGGCTGACGGCGGTGTTCGCCGAGGTGGGGGGCGCCGTGGGGCCGGGTTTCTCCACGTCCGCCGGGCGGTTGCCGCGCTCCGCCGGCGTGGCGACCGCGGCTCCCGCCTTCGACGCCCCGGCGGCCGCGGGCCGGGCGGCCGCGCTCACCCGCCGGGTCG
>JAOZVV010000157.1 GCA_025869365.1 Pseudonocardia sp.
AACCTGCGCTCCCGCCTCCGGAGGGCGGTGCTCTATCCCCTGAGCTACGGGGGCCGTGCAGGAGGAACACTACAACACCCCGGTGGTCCTCCTCCGGGGGGCCCGGTGATCAGTTCACCGGCAGCGGCGAGGCGCCCCGCTGGGCGAGGAGCTGTTTCATGTACTGCGCCTCGGAACCCTGCGAGGTGAGCATCTGCGCCGCCAGGTTGCGCACCTCCGGCACCGTCGCGTGGTCCACGGCGTACTGCAGCATCGAGGTGCCGCCCTCGTGGTGGCGCAGCATGAGCTGCAGGAACAGGACGTCCAGCTGTGGGCCGGTGGCGGCCCGCAGGGCGCGCAGGTCCTCCTCGGAGGCCATCCCCGGCATCTGTGCGACGCCGGTGGAGCTCATCGACGACATGCCTGCGTGGCCGGCCGGGTCGTCGGCCATCCAGGCCATGTAGCGGCCGCCGACCGGGGAGGTCGCGGCGCCCCACATCGCGAGCCAGCCCTGCATGCGGCCGATCTGCTGCCCCTGGGTGGACTCGATGTCGAAGGCGAGCTGGTGCAGGGCGGGATCGGTGGTGTGGTCCCGTTCCCAGGACGCCATCTGCACGGCCTGGTTGTGGTGCACGGACATGTCCTGCGCGAAGCCGACGTCCACCGAGTCCGCGGCGGGCGTCGCGGGGGTCGACGAGCCGGGCAGCCCGATCAGCAGCCCACCGGTCGCGCCGATCAGCAGCAGCGCGACGGCGGCGATGACGATGACGAAGGGGCGCACCCATCCGGGCTCACGGCCGCCCCTGCCACCCGGACCGCCGGAGGCCGGCGGCTCGTGCGGCGGCGAGGTGTCCTCACGGGAGGCGGATACGGTGCTCACCCCGTCCATCATGACCCCGGCGTGCCCGTCGCGTCGGGCTGGACGCCGGTCGACTGGCTCGTCTCGTCGACGATCGTGGTGCCGTTGACCGCCGACGCGGGCGGCGTCGGGACGAAGGCCGGCGGGTTGTCCTCGTCGAACCGGCCCGCGCCGAGGGAGTCGCAGCTCGCGCCGACCTCGGGGTAGGTGAACCGGTTGAGCTTGAGGGCGGCGATGAACTGGTCGATCCGCGGGTCGTTCGCGTCCGACAGCTTGAGCTGGTGGGCCCAGGACTGCAGGGAGATCGGCTGGTCCAGGCCGGGGTACGGAGCCATGACCATGTACGGCTGGTTGCTGACCTTGGCCTTCAGCGTGTCGAGCGCGGCCCCGCTGACCTGGTCCGGGTTGTAGGCGATCCAGACCGCGCCGTGCTCGATGGAGTGCACGAGGTTCTCCTGGCGCACCGCCGTCGGGTAGACGACGCCGTTGCAGGCCGCCCAGAAGCCGTCGTGCTTGCCACCCAGCGGCGGGGAGTGCGTGTAGGCGACCCGCACGTCCGGGGTGATGTGGTCCCCCGCGCTGTAGGGGATCGTCTGCACGCCCTGGATCTGCGCCGACGGGTCCTTGTTCGTCTCCGTCGGGGTGAACGGGGCGAGGGCCGCGGTCGCCGCGCTCTTCTCGTTGCTCTGGTAGAAGGCGTAGCCGAAGATCGCCCCGGCGAAGAGGACGACGACCAGGATCCCCGCGATCAGACCCCAGGGGGTGGAGCGCTGCACGACGACCGCGTTGCGGGCGTTGCGCGCGGACTTGCTGTTCTTGCCGCTGACCATGGACCGTCCAATGCCTCCGGGAGCGCCGACGTCACACAGCCCTGACGGAGATCCTGGCGTGCGGTCGCGGGGACGGAGTCTAGGAGTGCCGCCTGAGAGCAGTGTGAGGGAGGCACGGAGACGGCCGGTGGACCGGTGCGGACCACCTCCTAGAATCGACGGGTGACTCCCGACGTCCTCGCCGAACTCGTCCGCGCCGCCGCTCTCGACGTGCTGCGCGAGCGAGGCCTGGACGAATCCGCGCTCCCCCCGGACGTCGGCGTCGAGCGGCCGCGCAACCCCGAGCACGGGGACTACGCCACGAACGTCGCGCTGCGCACGGCGAAGAAGGCCGGCGTGCCGCCGAGGGACCTCGCGGGCTGGCTGGCGGACGCCCTCGCCGCCACGGACGGCATCGCGTCCGCCGAGATCGCCGGCCCGGGCTTCCTCAACCTCCGGCTGGCCTCGGACGCGCAGGGTGCCCTGGTCGGGGACGTGCTCGCCGCCGGCGGGTCCTACGGCACCGGGGACGAGCTGGGCGGCCGCCAGGTCAACCTGGAGTTCGTCTCGGCCAACCCCACCGGCCCGCTGCACCTCGGCGGAACCCGGTGGGCGGCCGTCGGGGACGCGCTCGGCCGGGTGCTGTCCGCGCGGGGCGCCGGGGTCACCCGCGAGTACTACTTCAACGACGCCGGCGGCCAGATCGACCGGTTCGTCGCGTCCCTCGTCGCGGCGGCGAAGGGCGAGCCCGCCCCGGAGAACGGCTACGGCGGCGCCTACATCACCGAGATCGCGACGCAGGTCACCACCGCGGAGCCGGGCGTCATGGCGCTGCCGGACGCCGAGCGGGACGAGGTGTTCCGCCGGGTCGGCGTCGGCCTGATGTTCGAGGAGATCAAGGCGTCCCTGCACGCCTTCGGCACGGACTTCGACGTGTGGTTCCACGAGCAGTCCCTGCACGACTCCGGGGCCGTCGAGACCTCCGTGCAGCAGCTCAAGGACTCCGGGAGCCTCTACGAGAAGGACGGCGCCTGGTGGCTGCGGTCCACGGACTTCGGTGACGACAAGGACCGCGTCGTCATCAAGAGCGACGGCCGCCCCGCCTACATCGCCGGGGACATCGCCTACCTGCGGGACAAGCGGGCCCGCGGCTTCGACCTGTGCCTCTACATGCTCGGCGCGGACCACCACGGCTACGTCGCCCGGCTCAAGGCCGCGGCGGCCGCGTTCGGGGACGACCCGGCCGTCGTCGAGGTGCTCATCGGCCAGCTGGTGAACCTGGTCAAGGACGGCCAGCCGGTCCGGATGAGCAAGCGCGCCGGCAACGTCGTCACGATGGACGACCTGGTCGAGACGGTCGGCGTGGACGCGGCGCGGTACTCGCTGATCCGGTCGTCCGTGGACTCGAGCCTGGACATCGACCTGGACCTGCTGGTCAAGCGCAGCAACGACAACCCGGTGTTCTACGTGCAGTACGCCCACGCCCGGCTCTCCTCGCTGGCCCGCAACGCCGCGGACCTCGGGCTCGTCCCGGGCACGGAGTACGGCCTGCTCGAGCACCCGCGCGAGGGGGACCTGATCCGCACCCTCGGGGAGTTCCCCGAGGTCGTCCGCTCCGCCGCCGAGCTGCGCGAGCCGCACCGGGTCGCCCGCTACCTCGAGTCCCTGGCCAGCGCCTACCACAAGTTCTACGACGCATGCCGCGTCCTGCCGATGGGTGACGAGGAGATCTCCGAGCTGCACCGGGCCCGTCTCGCGCTGTGCGAGGCCGCCCGCGTGGTGCTCGGCAACGGCCTCGCGCTGCTCGGTGTGAGCGCGCCGGAACGGATGTAAGCAGTCATGAGAGCCCATCCCGCAGGCCCGATGCACAACGCGCTACAGGCCGCGCCGGAGACCGCCGGGCCGCGTCCGCGCAGCGCCGCGGAGCTGGACCATCTCGCCCCCGCCGTCTGGCCGCGCAACTCCGAACGCGGCGCGGACGGTGCCGTGCGGGTCGCGGGCGTGGACGTCCGGGACCTCGCCGAGCGGTACGGCACGCCGCTGTTCGTGCTGGACGAGGACGACTTCCGCTCCCGCGCGGCCGAGTTCGCCGCGGCGTTCGGGGCCGGGTCCGTGCACTACGCGGCCAAGGCCTTCCTGAGCACCGAGATCGCGCGCTGGGTCGCCGAGGAGGGCCTGTCCCTGGACGTGTGCAGCGGTGGCGAGCTGGCCGTCGCGCTGCGGGCGGACTTCCCGGCCGGCCGGGTCGCGCTCCACGGCAACAACAAGAGCGTCGACGAGCTGGTCGCGGCCGTGGAGAACGGCGTCGGCCGGGTGGTGCTGGACTCGTTCCACGAGATCGCCCGCCTCGACGCGATCGCCCGCGAGCGGGACGTCGTCCAGGCGGTGATGATCCGGGTCACCGTCGGTGTCGAGGCGCACACCCACGAGTTCATCGCCACCGCCCACGAGGACCAGAAGTTCGGGTTCTCCATCTCCGGCGGCGAGACGTCGGACGCGGCCGAGGCCGCCCGTCGGGTGCTCAAGTCCACGAACCTGCGGCTCGTGGGTCTGCACAGCCACATCGGCAGCCAGATCTTCGACACCGAGGGCTTCCAGGTTGCCGCGCACCGCGTCGTCACCCTGCTGGCGCAGCTGCACCGCGAGCACGGGTCGGACGCGCTCGGGGCGCTCACCACGCTGGACCTCGGCGGCGGCATCGGCATCGCGTACCGGCCGGACGAGACGCCGCTGTCCGTCCCGGCGCTGGCCGAGGAGCTGCGCGAGATCGTCAAGCGGGAGTGCCACGCCGCCGACCTGGCCGTCCCGGAGATCGCGGTCGAGCCGGGGCGGGCCATCGCCGGGCCCGGCACGATCACGCTCTACGAGGTCGGCACGCTCAAGGACGTCCCGCTCGGTGGCGCCGCCCGGCGTTACGTGAGCGTCGACGGCGGGATGAGCGACAACATCCGCACCGCCCTCTACGACGCCCTCTACGACTGCCGGCTGGTGTCCCGCTCGTCGGCCACGGACTCGGTGCCGGGGGAGGAGCTCCCCGCGCTGTCCCGCGTGGTCGGCAAGCACTGCGAGTCCGGGGACATCGTCGTGCGGGACTGCTGGCTGCCGGGGGACGTCGCGCCCGGGGACCTGCTGGCCGTCGCCGCGACCGGGGCGTACTGCTACTCGATGGCCAGCTCGTACAACCGGCTGCCCAGGCCCGCGGTCGTCGCGGTGAAGGACGGCCGGGCCCGGGTGCTGCTGCGCAGGGAGACGGTGGAGGACCAGTTCCGCCTCGAGGTCGATGTGTGACGCGCGGATGAGCCACCGATGACGGAGCCGGGGGTGAGCCGTCCCACGCGAAGGTGTGCGACGGTGTCCGGACCAGGGATGATCTGCGGCCGGACGGGTCGCCGGATGTGAGGGGCCAGGCGTGAAGAGGGGCCAGTGGTGACGAGAGGTGAGGGCGCGCCCGTCCGGGTGGCGCTGCTGGGTTGCGGCACGGTCGGCGGCGAGGTCGTCAGGCTGCTGCAGGACCAGGCGGGTGAACTCGCGGCGCGCGTCGGCGCGCCGGTCGAGCTGGTGGGCGTCGCGGTGCGCCGCCCGCACCGGCATCCGGACCTCATCGCGCGGTACCCGGACCTGGTGACGACGGACGCCACGGCGCTCGTCGCGCGGGACGACGTGGACGTCGTCGTCGAGGTCATCGGCGGCATCGAGCCGGCCCGGTCGCTGCTGCTGCAGGCGATCAAGTCCGGCAAGTCCGTGGTCACCGCCAACAAGGCGCTGCTGGCCGAGGACGGCGCGACGCTGGCCGAGGCCGCGGACGCCGCGGGCGTCGACCTCTACTACGAGGCCTCGGTCGCCGGCGCGATCCCGCTGCTCCGGCCGCTGCGCGAGTCCCTCGCCGGGGACGCGATCACCCGGGTCGCCGGGATCGTCAACGGCACCACGAACTTCATCCTCTCCGCGATGGCCTCGTCCGGCGCGGGCTATGCGGACGCCCTGGAGGAGGCCACCCGCCTCGGCTATGCCGAGGCGGACCCCAGCGCGGACGTGGACGGCTACGACGCCGCCTCCAAGGCCGCGATCCTCGCGACGCTCGCCTTCCACACCCGGGTCACGGCCGCGGACGTCTACTGCGAGGGCATCCGCCAGGTCAGCGCCGCGGACGTCGCGGCCGCGGTCGGCCTGGGCTGCACCATCAAGCTCCTCGCCATCTGCGAGCGCGTCCCGGCGTCGGGCGGCCGTCCGGAGTCGGTGTCCGCGCGCGTCTACCCGGCGATGATCCCGCTCAGCCACCCGTTGGCGAGCGTCGACGGCGCGTTCAACGCCGTGTTCGTCGAGGCCGAAGCCGCAGGTCAGCTGATGTTCTACGGGCAGGGCGCGGGTGGTGCGCCCACCGCGAGCGCGATCATGGGCGACCTCGTCGCCGTGGCCCGCAACCGGGTCGGCGGCGGCCGCGGACCGCGCGAGAGCGCCTACGCGAGCCTGCCCGTGCGCCCCATGGGGGACGTGCCGACCCGCTACCACGTGAGCCTCGAGGTCGCGGACCGCGCGGGCGTGCTCTCCGCGATCGCGGGAGAGTTCTCCCGGCGCGGGGTCAGCATCGCCGCGGTCCGGCAGACGGGCGGGCAGGACGGGTTCTCGCCGGTCAGCGGCGAGGAGACCGTCAACCCGGACGGGGCCGCGCGGCTCGTCGTCGTGACGCACGGCGCGGCGGACTCGGCGCTGGCCGGGACCGTCGAGGCGATCGCGAAGCTGGACGTCGTCCGGGCGGTCGAGAGCGTGCTGCGCGTCGAGGGACTGGGCCGGACCGTGAGCGCGCTCGGCGTGGCCGGATGACCTGCCCAGATGACTGAGTGGCCGACATGAACGACTGGCCGACATGAACGACAGGACGAACTGATGAGCGAGCTCGCTGCACCCCGGCTCGGGCAGGTCCCTGCCCCCTGGCCGGGCGTGATCGAGGCCTACCGGGACCGGATGCCCGTCGAGCCGGGGTGGACGATCGTCACCCTCGGGGAGGGCGGCACGCCGCTGCTCCCGGCGCCGCGGCTCTCCGAGCGCACCGGCTGCGAGGTCTACCTCAAGGTCGACGGCGCGAACCCGACCGGCTCGTTCAAGGACCGCGGCATGACGATGGCGGTCACCGCCGCGCTCGCCGAGGGCAAGAAGAGCGTGCTCTGCGCGTCCACGGGCAACACCTCCGCCTCGGCCGCCGCCTACGCCGCCCGCGCGGGGATGACCAGCGCGGTCCTCATCCCGCAGGGCAAGATCGCGCTCGGCAAGCTCGCCCAGGCGGTCGCGCACGGGGCGAGCATCCTGCAGATCGACGGCAACTTCGACGACTGTCTCGAGCTCGCCCGCAAGACCACCGCGGACTACCCGGCGATCGCCCTGGTCAACTCGGTGAACCCGACCCGGATCGCGGGCCAGGCCAGCGCCGCCTACGAGATCTGCGACGCCCTCGGCGGTCGCGCCCCGGACGTCCACTGCCTGCCGGTGGGCAACGCGGGCAACATCACCGCGTACTGGAAGGGATACCGCGCCTACCACTCGGACGGGCTGATCCCGGAGCTCCCGCGGATGTTCGGCTTCCAGGCCGCCGGAGCGGCACCGCTCGTGCACGGCGCCCCGGTGAAGAACCCGGAGACCATCGCCACCGCCATCCGGATCGGCGCCCCGGCGTCCTGGGCGGGCGCGACGGCCGCGCGCGAGGAGTCGAACGGCCTGTTCGCGGCCGTGACGGACGACGAGATCCTCGCCGCCTACCGGCTGCTCTCCACACAGGAGGCCGTGTTCGTGGAGCCCGCGTCGGCCGCGAGCGTCGCCGGGCTGCTCAAGTCGCACGCGGCCGGGACGCTCCCGCGCGGCTCGCTCGTGGTGTGCACCGTCACCGGGCACGGGCTCAAGGACCCGGACACCGCGCTGATGGCCGCACCGGACCCCGTCGTCGTGCCGATCGACCCGGCCGCCGTCGCGGCCGCCCTGGACCTGGCCTGATGGGCAGGCCCACCGAGGTCAGGGTCAGGGTCCCCGCGTCGTCCGCGAACCTCGGGCCCGGATTCGACTCGCTCGGGCTCGCCCTCGGGCTCTACGACGAGATCGAGGTCACCGCGCTGCCGTCGGCAGGGGTGCACGTCGAGGTCACGGGAGAGGGCGCCGGCCAGGTCCCGTGTGACGAGTCCCACCTCGTGGTGCACGCGATGCGGACGGCCTGGGCCGCCTTCGGGGACGCGCCCGCGGGGCTGCGGATGCGGTGCCGCAACGCCATCCCGCACTCGCGGGGGCTGGGCAGCTCGGCCGCCGCGGCCGTCGGGGGAGCGGTGGCGGCCGCCGTGCTCGCCGGACGGGACCCGTCGCTCGAGCGGGAAACGCTGCTGCAGGTCACAGCCGGTATGGAGGGGCACGCGGACAACGCGGCGGCCAGCCTGCTGGGCGGATTCGTGGTGGCCTGGGAGCAGCCGGGGAATACCTCCGCCCGGTTCCACGCTGTACGACTCGACGTGCACGACGGCATCAGGCCGGTCGCGCTCGTCGCAGGGGTCGAGTCCTCCACCAAGACGACGCGCGGCCTGCTCCCGGAGTTCGTGCCGCTCGTCGATGCGGCCTTCACGGGCAGCCGGACCGCCTTGTCGGTCCTGGCGTTCACCAGACAGCCCGAGCTGCTCATGGCGGCCACGGAGGACCGGCTGCACCAGGGCTATCGCCGCCCGGCCTACCCGGACTCGGCCGATCTCGTCGATTCGCTTCGCGCGCACGGCGTTCCGGCCACCATCTCCGGAGCGGGCCCGACGGTCCTGGCCCTCACCGCGGACGGAACGCTTCCCGACGCGCTGGACCTGCACGGATTCTCGATCTTGCCGCTGCCCGTGGACACCACGGGTGCTCAGGTCGAGATCGCGTAGGGGCCGATTACCGGCATCGGTGCAGGTCCACGACGCGCCGACGGAGGGGTCGTTGTTGCCGCCGGACCCGGGAACGTCTACGCTCGGCGACGCAGGCGAACCACGCGTCATCCGCGTGGCCTCTCGAGCCGGAATCCCGCGTCGCAGAATCTCAGCGCCGCGGGCGGGTACTGGTTCCGGACCGAGCGGCCTCTTCCCCGCGACCGGTCGCAGTGGTCGCCGCCCCTGCACATCGCCGACTGGCGGGCCTCCTGGTCCGACCCGTCGGTCGGTCGTCGTCCGGCAGAGGAGTCCGGACGAGACGTGTGAATCCGCTGGTCCGAGGTTACGGGCCGGTCAGGAAGGATCTTCGTGAGCGAGACCGATCTCGTCAGCACCCCCACCGCCGCACCGGCGGAGGACGGCACCACAGCGCCCAAGCGCCGTGGTGGTCTGTCCGGCATGGTCCTCGCGGACCTGCGCCAGCTTGCCGGCGAGCTGAACATCCCGGACATCGCCGGGATGCGGAAGGGCGACCTGATCTCTGCGATCAAGGAACGCCAGGGAGGCGGCGCACCCGCCCGGAGCCGCAAGGCCTCCGCCGCGGACCAGCTCCCGCTGGACGCGCCCGCCGACCCGGTCCGGAAGGCCGGGCCTGCCGAGAAGGCCGGGCCGGTCGAGAAGCCGGCGGGCGCCGAGAAGGCTCCCGAGAAGGCCGAGGCCGCCGCCGAGGCGACACCCGCCGAGAAGCCCGCCCGCCGCCGTCGCGCGGCGAGCCGCCCGGCCGGTGCCCCCACCACCGTGAGCGGCGGCGTCACCAGCACGTCCGAGCCCGTTGCTCCGGCGAGCACCCAGCCCGCGGCGAACAGCCCCGCGCCGGTCGAGTCCGTGCCCGTCGAGTCCGCGCCGGTCGAGCCGGCTGCGGTTCAGCCGGCGCCGGTCGAGTCCGCCCCGGACCGGTCGGCTCCGGTCGAGTCCGCGCAGGCCACGGCTCCGGCCGAGACGTCCGCACCCACCGGCACGTCCACCGACGCACCCGCGGAGGGCGAGGGCGCCGGCCGTCGCCGCCAGACCCGCCGCCGCAGCGGGGAGCAGAACGGCTCGGTCAGCGCTCAGGAGAGCGCCGAGATCGCCGCGGCTGCTGCCGCCGCCACCCCGGAGAAGCTCGACGCCCGCGAGTCGGGCGGTCGCGGCAACCGGAGGGAGCGCAACAACGACCGGGCCGGGAACGACCGGGCCGGGAACGAGCGCGGCGGCACCGAGCGCGGTGAGGGCAACCGCGGGGAGAACAACCGCGGTGACAGCAACCGCGGGAACGACCGCAGCGACAACCGCAGCGACGCCCGGGGTGACAACCGCGGGGACCGGGACGACAACCGGGGCGGCGGGAACAACCGCGGGGACCGGAACAACGACCGGAACGACCGTGCCGCACGCGGCAACGAGCGGCCGAACGACCGTGTCGCCAACGACCGGGACGACTCGGACGACGACGGTGACGGCCGCGGCCGTCGCGGGCGTCGCTTCCGGGACCGTCGCCGGGGACGTGACCGCGACGGCGCCGGCGGCGGCCGGGGCCAGGGCGGCGCGACCAACATCGACACCGAGGTCCGCGACGACGACGTGCTGCTGCCCGTCGCCGGCATCGTGGACATCCTGGACAACTACGCGTTCGTCCGGACCACCGGCTACCTGTCCGGCCCGAACGACGTCTACGTGTCCCTGTCGATGGTCCGCAAGTACGGCCTGCGCCGCGGTGACGCGATCACCGGCGCCGTCCGGCAGCCCCGCGAGGGCGAGCAGTCCCGGCAGAAGTTCAACCCGCTCGTCCGCATCGACACCCTCAACGGTGGAGACCCGGAGGACGGTCGCACGCGGCCCGAGTTCACCAAGCTCACGCCGCTGTACCCGAACGAGCGCCTGCGCCTGGAGACCGAGCCGTCGAAGCTGACGACCCGCGTGATCGACCTGGTCATGCCGGTCGGCAAGGGTCAGCGCGCGCTGATCGTCTCGCCGCCGAAGGCCGGCAAGACGATGGTGCTGCAGTCCATCGCCAACGCGATCGCGACGAACAACCCCGAGTGCCACCTGATGGTCGTCCTCGTCGACGAGCGTCCGGAAGAGGTCACGGACATGCAGCGCTCGGTGAAGGGTGAGGTCATCGCCTCCACCTTCGACCGGCCGCCGTCGGACCACACCGCCGTCGCCGAGCTCGCCATCGAGCGGGCGAAGCGCCTGGTGGAGATGGGCCACGACGTCGTCGTGCTGCTGGACTCGATCACCCGGCTGGGCCGGGCCTACAACCTGGCCGCGCCCGCGTCGGGCCGGATCCTCTCCGGTGGTGTGGACTCGACCGCGCTCTACCCGCCGAAGCGCTTCCTCGGCGCCGCGCGCAACATCGAGGACGGTGGCTCACTCACCATCTTCGCGACCGCGCTGGTCGAGACCGGGTCGACGATGGACACGGTGATCTTCGAGGAGTTCAAGGGCACCGGCAACGCCGAGCTCAAGCTGGACCGGAAGATCGCGGACAAGCGCACCTTCCCGGCCGTGGACGTCGACGCCTCCAGCACCCGCAAGGAGGAGCTGCTGATGTCGCCGGACGAGTTCGCGGTGAGCGTCAAGCTCCGCCGGGTGCTCGCGGCGCTGGACCACCAGCAGGCCATCGACCTGGTGCTGGGCCAGCTGCGCAAGACCCGCACCAACATCGAGTTCCTGATGCAGGTCGCCAAGACGGCGCCCGGCGGCAGGCCGAACGAGGACGACTAGCCGACCTCGGGGCCCGGTGGGAACAGCCACCGGGCCCCGATGGTTGAATGGCACGTCACCGCATCAGGCTCCGGTTCACCTGCACACGCAGGACCCGGCGGCCACCCGAAAGGAAGAATCCCATGCGCGAGGGTATTCACCCCCAGTACGTCGAGACCCAGGTCACCTGTAGCTGTGGGAACTCGTTCACCACCCGCAGCACCAAGGCCAGCGGCTCGATCTCCACGGAGACCTGCTCCGCCTGCCACCCGTTCTACACGGGCAAGCAGCGGATCCTGGACTCCGGTGGCCGTGTCGCGCGCTTCGAGGCCCGTTACGGCAAGCGCGCCGCCGCCAAGTAGCACCTGCAACGGCGCCCGTCCACCCTTACCGGTGACGGGCGCCGTTCGCATGCCGGGAGCGGTTCGCAGGAGGAAGGCAGGACGATGGCAGCACCAGCCGGGCACACGGGAGTCGACGCGCTGGTCGACGAGCACGCCGAGCTGGAGCACCGGCTCGCGGACCCCGCGGTGCACGCCGACCCTGCCGTCGCCCGCAGGCTCGGCCGCCGCTACGCCGAGCTCGGCCCCGTCGTGGCCGTCGCGCGCGAGCTGTCCTCGGCCAGGGCGGACATCGACACCGCCCGTGAGCTCGGCGCGGAGGACCCCGCGTTCGCCGCCGAGGCGGACCAGCTGGCCGGGCGGATCGTCGAGCTGGAGACGAAGCTCGCCGAACTGCTCGTCCCCCGGGACCCGCACGACGGGGACGACCTCGTCATGGAGGTCAAGTCCGGTGAGGGCGGCGAGGAGTCCGCGCTGTTCGCCGGGGACCTCGTGCGCATGTACCTGCGCTACGCCGAGCGCCGCGGCTGGAAGACCGAGATCCTGGACGCCAACGTCTCGGACCTGGGCGGATACAAGGACGCCACGCTGCTGGTGAAGTCCCGCACCCCCACGCCGGACGGCGTCTGGTCCGCCCTGAAGTTCGAGGGCGGCGTGCACCGCGTGCAGCGCGTCCCCGTCACCGAGTCCCAGGGCCGCATCCACACCTCCGCCGCCGGCGTCCTGGTCTATCCGGACACGGGGGAGGACGCGGACGTGGAGGTCGACGAGAACGACCTGCGGGTGGACGTGTTCCGCTCCTCGGGGCACGGCGGGCAGAGCGTCAACACCACGGACTCCGCGGTCCGGATCACCCACCTGCCCACCGGCATCGTCGTGAGCTGCCAGAACGAGCGCTCACAGCTGCAGAACCGGGCGCGGGCGATGGAGGTCCTCCGCTCCCGCCTGCAGGCACTGCACGAGGCGGAGCAGGCCGCGGCGGCGTCGGTGGAGCGGAAGCTGCAGGTCAGGACGGTGGACCGCTCCGAGCGGATCCGCACGTACAACTTCCCGGAGAACCGGATCTCGGACCACCGGATCGGCTACAAGGCGCACAACCTCGCCACGGTCCTGGACGGCGAGCTGGACGACCTCGTCGCCGCCCTGGCCACCGCGGAACGGGCCGAGGCGATCGCGTCGGCGGAGGACGGGTCGTGACCCGGGCGCCGCTCGGTTCAGGAAAGCCACATTCATGAAGAATTCCTGCAGGAATGTGGCTTTCCTGAACCTCCGGAGGGCCGCGTGAGCAAGCAGCCCCTGCGGCTCGCGATCGCGGAGGCCGAGCGGATGCTCGCGACCGCGGGGATCGGGTCCCCCCGGGTGGACGCGGAGATCCTCGCCGCACACGTCGTGGGGGTCGAGCGCGGGCGGCTGATGATGAAGCCGCTCGTGGAGCCCTCGGTGATCGAGGACTACCGGCGTCTGGTCGTCCGGCGGGCCGCGCGGGAGCCGTTGCAGCACGTGCTCGGGACCGCGGTCCTCGGGCCCGTCACCGTCGCCGTCGGGCCCGGGGTGTTCACCCCTCGCCCGGAGACCGAGCTGCTCCTCGAGTGGGGCCTCCGGGCGATCAAGGACACGCCGAACCCCCTGGTCGTGGACCTGTGCACCGGGTCCGCCGCCCTCGCGCTCGCCTTCGCGGCGAGCCGGCCCGACGCCCGGGTGCACGCGGTCGAGGCGGACCCCCGGGCCCTGAGCTGGGCCGCCCGCAACGTCGACGCGCACGCCGCCGCCGGAGGCACGCGGGTCACCCTGCACCACGCGGACGTCCGCTGGAACGACCTGCTCGTCGAGCTCGAGGCGAAGGTGGACCTCGTCGTCTGCAATCCGCCCTACGTCCCCGACGACACCCCCGTCCCGCCCGAGGTGTCGGACTGGGACCCGCCCGGCGCGGTCTTCGGCGGTCCGGACGGCCTGGAGATCATCCCCGCCGTCATCGCCGTCTCCGCCGGCCTGCTGCGCTACGGCGGCGGCCTCGCGATCGAGCACGACGACACCCACGGGGAGTCCGTGCCCCAGCTGATGCGCCGCCGGAGGGTGCTCGCGGACGTCGTCGAGCACACGGATCTGGCCGGACGGCCACGGTTCGCCACGGCCCGGCGGGTGCCCGTTCGCTGACGGCCTCCGGCGCGGTCGTACGCTGCGGAACCGTGACCCAGCCCGCCACCCCGCCCACCTACGACTGCGCGGACCCCGACGCCCGCGTGACCGGCCTCGAGGCCGCGGCCCGCGCCGTCCGCGCCGGTCAGCTGGTCGTCCTGCCCACCGACACCGTCTACGGCCTGGGCTGCGACGCCTTCTCGGCCTCCGCGGTCCGCGCCCTGCTGGCGGCCAAGAACCGCGGCCCGGACATGCCGGTCCCGGTGCTGGTGGGCTCGTGGTCCACGATCGACGGCCTGGTCCTCGGCGTCCCGGCCACGGCCCGGGCGCTCATCGAGGCGTTCTGGCCGGGCGGGTTGTCCCTCGTCCTGCCGCACGCGCCGTCGTTGAGCTGGGACCTCGGCTCCACCAAGGGCACGGTGATGCTGCGGATGCCGCTGCACCCGGTGGCCCTGGAGCTGCTGCGAGACATCGGCCCGATGGCGGTGTCCAGCGCGAACGTCTCCGGCCGGACGCCGTCGGTCACCGCGGCCGAGGCGCTCGACCAGCTCGGCTCGTCCGTGAGCGTGTACCTCGACGGCGGCCCGTCGGGGGAGCCGGTGGCGAGCACGATCGTCGACCTGACCGGCGCCGCCCCGCGGATCCTGCGGGAGGGCGAGATCACCGCGGCGCAGGTCACGGAGGTCCTGGGCCGGGAGGTCCCGGTCGCCTGAGCACACCGCCGGCGACGGCACGGGGGGCCGCGGTCGGATGGTGGAGCGTGGGTGTGCGCAGAGCAAAGGGCCCCGGAAGGCAGGTCGCTCGCCGCTCAGGGGGCGCTGGGCAGGCCGACCTCGGAGGCGAGGCGGTCCACCACCAGCCGGAAGTGGGCCTCGTGGTCGTCGACGACGTTGTTCGTGTGGCCGAAGAGCTCGAAGTTCACGGCGCCGAAGAGACCTGACCAGGCCAGGACGATCCGGCTGCCGATCCCCGAGTCCTCGGGGAGCCCCAGGTCCGCGAGCAGGCCGGGGTGCAGCGCGGCGTCCGCGCCGTCCCCGGGCGGTCGGACGGCGCCCGAGGCCAGCCCGTCGACCAGGATCCGGCTCATGAGCACCCCGAACCTGCTGGCGGGCGTGATCGTGTCCTGCGGGGCGCTGTAACCGGGCACGGGGGAGCCGTAGAGCAGGGCCCATTCGTGCGGGCGTTCCGACGCCCAGGCGCGAACGGCGAGGCACGCGGCGTCCCACCGGCCGCGCAGGTCCTCACGGGGCACGGCCGCCTCGGCCTTCTCGACCGCCTCGCCCAGTGCGTCGTAGCCCTCCACGATGAGCGTGGTGAGCAGGTCGTCCCGGCTGGGGAAGTAGCGGTAGACCGCCGAGGAGACCATGCCGAGCTCCCGGGCGACGGCGCGCAGGGACAGCGCTGCGGCGCCCGAGGAGGCAAGATGTTCCCGGGCGACGTCGACGATCTCGGCCGTGAGCTGCGCGCGGACGCGGGCCCGGGCGGTACGGGGCGCGGAGGGACGTGCGGGGCTCTCGGACGGTGCCACCGCCGCAGCATGACAGCAATGCAGAGCACTGGCAACAGACGAGAGCGCCGATCTGTGACGCAAGGCCGGTCCGCCCGGTCATCGCCGGTAGCCTGGACCACCGTGAGCACGAGCGACGAGACGACCAGCCCGTTCTGGGGCCCGGACTTCGGCGCCCTCGCCCACGAGGACCCGGAGATCGCGGACGTCGTCCTCGACGAGCTGGAGCGGCTGCGCGGCGGCCTGCAGCTCATCGCGAGCGAGAACCTCACCAGCCCCGCCGTGCTCGCGGCCCTGGGCTCCACGCTGTCGAACAAGTACGCCGAGGGCTACCCCGGACGCCGCTACTACGGCGGCTGCCAGGTCGTGGACCGGGCGGAGGAGATCGGCAACGCGCGGACGAAGGAGCTCTTCGGCGCCGCGCACGTCAACCTGCAGCCGCACTCCGGGGCCAGTGCGAACCTCGCCGCCTACGCCGCGTTCGCCAGGCCCGGGGACACCGTGCTGGCCATGGACCTCAAGCAGGGCGGCCACCTCACCCACGGCAGCAAGGTCAACTTCTCCGGTCTGTGGTTCCACGCCGTGTCCTACACCGTGCGCGAGGACTCGGAGCTGATCGACTACGACCAGGTGCGGGACCTCGCCCTGCAGCACCGGCCGCGGATCATCATCGCCGGCGCGACCGCCTATCCGCGGCTCATCGACTTCGCGCTCTTCCGGGAGATCGCGGACGAGGTCGGCGCGGTCCTGATGGTCGACGCCGCCCACTTCATCGGGCTCGTCGCGGGCCAGGCGATCCCGTCTCCGGTGCCGTTCGCGGACGTCGTCACGGCCACCACGCACAAGGTCCTGCGCGGTCCGCGGGGCGGCATGATCCTCTGTCGCGAGGAGCACGCGAAGGCGATTGACAAGGCCGTCTTCCCGTTCTCCCAGGGTGGTCCGCTGATGCACGCGGTCGCGGCCAAGGCCGTCGCCATGCGGGAGGCGGCGCAGCCGGAGTACCAGGCCTACGCCAGCCAGGTCGTCTCCAACGCCCAGGCGCTGGCGAAGAGCCTCGAGGACGAGGGCATGCGCGCCGTCTCCGGCGGCACGGACACCCACCTCGCGCTGATGGACCTGCGCCCGATCGGCGTCACCGGGAGCGAGGCGGAGGTCCGCTGCGACGCCGCGCGGATCACCCTCAACAAGAACGCGATCCCGTACGACCCGGCCCCGCCGATGAGACCGTCCGGCATCCGGGTCGGCTCACCGTGCGTCACCACGCAGGGGATGGTCGAGCAGGACATGGCCGAGATCGGCTCGCTGCTGGCCCGGGCGGTCCGGGCGGAGCTCGGCACGCCCGGCGGGGACCGCGAACTCTCCGACGTCGCCGAGGCGGTGTCCACGCTGGTGTCGCGGGCCCCGGCCTATCCGCGCGACTGATCCGGCCCGAGAAGCGTGATCCCGCTCGCCGAGCTCCCGGCCCAGGCCCCGTCCTTCGGGCTGGGCCTGCCGATCCGCGAGTACCTGCTCGCGGGGCTGACGGCCGCGGTCGTGACCTTCCTGCTCACCGGCCTGGTCCGGGTGCTCGCCCTCCGGTTCGGCGCGGTGGCCTGGCCCCGGGGCAGGGACGTGCACGTCACGCCGACGCCGCGCTGGGGTGGCCTGGCGATGCTCGGCGGGGTCCTCGGCGGGATCGGGCTGGCCGCGCAGCTCCCGGCCCTGCGGCTCGCCTTCGACTACTCGACGGACGTCCAGGGCGTGCTGCTGGCGGCGCTGCTGATCGTCGCCGTCGGGGCGCTGGACGACCGGTTCGAGCTCGACGCGCTCACCAAGTTCGCCGGTCAGATCACCGCGGCCGGCGTGCTGATCCTCTTCGGCGTCCAGTGGTCCGTCTTCTGGATCCCCTGGGGCGGCGGGGGGAGCGGCATCTCCGGATCGCTGCTGGTCCTGGGGCCGGAGCAGGGCGTCCTGCTGACCGTGCTGATCACCGTGGCGCTCGTCAACGCGATGAACTTCGTCGACGGCCTCGACGGCCTGGCCGCCGGCCTCGGCCTGATCTCGGCCGCCGCGACGGGGGTCTTCGCGATCGGGCTCGTCCAGCAGAACGGCAACGACGCGACGGCCTACCCGCCCGCACTGCTGGCCTCCGTGCTGGCCGGAGCGTGCCTCGGCTTCCTCCCGCACAACTTCAACCCGGCCCGGATCTTCATGGGGGACTCGGGGTCGATGCTGATCGGGCTGATGCTCGCCGCCGTCACCACCAGCGCGTCGGGCAAGCTCGCGATCGCCACGACGACGGACGGCAGCGATATCCTGGCCCTGCTGGCGCCGGTCATCGTGCTGGCCGCGGTGATGTTCGTGCCGCTGCTGGACCTGCTGATGGCCGTCGTGCGGCGGACGCGGGCGGGCATGAGCCCCTTCGCGCCGGACAAGATGCACCTGCACCACCGGCTGCTCGAGATCGGGCACAGCCACCGGCGGGCGGTTCTGCTGATCTACCTGTGGGCCGCGGTCCTGGCGTTCGGGGCGGTGGCGCTGGCGCTGATCGACGACCCGTTCTTCGTACTGTGGGCGGTCGCGGTCGGGCTCGGGGTGGCCGTACTGGCCTCCCTGGTGCCGCGGGCCCGGAACCGGACCCGTCCGCCGCGACCGGGGCGGCCGGACGAGACGACCGGGATCGGCCGACCGTGACGAGACCCCACCGGACGACACCCAGCCGGACCAGACCCTGCCGGATGACACCCAGCCGGGCCAGACCCACCCGGACGAGACCCACCGAGATGAGATCACGATGAGCAGCGAGACCCCTCCCGAGAACACCGCCGGCGGCGGCGCGCCCGTGGAGGCGCCGCACGTCCGGACGGTGCTGAAGCTGGCGAAAGCCATGCAGCGCAACGCGATCCTGATCGCGGTGCAGCTCGCGGTGATCGCCGTCGTGCTCTCGTTCGTGCTGCGGGGGACCGCCGGGCTGGTCGGCGGGCTGATCGGGGCGGTGATCGGCCTGGGCCTCGGGTTCATCGGCACCGGGGTCATGAAGGGCACGGCCCAGGCCTCCCCGACCGGGGTCATGATCGGGGCGATGGCCTCGTTCGGCGCCAAGTTCATCGTGCTGCTGGTGTTCCTGATCGTGTTCCGCGGGACCACGCTCTTCGACAACCAGGCGTTCGCGTTCACCCTGCTGGCCATCACGGTCGGCTGGATCGGCGGCGAGGTGGTCGGGTTCATCCGCGCGAAGGCGCCGTCGGTCGACGTCTGAGCGGGTCCCCCAGGCTCGCCCACTAGGCCGAACGAGTGAATCTCGACTACTGGTCCGGAGTGTCCGAGATGTCCGTGACCGCAGTCTCTTTGGGATCCGGATCACACGCCGGAACCTATCTTCTACAGGAGATAGAGCGATGTCGGGGCACGTACGGGGTACCGGAGGGTAGGGACGGGACCGCCGCCCGCCGTCGCGGCAGGTCGTCCTAGGTAAGTGCCGCGTAACCCGGCTGATATGGTCCGTCCCGATGGAGCAGGAAAAGTCGCGCGACGCAGGCGGCGCCCCCGGTCGTAAGACGGGTGAAGCGCCCCCGCCGGCCGAGGCCTGGACCGCTCTGTCCCACCTGCTCTCCGGGATCCTCCTGTTCGGAGGCATCGGATGGGCGGTGGATGCGCTGTTCCACCTACGAGGCTTCGTCGTCGCCGGTCTTCTGATCGGTGCCGCCGCCTCGATGTACTTGATCTACCTCAGGTACGTTAAGTCCTGATCATCACGATTCTGCCGATTCCGGTCCCCCGGCCGGCGGAACCGGAAGGAGCACTGGGTGACCACGATGGCCACCGCCCCGGCACCGGGCTTCGAGTCCCCCGGGGTAGAGGACTTTCAACTTCCGCCCATCTTCGGGCCTGTCACGAAGCCTGTCCTCGAGCTCGTTCTCGCGGCGATCATCGTGGTGGTCCTGTTCCGCCTCGCCGTGCGCAAGCCGCAGCTCGTCCCGGGCAAGATGCAGTTCATGGGCGAGTCGTTCCACGGCATCGTCCGGAACAGCATCGCCAAAGACATGATCGGCAAGGCGTTCCTCGGCTACGTGCCGTTCCTGACGGCGCTGTTCGCCTTCATCCTCGTGAACAACCTGTTCGGGATCATCCCGTTCATCCAGTTCCCGACATTCGCCCACCCGGGTGTGCCCTACGCGCTGGCGTTGGTGGTCTGGGTGGTCTACACGTGGGTCGGGATCCGGCACCACGGGCTCGGCGGGTACATCCGCATCTCCACCTGGCCGCCGGACGTGCCGTGGTGGGTGCGGATCATCCTGACGCCGATCGAGTTCCTGTCGAACATCATCCTGCGGCCGGTCACCCTGTCGCTGCGACTGTTCGGCAACATGTTCGCCGGTCACCTGCTGCTGCTGCTGTTCATCCTCGGCGGCGAGTACATGCTGTTCACGGCGGACTCCATCCTGCTGAAGATCCTGTCGCCCTTCGCCTTCCTCATGGGGATCGTGTTCACGTTCTTCGAGGCGTTCATCCAGGTCGTGCAGGCCTACATCTTCGTCATGCTCACGGCGTCGTACATCGGCACCGTCCTCGCGGACGACCACTAGGTCCTCCTCCGTCCCGCACAGAGACCCTTCGGAGCCGCGTGTCCCGCGGACCGGATCGAAAGGAAGAACGAACCGTGAACATCGTCGGCAACCTGAACACCCTCGGTTACGGCCTGTCGGCCATCGGCCCCGGTATCGGCGTCGGCATCGTCTTCGCCGCCTTCATCAACGGCGTGGCGCGCCAGCCGGAGGCCCGTGGCCAGCTCCAGGGCATCGCGTTCATCGGCTTCGCGCTCTCCGAGGCCCTCGCGATCCTGGGCCTGGTGCTCGCGTTCGCCCTGAGTGCCTGATTCGGCCGGACGCCGGTCGTAGGCGGAGGAGCACAGTCTCATGAACACATATCTGCTCGCGGCAGACGAGGTGAACCCTCTCGCCCCGCATCCCGTCGAGATCATCGTCGGCCTCATCGCCTTCGGTCTGCTCTTGTGGGTGCTCGCCAAGACGGTCTTCCCGCAGTTCGAGAAGATCTACGCCGAGCGCACGGACAAGATCGAGGGCGGGCTCAAGCGGGCCGAAGAGGCGCAGGCGGAGGCCAACCGGCTGAAGCAGGAGTACCAGGAGCAGCTCGACGGGCTCCGGGCCGAGGCGGCGCGCATCCGCGACGACGCCCGGGCCGAGGGCCAGCAGATCAAGGCCGAGCTGCGGGCCGAGGCCGAGTCCGAGGCCGCACGCATCCGTGCGCGCGCCGAGGAGCAGATCTCGGCGCAGCGCGAGTCCGCGGTGCGCTCGCTCCGCGGTGAGATCGGCGGGCTGTCCTCGCAGCTGGCCGAGCGCATCATCGGCTCGGAGCTGTCGGACCCGGCCCGCCGCGCGGCGACCGTGGACAGCTTCCTCGCCGAGCTCGACGGCCTCGGCTCGCGCCAGGTGGCACCCACCGCCGGGGCGAACTGATGGCTCTGGACCTGCAGTCGACCAGCCGGGACTCCCTGGCCGGCATCGCGGAGCGGCTCGAGGGCCGCGTCGCGCCGCTGAGCGCGGGGGACCGGCAGCAGCTCGGTGAGCAGCTCTACGCGGTCACCCGGCTGCTGGCCGCGGAGCGCGCGCTGCGGCGCGCGCTGTCGGACCAGTCGACGGCGCGCGAGCAGCGCGCCGGACTGGCGCAGCAGGTGCTGGAGGGCAAGATCTCGGCCGCGGCGCTGGAGACGGTGACGGACCTCGTGTCCGCGCGCTGGTCCGGCCCCGCGGACCTGGTCACGGCCGCCGAGTCGGTGGCCCGGCAGTCCCTGCTGGCCGCCGCCGAGAAGCAGCGCGCCCTCGACGGCGTCGAGGACCAGCTGTTCCGGTTCGGCCGGATCCTGGACCGCGAGCCGGAGCTGTCGAGCCTGCTGTCGGACGCGGACGTCCCCGCGGACAAGCGGGTCGTCCTGCTGGAGCGCGTGCTGGGGGACAAGGTCTACCCGGTCACCGCCGCGCTCCTGCGGGAGACGGTGCGAACCCCCCGCGGCCGGCACCTGGACGTCACGGCGGAGGAGCTGGCAGACCTGGCCGCCGCCCGGCGCAACCGGTCCGTGGCCCGTGTGCGCACGGCCGTCGCGCTGTCCGCCACCCAGGAAGAGAAGCTGACCGGCACGCTCTCCCGGCTCTACGGCCGGGAGATGTCCCTGCAGGTCGAGCTGGACGAGAGCCTGCTCGGCGGGATGGTCATCCGGGTCGGCGACGAGGTCATCGACGGCAGCGTGGCGGGCAAGCTCGCCGCCGCCCGTCGGTCCCTGCCGCACTGACCATGCGGGCCCCGCTGAGACCCACGACTCGAGAAGAAGGAACGGCGCAACTGCCATGACTGAGCTGACGATCTCCCCGGAGGAGATCCGGAGTGCGATCTCCAGCTACGTCTCGTCGCTGGAGACCGAGACCACCCGCGAAGAGGTGGGCACCGTCTCCGACACCGGTGACGGAATCGCCCACGTCGAGGGCCTGCCCTCGGCGATGGCCAACGAACTCCTGGAGTTCGAGGGCGGCGTGCAGGGTGTCGCGCTGAACCTGGACGTCCGCGAGATCGGCGCGGTCATCCTCGGCGACTACGCCGGCATCGAGGAGGGGCAGCAGGTCAAGCGGACCGGCAACATCCTCTCCGTGCCCGTCGGGGACAACTTCCTCGGCCGGGTCGTCGACCCGCTGGGCACGCCGATCGACGGCCTCGGCGAGATCGAGGCGGAGACCGAGCGCATCCTCGAGCTGCAGGCCGCGTCGGTCATCGACCGGCAGAGCGTCGGCGAGCCGCTGCAGACCGGCATCAAGGCGATCGACGCCATGACGCCGATCGGCCGCGGCCAGCGCCAGCTGATCATCGGTGACCGCAAGACGGGCAAGACCGCCGTCTGCGTCGACACGATCATCAACCAGAAGCAGAACTGGGAGTCGGGCGACCCGACCAAGCAGGTCCGCTGCATCTACGTCGCCATCGGCCAGAAGGGCTCCACGATCGCCGGTGTCCGGCAGTCGCTGGAGGACGCGGGCGCGCTGGAGTACACGACGATCGTCGCGGCCCCCGCCTCGGACCCGGCCGGCTACAAGTGGCTCGCCCCCTACACCGGTTCGGCGCTGGGCCAGCACTGGATGTACCAGGGCAACCACGTCCTCATCGTGTTCGACGACCTGTCGAAGCAGGCCGAGGCCTACCGCGCGATCTCGCTGCTGCTGCGCCGCCCGCCGGGCCGTGAGGCCTACCCGGGCGACGTCTTCTACTTGCACTCGCGTCTCCTCGAGCGTTGCGCGAAGCTCTCGGACGAGAAGGGCGCCGGCTCCATGACCGGCCTCCCGATCATCGAGACCAAGGCCAACGACGTCTCGGCGTACATCCCGACCAACGTCATCTCGATCACCGACGGCCAGGTCTTCCTCGAGTCGGACCTGTTCAACCAGGGTGTCCGGCCGGCCATCAACGTCGGTATCTCGGTCTCCCGCGTCGGTGGCTCCGCGCAGATCAAGGCGATGAAGTCGGTCTCCGGCTCGCTGCGCCTGGACCTGTCGCAGTACCGCGAGCTGGAGGCGTTCGCCGCCTTCGGTTCGGACCTGGACGACGCCTCCGCCCGCGCCCTGGGCCGTGGCGAGCGCCTGGTCGAGCTGCTCAAGCAGGCCCAGTACTCGCCGTTCGCGGTCGAGGACGAGGTCGTCTCCATCTGGCTCGGCACCTCCGGCCAGCTGGACTCGGTGCCGGTCGCGGACGTCACCCGCTTCGAGCGGGACTTCCTGGACCACCTGCGGCGCAACCACGACGGCGTCACCGGCGAGATCCGGGACACCGGCAAGCTGACCGACGAGAACATCGACCGGCTGCAGAAGCTGACGGACGAGTTCAAGGGGCAGTTCACCGCGTCGGACGGTTCGTCGGTGGTCAAGGAGGCCAAGGCGGAGGCACTGGACGAGGACGAGGTCGACCGGGAGACCGTCAAGGTCAACAAGCCGGCCCCCTCCGAGAGCTGACGGGTAGATAACAGATGGCGGCACAGATCCGGGTGCTGCGGCGACGGATCAGGTCGACGCAGTCCATCAAGAAGATCACCCGAGCCATGGAGCTGATCGCGACCTCACGGATCGCGAAGGCCCGGGCCCGTGTGGAGGAGGCGAAGCCCTACGCCGAGCAGATGACGGCCGTGCTCTCCGAGCTGGCCTCCAACTCGGCGCTGGACCACCCGCTGCTCGTGGAGCGGGAGAGCCCGAAGCGCGCCGCGGTGCTGGTGGTCACCAGCGACCGCGGGCAGTGCGGTGGATACAACGCGAACGTGCTGAAGGAGGCCGAGCAGCTCCAGTCGCTCCTGCGCGAGCAGGGCAAGGAGCCGGTCCTCTACGTGGTCGGGCGCAAGGGCGTGAGCTACTACCGCTTCCGCAAGCGCCCGGTCGAGCAGTCCTGGACCGGGTTCTCGGAGCAGCCGACCTACGAGAACGCGGCGGACGCGGCGAAGGTGCTGGTCGAGTCCTTCATGGCCGGTGCCGACGACGACGGTGACGGTCCCGGCGAGGACGGCATCCGCGGCGTCGACGAGCTCCACCTCGTCTACACGCAGTTCAAGAACATGGTCACCCAGGTGCCGCAGGCGCGGCGGATGGCGCCCATGGAGGTCGAGTACACCGGTGACGGTGAGGGCCTGGACGCCACGGTCTCCGAGACGCTGACCGGCGGCGCCACCGGCGTCCGCCCCGACGAGCCCGCCCCGGCGGCCGGCGACGGTCCCGGGATGCTCTACGAGTTCGAGCCCAGCGCGGACGTCCTGTTCGACGCGCTCCTGCCGAAGTACATCGGCGCGCGGCTGTTCGCCGCGATGCTGGAGTCCGCGGCGTCGGAGTCGGCGAACCGTCAGCGGGCCATGAAGGCCGCGACCGACAACGCGAACGAACTCATCCGTAACCTGACACTGGAAGCCAACCAGGCACGTCAGGCCCAGATCACCCAGGAGATCAGCGAGATCGTCGGTGGCGCCGACGCTCTCGTGACCGCAGGAAGTGAGAGCTGATGACCGCCACCGCTGATGCAGGAGCCCAGACCTCCGGGGCGCCGGCCCGGACCGGCCGGGTCGTCCGGGTCACCGGCCCGGTCGTCGACGTCGAGTTCCCCCGGGGATCGCTGCCCGAGCTCTACAACGCCATGACGGTCGAGGTCGAGTTCGGTGACCTGGCCAAGACGCTGACCCTGGAGATCGCCCAGCACCTGGGCGACAACCTGGCCCGCGCGATCTCGATGCAGCCGACGGACGGCCTCGTCCGCGGCCAGACCGTGACCGACCTCGGCCGCCCGATCTCGGTGCCGGTCGGGGACCAGGTCAAGGGCCACGTGTTCAACGCGCTCGGCGAGTGCCTGGACGCCCCGGACACCAAGTTCACGGGCGACCTGTGGGGCATCCACCGCAAGGCGCCCGCGTTCGACCAGCTCGAGGGTCGTACCGAGATGCTGGAGACCGGCATCAAGGTCATCGACCTCCTCACCCCGTACGTCCAGGGTGGGAAGATCGGCCTGTTCGGCGGTGCCGGCGTCGGCAAGACGGTGCTCATCCAGGAGATGATCACCCGTGTCGCCAAGAACTTCGGTGGTACGTCCGTGTTCGCCGGTGTCGGCGAGCGCACCCGTGAGGGCAACGACCTCATCACGGAGATGACCGAGTCCGGCGTCATCAACGACACCGCGCTCGTCTTCGGCCAGATGGACGAGCCGCCCGGCACGCGTATGCGCGTCGCGCTGTCGGCCCTGACGATGGCGGAGTACTTCCGGGACGAGCAGAACCAGGACGTGCTGCTCTTCATCGACAACATCTTCCGGTTCACCCAGGCCGGGTCCGAGGTCTCCACGCTGCTCGGCCGCATGCCGTCCGCCGTCGGTTACCAGCCGACCCTGGCGGACGAGATGGGCGAGCTGCAGGAGCGGATCACCTCGACCCGCGGCCGCTCGATCACCTCGATGCAGGCGATCTACGTGCCCGCGGACGACTACACGGACCCCGCGCCGGCCACGACCTTCGCCCACCTGGACGCGACGACGGAGCTCTCCCGCCCCATCTCGCAGAAGGGCATCTACCCGGCGGTGGACCCGCTGACCTCCACCTCGCGGATCCTGGACCCGCAGTACATCGGTGACGAGCACTTCCGCGTCGCCAACGAGGTCAAGCGGATCCTGCAGAAGTACAACGACCTGCAGGACATCATCGCGATCCTCGGTATCGACGAGCTGTCCGAGGAGGACAAGCAGCTGGTCGGCCGGGCCCGTCGCATCGAGCGCTTCCTGTCGCAGAACCTGCTGGTGGCCGAGCAGTTCACCAACCAGCCGGGCTCGACGGTCCCCCTCAAGGAGACCATCGAGGCGTTCGACAAGATCGCCAAGGGTGAGTTCGACGACGTCCCCGAGCAGGCGTTCTTCCTCTGCGGTGGCCTCGAGGACCTCGACAAGAACCGCAAGAAGCTCGAGGGCTGACATGGCGGAGATGACGGTGGAGCTGGTGGCCGTCGAGCGGCGGCTGTGGTCGGGCGTGGCGACCTTCGTCCTCGCGAAGACCACCGAGGGCGAGCTCGGCGTGCTGCCGGGACACGAGCCCACGCTGGCGCAGCTGGAGGAGGCGGGCGTCATCCGGATCGACCCGACCGACGGCGCCCCGGTCACGGTCGCGGTGCACGGCGGGTTCCTGTCGATCACGCCCGACGGCGTGACGATCCTGGCGGAGTTCGCCGAGCTGGCGGAGGAGATCGACGTGCGTCGGGCGCAGGCCGCGCTGGACAAGGCGGACACGTCCGAGCCGGCGGGAATCTCGGCCCGCCAGCGGGCCGAGGTACGGCTCAGAGCCGCCGAGTCGGCGCGTAGCGAGTAGCGGGCACCGGCACAGCAGTGGGAACCCTGGCTCTCGTCCTCGGCATCCTGCTGCTGTGCGTCTGTCTGCTGCTGGGCTGGCTCGCCGTCCGGCGGGTACGACTCATGCGAGGCGGCGGCGTGGACCTGTGTCTGCGCCGCCGTTTCGCTGTCACGGACTGGCACTTCGGCGTCGGCCGCTACCGGGGGGACGAGTTCGCCTGGTACCGCCTGACGAGCTTCCGGGTCGGCCCGACCGTCGCGATCGACCGCACGGAGGTCGAGATCGTGGAGCGGCGGGACCCACTGGCCTCGGAGGCCTTCGCGATCCCCTATGCCGCGGCGGTCCTGCGCTGCCGCAGTCGCGGCGTGGACATCGAGTTCGCGATGGCGGGGGACGTCCTGACGGGCTTCCTCTCCTGGCTGGAGGCCGCCCCTCCGGGCCGCTCCACGGGCTACCGTCAGGCCTCCTGACCCCGCCCCGCCCCCGCGAGTCGCGGTATTTCCGTCACCGAGTCGCGGTATCTCCGCATACCCGGGATACGGTCGCGTCATGGCTGTGCACCTGACCAGGATCTACACGAAGACCGGGGACGCCGGGACCACCGCGCTCGGCGACTTCAGCCGCGTCCCGAAGACCGACACGCGGCTCGCCGCGTACGCGGACACCGACGAGGCCAACGCGGCGGTGGGCGTCGCGGTGACCCTGGGCGGGCTCTCCGAGCGACTCCTGGTGCCGCTCGCCCATGTGCAGAACGACCTCTTCGACGTCGGTGCGGATCTGTGCGCGCCGATCGTCCCCGACCCGGAGTACCCCCCGCTGCGGATCACCGAGGAGTACGTGACCCGGCTCGAGTCCTGGTGCGACGAGTTCAACGAGGACCTGCCCAAGCTCGCGTCGTTCATCCTTCCCGGCGGGACCCCCGGTGCGGCGTACCTGCATGTCGCCCGGACGGTCGCCCGGCGGGCCGAACGGACGGTGTGGGCGCTGCTCGAGGTGGACGCCGAACGGACCAACCCGCTGACGGCCAAGTACCTCAACCGGCTCTCGGACCTGCTCTTCATCCTCTGCCGGGCGGCGAACCCGGACGGCGACGTGCTGTGGCAGCCGGGTGGCCCGCAGGCCTCCTCCGGCTGACATACCCGGGGATACCGCGACTCGGTGACGGAAATACCGCGACTCGCGGGTATCCCGGGTGGGGTGGGGGCGACGCGAGGGGGGAGAGGCGGGGACCGCTACCGTCGCCCGTCGTGGTGGAACATTTCGCGGTGCGAGGCGGGGCCCGGCTGACCGGGACCGTCGACGTCGTCGGGGCCAAGAACAGCGTGCTGAAGTTGATGGCGGCGGCGCTGCTGGCGGAGGGCACGACGACGCTCACGAACTGTCCGGAGATCCTGGACGTCCCGCTCATGGCGGACGTGCTGCGGAGCCTGGGCTGCACCGTCGAGGTCGACGGGGGGACGGTCACGATCGACGTCCCGGCCGAACCCGGGAACCAGGCGGACTACCGCTCGGTGTCCAAGCTGCGGGCGTCGGTGTGCGTGCTGGGCCCCCTGGTGGCCCGCTGCCGGCGCGCGGTCGTCCCGCTGCCCGGTGGTGACGCGATCGGCTCCCGTCCGTTGGACATGCACCAGGCGGGTCTGCGCAAGCTCGGGGCGACCACCGAGATCGAGCACGGCCGGGTCGTGGCGACGGCCGAGGGCCTGCACGGCGCCCAGATCTGGCTGGACTTCCCCAGCGTCGGCGCCACCGAGAACATCCTGATGGCCGCCGTGCTCGCCGACGGCACCACGATCATCGACAACGCGGCCCGCGAACCCGAGATCGTCGATCTCTGCCTGATGCTGCAGCAGATGGGGGCGAAGCTGGAGGGCGTCGGTTCCTCGACGCTCATCGTGCACGGCGTGACCGGGCTGCAGCCGACGAGCCACCGGGTGATCGGGGACCGCATCGTCGGCGCGACCTGGGCGTTCGCCGCGGTCATGACCCGCGGCGAGGTGACCGTCCGCGGTGTCGACCCGCACCACATCGACCTCGTGCTGGACAAGCTGCGCACCGCCGGTGCGGAGACCGCGATCGGGCCGGACGAGTTCACCGTCGCGATGCCCGGCCGTCCCCGGGCGGTGGACTTCGTGACGCTGCCCTACCCCGGTTTCGCCACGGACCTGCAGCCGATGGCGATCGCGCTCTCCGCGGTCACGGACGGCACGTCGATGATCACGGAGAATGTGTTCGAGGCGCGCTTCCGGTTCGTCGACGAGATGGTCCGGCTCGGCGCGGACGCGCGGACCGACGGGCACCACGCCGTCGTCCGCGGGGTGGAGCGGCTCTCCAGCGCCCCGGTGTGGGCCAGCGACATCCGCGCGGGCGCGGGCCTGGTCCTGGCCGGGCTGTGCGCGGACGGGGAGACCGAGGTCTGGGACATCGACCACATCGACCGGGGCTATCCGCGGTTCGTCGAGAACCTCGTGTCGCTCGGGGCGGACGTGGCGCGGGTGACGAGCGACCCCGAGCGCTGAGGCCCTCGGGCCCGGCATCCGCGCAGGTCCCGGGCAACGGTTCGGTGACGCCACTGGGCCGGACGGAGTAGCAGCGGATGCCGGTACGGCGCTGGCGTGGGAACGTCCGTTCACCGCCGGGGTGATCCCCGGAGCCCCGTACCAGGAGGTCACATGTCCGATGCCGGATCCACAGCCCGCTCCGCCGGGAACTCGGCCGCACAGGTCGCCCGGAGTGAGCCGATCAAGAAGGGCGCGCGGGTCGGCATCGCCGCGAACGGCATCCTCCACCTGCTGATCGCGTACCTCGCGATCCAGCTCGCGCTGGGCGGCGGGGGGCAGGCGGACCAGAGCGGGGCCCTGACGGCGATCGCGGCCGAGCCGTTCGGCGTCGTCCTGTTGTGGGTGCTGTTCGTCGGGTTCGTGTGTGTGGTGCTCTGGCGGGCGACGTCCGCGCTCTGGGGCTTCTCCTACGTCCAGGACGAGAAGAAGCGCGTGGTCAAGCGGGTGGTGTGCGCGGGCCAGGCCGTCGTGTACGCCGTCCTGGCCGCGGCGACCGCGACCACCGCGGTGCAGGGCCGTTCGTCCGGCGGCGGAGGCGGCAAGGCGACCGCGGGGTTGCTCGGGCTGCCCGGCGGCCAGATCATCGTCGCCCTCATCGGCCTGGGCGTCGTGATCGGCGGCGGCGTGATGATCCACCAGGGCTGGAAGAAGAAGTTCACCGAGGACCAGGACCTCGCGGGCGCGGACCGCCATGCCCGACAGGTGAACGAGCGGACCGGGCAGGTCGGCTACATCGCCAAGGGCATCGCGATCGGCGTGCTGGGGATCCTGATCGGCACCGCGGCGATCACGTTCGACCCGCAGCAGGCCAACGGGCTGGACTCCGCACTGAAGACGCTGCGGGACCAGCCGTTCGGGGTGTTCCTGCTGATCGCGGTCGGCGTCGGTATCGCGGCCTACGGCATCTTCTGCTTCCTGGACGCGAAGTACCACAAGGTCTGACCGCGTTGTGGCTCCACGACGCGGTCGGACGGGCCCTGATGACGCGTTGTGGCTCCACGACGCCGCCAGGGGGGTGTCCGTCAGCGCAGGACGAGGCGGGCGGTGACCGCGTCCTGCGGGAAGACGAGGACGCGGTAGCCGGGCGCGTCCTCCGTGGGTCTCGCGATCGTCGCCCGGATCCCCGCCGCGCGCAGCCGGCCGAGCAGGACCTGCGCGGCGGACTCCGTCGGGGCCTCCGAGACCTGCTCCAGCAGGCCGACGCCCATCGGGTCGTCGGGGTCGTCGCTCGGCGGGGACGGGTGGGTCTTGTTCGTGCCGAAGGTCCAGCGCAGCAACGCGATCACCAGGCCGATGGCGAGCAGCGAGCCCAGTAGCTCGACGATGCCGGAGGGAATCCCCATCCGGGAAGTGTCCCCCGATCCTCTCCGTTCGGCCCGGTTCGGCCCCCTGGATCGATCGAGCGCGTACTTTGCTGCGCAGATCGCGTACTTTTCCACCCAGACAGGTGTGACGACGCCCGTTCGTCGGGGGTGTGCGCCGCTACCGGCCAGTACGATCAGGCCGTTCTTCGACGTGGAGGTGTCCGGTGCCGTACCCGACCGATCGTGAGCGCGACCGCC
>JAOZVV010000158.1 GCA_025869365.1 Pseudonocardia sp.
AGCGTCAGGTTGTGCGGGCGCATGGGCTCACGCGGCCAGCCGCGGCGCTTGCCGAGGACGATCGCCAGGGCGAGCGCGGCGACACCGGCGTTGATGTGGACCGCGGTACCACCCGCGAAGTCGATCGCCTTGAGGTCGTTGGCGATCCAGCCGCCGACGACGCCCGTCGCGTCGCTCGAGAACGCGAACACCCAGTGCGCGACCGGGAAGTAGACGATGGTCGCCCAGATGCCGGCGAAGGTCAGCCACGCACCGAACTTCATCCGGTCCGCGACGGCACCCGAGATGAGGGCGACGGTGATGATCGCGAACGTGGCCTGGAAGCCCACGAACACGAGAGCGGGGATCGTTCCGGAGAGCGGGTAGGAGATCGCGTCGCCGGTGTAGCTGCCGACGAAGAGGCCCTTGAGGCCGAAGGCCTCCGCCGGGTTGCCCAGGAGGCCGCCGCCCACGTCGTTGCCGAAGGCGATCGAGTAGCCGTAGAGCGCCCAGAGGACACCGATGAGCCCCATCGCACTCAGGCTCATCATCATCATGTTCAGCACGCTCTTGCTGCGGACCATGCCGCCGTAGAACAGTGCCAGACCAGGTGTCATGAGCAGCACCAGCGCAGTGCTGGCGAGCATCCACGCGGTATCGCCGGTATCCAAGCCTTCCACGGAACTCCCTCCCGTTTTCGCCGCTCGCCGAGCGGCAGGTGCCCGGAATATTGGGAGCGGGATGTTTCCGGGAGGGACGCTCGATGTTTCCGACCAGTGAACCTGCCGCCCTGGCGGGTTACATCGGGATTACGGAACCCGACGAACCTCGAGGGTGACCGCGATGTCACTCAGTGTCGTCCGTGCATCACGATTCGATGACCGTCCACTGTGACGGTCGTCGCACCGCTCCGGGCCCGTCGTCGCGGGTCCGGATCAGGTGAGGAGGGCGTCCACGAACGCGCCGGGCTCGAACGGGGCCAGGTCGTCCGGTCCCTCGCCGAGGCCGACGAGCTTCACCGGCACGCCGAGCTCGCGCTGCACGCGGAAGACGATGCCGCCCTTGGCGGTCCCGTCGAGCTTCGTCAGGACGATGCCGGTGACCTTGACCACCTCGCCGAAGACCCGGGCCTGCACCAGCCCGTTCTGGCCGGTGGTCGCGTCGAGCACGAGCAGCACCTCGTCGACCTCGGCCTGCTTCTCCACGACGCGCTTGACCTTGCCGAGCTCGTCCATCAGGCCGGTCTTGGTGTGCAGCCGGCCGGCGGTGTCCAGCAGGACGGCGTCCGCGCCGTCCGCCGTGCCCCGCTTGACGGCGTCGAACGCGACCGCGGCCGGATCGGCCCCCTCGGCGCCGCGCACGACCGCTGCCCCGGCGCGCTCGCCCCAGGTCTGCAACTGCTCCGCCGCGGCGGCGCGGAACGTGTCCGCCGCCCCCAGGACGACGTGCCGGCCGTTCGCGACCAGTACGCGCGCGAGCTTGCCCGTGGTGGTGGTCTTGCCCGTGCCGTTGACGCCGACGACCAGCAGGACGGCCGGGCGGCCGTCGTGCGGGAGGGCCGCCACGGACCGGTCGACGTCCGGGCCCAGCGCCGCCCCCAGGACGTCCCGCAGGACCTGGCGGGCCTGCTCCGGGGTGCGCACCCCGCGGGTGGCCAGCTCGGAACGCAGGCTCGCCACCAGCTCGGAGGTCATCTCGGGGCCGAGGTCCGCCTGCAGCAGCGTCGCCTCGACGTCCTCCCAGGACTCCTCGTCGAGCTCACCGGCGCCGAGCAGGCCGAGCAGGCTCTGCCCGAACCCGGAGCGCGAGCGGGCGAGGCGGCCGCGGAGCCTCTCGAGCCTGCCCTCGGTGGGGGCGATCTCCTCGGCGGGGGCGACCGGCGCGGCGGCGGGGGCCTCCGCGGCGGGCGGGGCGGGGGCAGGGGTGGGGGTGGGTGCACTCGGCTCGGCGATGGCCGGGGCGGCCTCCGTCGTGGGGGCAGCCGTCGCCCGGGCCGTGTCGGTCGGGGCCGTGTCTGCCGGGGCCGTGTCCGCCGGGGCCGTGTCGGTCGGGGCCGTGTCGGTCGGGGCCGTGTCGGTCGGGGCCGTGTCGGTCGTCGGGGCCGTGCCCGCCGGAGCCTCGACGGGCGCGGCCGGGGTCGGGACCGGCCGGACCGGCGCCGTCGGGGCCTGGTCCACCGTCGGGATGCCCCCGGGCGGGGTCCGCGCCTCCGTGGCCGTGCCCGCGGCGGGCATGCCCTCCGGGGGCGTGCGCACCTCGTCCGCCGTGCCGGTGGTGTCGGGAGCGGGCGGTTCGGGGGCGGGCGGTTCGGGAGTGGGGGGTTCGGGGGCGGAAGGCCCGGCCGGCTGCACCGGCGCCTCCGGCACGGGCGGCGCCAGGGTGCCCGAGGAGAACGCGAAGCCACCGCTCGCCTTGTAGGTCCCGCCCTTCGGCGGGGCCTTCACCTCCGTGCCGGTCTGCGTCGTCAGGGAGTCCTGCTCGCGCAGGCTGATCCGCCGTCGCCGGCCGATCACCAGCCCCAGGACAAGAGCGATCAACAGGACCGCCGCGACCACAGCCACGACGATCCACAGGGTCTGCGTCGTCACACGGCAAGCCTGTCACAGCAGGTCCCGGTGTCCCGGCCCGCATGTGCCCACGGCACACCGGAGGTCACCGCTCCCGGCCGGGACAGGGACGTCGACGCCGTTCGATCATGGCCTGACCGCGGTCGCGCAGCTCGCACGGGGGTGCGCCGGTGTGCGCGGAGCACACGGGTGGGGCGGCCGCTACGACGCCGCACGGAGGCGCTGGGAGATGACCGTGGTGATCCCGTCCCCCCGCATCGAGACGCCGTAGAGGGCGTCCGCGACCTCCATCGTCGGCTTCTGGTGCGTGATGACGATGAGCTGGCTGGTCGCCCGCAGCTCCTCCATCAGGCTGATCAGCCGCCGCAGGTTGACGTCGTCCAGCGCCGCCTCGATCTCGTCGAGGATGTAGAAGGGCGAAGGGCGGGCCCGGAAGATCGCGACCAGCAGCGCCATCGCGGTCAGCGAGCGCTCCCCGCCGGAGAGCAGGGACAGCCGCTTGACCTTCTTGCCGGGCGGTCGCGCCTCCACCTCGATGCCGGTGGTGAGCATGTCGTCCGGGTCCGTCAGGACGAGCCGGCCCTCGCCGCCCGGGAACAGCGTGGAGAACACCGTCTCGAACTCCCGCGCCACGTCGAAGTAGGCGGCGGTGAAGACCTCGAGGATCTTGTCGTCCACCTCCCGGACGACGGTCAGCAGGTCCCGCCGGGTGTTCTTGAGGTCCTCGAGCTGGGTGGAGAGGAACGTGTAGCGCTCCTCCAGGGCCGCGAACTCCTCCAGCGCGAGCGGGTTGACCTTTCCGAGCAGCGCGATGTCCTTCTCGGCGCGCTTCGCCCGGCGCTGCTGGGTCTCGCGGTCGTACGGCACGGACATCGGGGGGACGACGTCCTCCCCCCGCTCCTTGGCCGCCTCGTACTCCGCGACCTCGTTCGCCGGGGGCGGCACCGGGACCGACGGCCCGTACTCGGCCACGAGGTCGTCGATCCCGAGCCCGTGGTCGGAGAGGACCTTCTCGCCGAGCTGCTCGAGCCGCAGCCGGGACTCCGCGCGGGCGACCTCGTCCCGGTGCACGGTGTCGACCAGCTTGTCCAGCAGCGCGGACAACCGTCCGGCCGACGACCGGGCCTCGCCCAGCGCGGTCTCGCGTTCCGCCCGGGCCGCCGACACCTCGTCCCGTTCGGCCGCCGCGGACGCCAGCGAGACCTCGATCCGTTCGATCGCCGTCCCGCCGGCCCGGACGACGAGCGCGGCCACCGCCGCACCCCGCTCCCGTTCCGCACGGGCGGCCTCGGCCCGGGCCCTGGCCTGGCGTTCCGACGCGGCCTGGCGGCGCAGCGAGTCCGCACGCCCGGCGATCGCCCGCGCCCGCTCCTCGGCGGTGCGCAGCGCGAGGCGGCACTCGACCTCCTCCGAGCGCGCCTCGGCCAGCCTGTCCGCCGCCGCGTCCCGCACCTCGGTGTCCGGCTCGTCCTCCAGCGGCTCGCCCTCGGCCACGGAGAGCTGCCGCTCGGCGGCCTCCAGGGCGAGCAACGAGTCCGACCTCCGGGCCTCGACGGCGTCCCGGCGCTCCCGGAGCCGGACGGCCTCGGCCTCCGCGGACCGGACGACCTGTTCCAGCCGCCCGAGCTGCGCGGACGCGGCCGTGCGTCGGGACTCGGCGGCGCGACGCTCGGCCGTCGCCGCCTCCACGTCCCCGGCCCGGCCGGCCTCCTCGGCGCGGGCGCCCTCCAGCGCGGGACGGAGCCGGGCCAGCTCCTGCTCGTTCCTCTCGCGGGCCGCCAGCGCCTCGTCCACGGCCGCCTGGACGTCCAGGGCGCTCGATCCACCGCCGGATCCGCCGCGCGCCCGGCCGGCGGCCAGCACATCGCCCTCGCGGGTGACGGCGATCAGCGCGGGATCGGCCTCGACGACGGTCCGGGCCGCGTCCAGGTCGTCGACGATCACGACCCCGTCGAGCACCGCGGCGACGGCGGCCCCGAGCCCGGACGGCGCCTTCACCGCGGCCCGGGCCCACGTCCCCGCGGGCGGCGCCCCGCGATCGAGGCCGGCCGGGGGGTCCGGAAGATCCACCGGCCCCGATCCGCCCTTGATCGCGGGAGAGTCGGCGGACGGGGTCCCGACCAGCAGCGACGCCGTCCCGGAGTCCGTGCGGCGCAGCGTGCGCAGGGTGTCCACGGCCGCCGACGCCGACGCCACCGCCACGCCCCCGGCCAGCTCGCCCAGGACCGCGGCGACGGCCGTGCGCGCGTCGGGCTCGACCGTCAGCAGCCCGGACACCGCGCCCAGGACGCCGTCGTGCTCTCCCGCGAGCAGCGCACCGGAGCCGTCCTTGCGCGCGAGGCCGACCGACAGCGCGTCCACCCGGGCCCGCCAGTGCGCGCGCTGCTGCTCCAGCTCCCGCTCCCGCGCGACCAGCTCCGCGACGCGGGCGCGGGCGCTCTCGTGCGCCTCCGCGGCGGTCTCGACGCGCTCGTCCAGGCCCTCGGACTCGTCCGCGCCGCCGGGCTCGGACCGCGCGGTCTCCAGCTCCGCGCGGGCCGCGGTCGTCCGGGCCTCGGCCTCGCCGAGGGCTTCGGAGAGCCGGTCGATCTCCTCCGCCGTCGCCGCCGCACCGCTCCGCAGCGCCTCGGCCTTGCCTGCGAGGGTGGCGAGGCCGGCCTTGCGGTCCGCGATCGCCCGGACCGCCGCGAGATGCGCGCGTTCGGCGGCCTGCAGCGTGCGTTCCTGCTCGGCGCGTTCCTCCAGGACCTCCGCGAGCCGCTGCCGGGCCTCGAGGACCCCCTCGGTCAGCTCGGCCTCCTGCTCGGCGACGAGCTCGGCCTCCTCGTCCAGCTCGTCCGGGTCCCGGCCCCGCTCGCGTTCCGCGCCGTCCCCGGCGAGGTGCCGCACGCGCTCCTCGGCCAGCCGGACCGTGCCGCGCAACCGCTCGGCCAGCGCGGAGAGCCTGTACCAGGTGTCCTGCGCCGCCTGTAGCCGTGGCGCGTCCGCGGCGAGCGCCTCCTCCAGGCCGGCCTGCTGCTCGCGGGCGGTGTCCAGCTGCTCGGCGACCTCGGCGCGGCGGGCCCGGGCGTGCTGCTCGTCCGCCTCCTCGCGGGCGAGCGAGTCGCGCAGCGTGACCACGTCGTCCGCCGCGAGCCGGATCCGCGCGTCCCGCAGCTCGGACTGCACCTGTTGGGCCCTGCGGGCGATCTCCGCCTGCCTGCCGAGCGGCTTGAGCTGGCGACGCAGCTCCGCGGTGAGGTCCGTGAGCCGGGTCAGGTTCGCCTGCATCGCGTCGAGCTTGCGGAGCGCCTTCTCCTTGCGCTTGCGGTGCTTGAGGACCCCCGCGGCCTCCTCGATGTAGGAGCGGCGGTCCTCGGGCTTGGACTGCAGCACCCCGTCGAGGCGCCCCTGCCCGACGATGACGTGCATCTCCCGGCCGATGCCGGAGTCGCTGAGCAGCTCCTGGACGTCGAGCAGGCGGCAGGAGCTGCCGTTGATCTCGTACTCGCCGGCGCCGTCGCGGAACATCCGGCGGGTGATCGAGACCTCGGAGTAGTCGATCGGGAGGGCGCCGTCGGAGTTGTCGATGGTCAGCGTGACCTCGGCGCGGCCCAGGGGCGCCCGGCCGGAGGTGCCGGCGAAGATCACGTCCTCCATCTTGCCGCCGCGCAGCGCCTTCGCGCCCTGCTCGCCGAGCACCCAGCTGATCGCGTCCACGACGTTGGACTTGCCGGAGCCGTTCGGGCCGACCACGCAGGTGATCCCCGGCTCCAGGCGCAGCGTCGTGGCCGAGGCGAAGGACTTGAAGCCCTTCAACGTCAGGCTCTTCAGGTGCACGGGCACTCTTTCAAGGGTGTGGCCGGGGGGTCCGGGCAGCCTACCGACCGACAGCCCACGAACCGCGTCATGGCTCCACGACGCGACCCAGCGCCCACGAATATCGCGTCATGGAGCCACAACGCGATCGGAGCCTTCAGGCTTCCGCGAACGTCCGGAACGTGTTCCCGGCCGTCGTCCACTGGTCCACGACGGAGCGGACGGTTCCCGGGGTGTCACTGCCGCGGAGCAGGGCCAGGAGCTTCTCGCACTGCGGGCGTGGGCCCTCCGCGACGACGGCGACCCGGCCGTCGGGCAGGTTGCGCGCCTCGCCCACGAGACCGAGCTCGAGCGCGCGGGAGCGCGTCCACCAGCGGAAACCGACACCCTGCACGGTGCCGTCGACCCACGCCGTGAGCCGAACGGAGGAAGGCTCGTTGGTACTCATCGCGCTGCTACGTTACCGGCCCGTGATCCCCCGACGAGGTTCCGGGTTCCTCCCCGGCCTCGTCGTGGGCGCGGGTCTCGCCGCCGTGGTGACGCTCGGCGCCGGCACGGGGGTCCTGCCGGAGGGCTGGGGGATCACTCGGACCGGGGCCGAGATCCGGGGCACCGCGCAGGCCGTCCCGCTCGGGGCGGGGGCACTCCCGGGCCCCGTCCCCACGGGCGCACCGGCTCCGGGCCCGTCGACACCGGTCCCGCCCGCGGCACCGGCCACCGCCGCCGCGTCCCCCACCACGACCGGCACCGCGCCCCGCACGAGGGCCGGCTGCGCACCGCTCCGCGCCGACCCCCGGATCGCCGCCGCCGCACAGGCGCACAGCGAGGACATGGCGGCGGCGGGCTACTTCGCCCACGACAGCCTGGACGGCCGTACCTTCGCGGACCGGATCCGGGCCGCCGGCCACCCGGACCCCGGCGCGGAGAACATCGCACAGGGACAGCCGGACGCGGCGGCCGTCGTCGAGGCGTGGCTGGCGTCCCCCGGGCACCGGCGGAACATCGAGGACTGCTCGCTCGCGACGATCGGCGTCGGCCTCGCCGGCACCGCGCGCTACTGGACGCAGGACTTCGGGCGCTGACCGCTCAGCCGCTGCGCCGCACGTCGTCGAGGCGTTCGGCCATCGCGGCCCGGGCGCCCTGCAGGTGGGCACGCATGAGGTCGACGGCGAGGTCCGCGGACGGGCGCGTCAGCGCGTCGAAGATCGCGGCGTGCTCGGCGACGATCCGGTCCCGGCCCAGCGCCAGCCGCGACTGCACCATCGACAGGTGGATCTCCCCCGCGATCACCTGGTAGAGCCGGGTGAGCCGAGGGCTGCCGAGGGCCACGACGAGCTCGCGGTGAAACCGGAGGTCCGCTTCGACGAACACGCTGTGCGGCGTGTCCGGCCCGACCGCCGCGAGGTCGTCGATCGCGCGCTTCGCCGCGACGGGGACCTCCCCGTCCTCGGCCAGGGACCGGACGACCTCCAGCTCCAGTGGCACCCGGGCCAGGAACAGGTCCTCCACGTCCGCGCGGGTCAGCTCCGGCACCCGGGCGGGGCGGTGCGCCTCGCGGCGCAGCAGGCCGTCCTGCACGAGGGCGGTGATCGCGATCCGCGCGGTGGGGCGGGAGACCTCGTAGGCGGTGGCGACGTCGGTCTCGGTGACACCCGCGCCGGCGGGGATCTCGCCGTTCAGCACCCGGTCCCGCAGCGACGACACGAGCGCGTCGACGACCGAGACGGTCCGCAGACCCTTCATCGCCCTCCCCCTGATCCGGATCTCCCGGGAGACTACCCGGCGGTCTCGTTGACAGGCAGGAGTCATTGTCTTACAACTTGACACTGTTCCCGACCGACGAGGTCCCCCACCGACGAGGTTCCCCCACCGACGAGCGCGAGGACGTGCGATGGCGACCCAGGCCGACGTGTCCGTGACCGGACCCGGCATCCCGGGGATCGAGCTGATGGCCGCGTTGCGGGAGGCCGTCGTCGACCCGGCGGGCGTCCGCACCCGCGCGACCGACCGGCTGGCCCACGCCCACGACGCGTCGCACTTCGCGCTGACCCCGCGCGCCGTCGTCAGCGCCGCGGACGCCGCGGAGGTCGGACGGCTCTTCCGCGCCTCCGCCGCGGCCGGCGTCCCGCTGACCTTCCGCTCCGGCGGCACCAGCCTCTCCGGCCAGGCCGGGACGGACGGGATCCTGGTGGACACCCGCCGGCACTTCCGCGGCATCGAGGTCCTCGACGACGGGGCGCGCGTCCGGGTCGGGCCGGGCGCGACGATCCGCCAGGTCAACGCCCGGCTGGTCCGCTTCGGCCGCAAGCTCGGCCCGGACCCGGCCAGCGAGGTCGCCTGCACCCTCGGCGGGGTCGTGGCCAACAACTCCAGCGGCATGGCGTGCGGCACCGCGGCCAACAGCTACGCCACGCTGGACTCGCTCGTGCTCGTCCTGCCCTCCGGGACGGTGCTCGACACCGCCGCACCGGACGCCGACGAGCGGCTGCATGCCCTCGAACCCGCGCTGCACGCCGGGCTGGCGGCGCTCCGGGACCGGGTCCGCAGCCGTGCGGACCTGCGGGAACACGTCGAACAGCAGTTCTCGATGAAGAACACGATGGGCTACGGGCTCAACTCGCTGCTCGACCACACCCGGCCCGTCGACATCCTCGCCCATCTCGTCGTGGGCAGCGAGGGCACGCTCGCCTTCATCGCGTCGATCGTCATGCGGACCGTCCCGCTGCTCACCCACGCCCGCACCGGCCTCCTCGTCTTCGACGACCTCGCGGCCGCCACCGGCGCGCTCCCCGCCCTGGTCGGCACCGCGCCCGCCACGATCGAGCTGCTCGACGCGACGTCGCTGCGGGTGGGCCAGGCGGACCCGCAGGCGGACGCCCTGCTGCGCGGCCTCACCGTCGACCGGCAGGCCGCGCTGCTCGTCGAGTACCAGGCGGACGACCCGGCCACCGCCGACGACCTGGCCCGCGAGGCGGCCGGGGTGCTCGCGACGCTCCCGGTCAGCGGCCCGCGCACCCTCGCCGCGGACCCGCACGCCCGCGCCGCGCTCTGGCACATCCGCAAGGGCCTCTACGCGATGGTCGCCGAGGCCCGCCCCTCCGGGACGACCGCGCTGCTGGAGGACGTCGTCGTCCCCGTCCCCGAGCTGCTGCCGACCTGCGAGCGGCTCACCGGGCTGTTCGCCCGGCACGGCTACGACGACGGCGTGATCTTCGGCCACGCCAAGGACGGCAACATCCACTTCATGCTCACCGAGCGGCTCGGCGGCGGCGCCCCGCTGGACCGCTTCGCGCGCTTCACCGAGGACATGGTGGAGCTGGTCCTGCACCACGGCGGCTCGCTCAAGGCGGAGCACGGGACGGGCCGGATGATGGCGCCGTTCGTCCGCCGCCAGTACGGCGACGAGCTGTACGAGGTGATGCGCGAGATCAAGCGGCTGTGCGACCCGCGCGGGCTGCTCAATCCCGGGGTGGTGATCAGCGACGACCCGCAGGCCCACGTGCAGCACCTCAAGTCCTCGCCGAGCGTCGAGGAGGAGGTGGACCGCTGCGTCGAGTGCGGGTTCTGCGAGCCGGTCTGCCCGAGCCGGGACCTGACGACGACGCCGCGGCAGCGGATCGTGCTGCGCCGCGAGATCGAACGGGCCCGCCTCGCCGGGGACACCGACCTGCTGGGACAGCTGGAACGCGAGTACGACTACGACGGCGTGGACACCTGCGCGGTGGACGGGATGTGCCAGACCGCGTGCCCGGTCCTGATCAACACCGGGGACCTGGTGACGAGGCTGCGCGCCGAGCAGGCCGGCCGGGTCGCCTCGGCGGGCTGGGCGACGGCGGCGAGACACTGGGCCGGGACGACCCGTGCGGCGGCCGCGGCGCTGGACGTCGCCGCAGCCCTGCCGGCACCGCTCGTCACCGGGGCGAACGCGCTCGGGCGCAGGGTGATCGACCCGGACAGCCTGCCGCTCTGGTCCGCGGAGCTGCCCGGCGGCGGCCGGCCGCGGGCCTCCGGGGGATCCCCGGCCGCGACCGCCGTCCTCTTCGCCTCGTGCACCGGGACGATGTTCGGGGCCGAGGGTCCCGGCGCCGCGGCCGCGTTCGAGGCCCTCTGCGCCCGGGCCGGGGTCGTCCTCGCCCGGCCCGCGGGCCTGCCGTCGCTCTGCTGCGGCACGCCCTGGAAGTCCAAGGGCATGACCCGCGGCTACGCGGAGATGAGCGCCCGGGTGCTGCCCGCGCTGTGGGCGGCCACCCGCGGCGGCGAGCTGCCGGTGATCGGGGACGCGTCCTCCTGCACCGAGGGCCTCCGGATCATGATCGAGAAGGGGCCTGCGGGGTACCGCGGCCTGACCGTGCTGGACGCCGTCGAGTTCACCGCGCGCCACCTCCTTCCCCGGCTCACCGTGTCCGCCCCCGTCGGGGACCTCGCCCTGCACCCGACCTGTTCGGCGACCCGGATGGGGATGGCGGACACCCTGCGCGAGGTCGCCTCGGCCGTCGCGGACTCCGTCACGGTCCCGGCCACCTGGAGCTGCTGCGGTTTCGCCGGGGACCGCGGCCTCCTGCACCCCGAGCTGACCGCCGCCGCGACCGCGCCGCAGGCCGCGGAACTGGCCGCGGGGACCTTCGACGCGCACGCGTCCTGCAACCGCACCTGCGAGCTGGGCATGACACGGGCCACGGGCCGCCCCTACGTCCATCTGCTGGAACTGGTCGAACGGGCGACCCGGTAGGCGCTCAGACCTCGAACCGGTAACCCATCCCGGCCTCGGTGATCAGGTGCCGCGGCCGGGCCGGCTCGGGCTCGAGCTTGCGCCGCAGCTGCGCGAGATAGACCCGCAGGTAGTGGCTCTCCGTGCTGTAGGCGGGCCCCCACACCTCGTGGAGCAGCTGCTTCTGCCCGACGAGCCTGCCCCGGTTCCGCACGAGCAGCTCCAGGACTCCCCACTCCGTCGGCGTCAGGTGCACCACCTCACCCGAGGCGAGGACCACCCGCTTGGCCGCGAGATCGACGCGGAAGTCCCGGGCGTCGACGACGGGTTCGCCGTCCACCGTGGCGGCCGCGGCCCGGCGGACGGCGGCGCGGAGCCGGGCGAGCAGCTCGGCCATGCCGAAGGGCTTGGTGACGTAGTCGTCCGCGCCCGCGTCCAGCGCCCGGACGGTGTCCGGCCCGTTGCTGCGCGCGGTGAGCACGATGATCGGCACCGTCGTCCAGCCGCGCAGGCCGTCGATGACCTCGAAGCCGTCGATGTCCGGCAGGCCGAGATCCAGGACGACCGCGTCGGGCTGCCCGTCCGCGGCCCGTTGCAGCGCGGTCGTCCCGTCCGCGGCGACGAGCACGTCGTAGCCGTGGGCGGTCAGATTGATCCGCAGGGCGCGCAGGATCTGCGGGTCGTCGTCGACGACGAGGATCCGGTGCCCGGCCGCGCCGCTCACCGGTGGGCCCCCGGCCGCGCCGGACCGGACCGGACGTCGCCCGGACCCGGTTCCGGCGGTGCCACGCGCCCGGCGACCGGCAGCGACACGACCACGGTCAGCCCGCCGCCCGGGGTGTCCTCCGCGTCCAGCGTGCCGCCCATGAGCTCGGTGAACCCGCGGGCCACCGAGAGTCCGAGGCCGATCCCGGTCGTGGCGTCCCGGTCCCCGAGCCGCTGGAACGGGGTGAACAGGCCGTCCCGCTCCGCGGCCGGGACGCCCGGCCCGGTGTCCACGACGCGCAGCTCGACCCGGTCCGCGTGCGCGCTCCCCCGGAGCACCGGGGCGCCGCCACCGTGTCTCAGCGAGTTGTCGACCAGGTTCGCGATCACCCGCTCCAGCAGCCCCACGTCCGCGACCACCGGGGCGAGGTCCTCCGGGACCTCCACCCGCACCCGCGTCGCGCCGTCGAGCGCGACGAGCGCGCGGGCCGCGACCTCGTCCAGGCCGACCGTCTGCAGCAACGGCGTGACCGCGCCCGCGGCGAGCCGGGAGGAGTCCAGCAGGTTGTCCACGAGCCCGGTGAGCCGGTCCGCGGACTCCTCGACCGTGGCCAGCAGCTCGGTGCGATCATCCGGTGAGAGCCGCAGCTGCGGGTCCCGCAGACTGCTCGCGGCGGCCTTGATCGAGGTCAGCGGGCTGCGCAGATCATGTCCGACGGCGGAGAGCAGCCCGCTGCGCGTCTCGGTGACCTCCGCGCGGCGCCGCGCCGCCTCGGCCTCGCGGCGTGACCGCTCGCTGCGCAGGGCGAGCAGCGCCTGCCCGGCGACCGTCTCCAGCAGGCCGCGGTCCGAGGCCTCGAGCGCTCGCCCGGCGCCGACGAGGTGCACGCCCTCCTCCATCTCGACGTCGACGTCCGCGTCCTCCGGCCGGCCACAGGCCACCGGGCCCGCCGAGGCCACCGCGACCCGCCGGCCGTCGACCCGCTCCAGCACCGTCGTGGAGGTGAGCCCGAACGCCACCCGCACGCGTTCCAGCAGCCGCGGCAGCGGGTCACCGTCGGTGAGCACCGTTCGGGCGAACGTCGTCAGCAGCGCCGCCTCGGTCCGCGCCCGGGCGGCCTGGGTGGCCCGCCGCTCCGCCCGGTCCACCACCAGCGCCACCAGCACAGCGACCAGCACCATCGCCGCGACCGCGACCAGGTTCTCCCCCGCCGAGATCGCGAACGAGTACAGCGGCGCGGTGAAGAGGTAGTTCAGCAGCAGCCCGCCGAGCAGCGCCGCGAGCACCGCCGGCGCCACCCCGCCGGCCAGCGCGACCCCCACCGTGGCCAGGAAGAACAGCACGACGTCCGTGGAGAGCCCGAACGACCCGCGGAACGCGACGCCGATCCCGGCCGCCGCCGCGGGCGCGACGAGGGCGAGGACCCAGCTCAGGATCCGGCGGAGCCGCGGCAGGCTGCGGTGCAGCGACGGCAGCCGGGCGCCGCGGCCCGCCTCGTCGTGGGTGACCAGGTGGACGTCGATCCGGCCGGACCCCTGCACGGTCCGCGCCCCGATGCCCTGGTCGAACAGCCGGGCGACCCGGGAGCGCCGCGAGGTGCCGAGCACGAGCTGGGTGGCGTTCACCCCGCGGGCGAAGTCCAGCAGCGCCGCCGTCACCCCGGCACCGCCCGCGTCCCCGACGACCGTCTGGAACGTCGCGCCGACGTCCTCGGCGAGCTGCCGCAGCCGCGTGACCGCCGTGGGCATGGCCGCGGCGAGCCCGTCCCCGCGGAGCACGTGCACGGCGAGCAGATCGGCCTGGCCGGCGCGGGTGGCGATCCGGGCGGCGCGGCGGAGGACCGTCTCGCTCTCCGCACCGCCGGTCAGCGCGACGACGACCCGTTCGCGGGTCTCCCACACCTCGGTGATCCGATGGTCGGACCGGTAGCGGCGCAGCGCGACGTCCACCTCGTCCGCGACCCAGAGCAGCGCCAGCTCGCGCAGGGCGATCAGGTTGCCCGGCCGGAACCAGTTCGCGAGCGCGGCGTCGATCCGGTCCGGGGGAAAGACGTTGCCGTGCGCCATCCGCCGGAGCAGCGCCTCGGGGGTGATGTCCACCAGCTCGACCTGGTCCGCCCGGCGCACGACCTCGTCCGGCACCGTCTCGGGCTGCGTCGTCCCGGTGATCCGCTCGACGACGTCGTGGAGGGACTCCAGGTGCTGCACGTCGACCGTGGACAGCACGTCGATACCGGCGTCGAGCAGCTCGCGGACGTCCTGCCAGCGCTTCGCGTTCCGGGAGCCGGGGGCGTTGGTGTGCGCCAGTTCGTCGACGAGGACGATCTCGGGCCGCCGGGCGAGGACGGCGTCGACGTCGAGCTCCTCGAGGAGGCCGCCGCCGTGCTCCACCCGCCGCCGCGGCACCACCTCGAGGCCGTCGAGCAGCGCGGCCGTCCGTGCCCGGCCGTGGGTCTCGACGATCCCGACGACGACGTCCGTGCCCCGCTCGCGGCGGCGCCCGGCCTCGCCCAGCATCGCGAAGGTCTTCCCGACCCCCGGGGCCATGCCCAGGTACACGCGAAACACCGAACCCCCTGTGGGTGACTGGGAGAGTTCTAGCACTCTCGGCGGATCACGGTGACCGGGCCGCGGACACGGCCAGGTTGAGCGTGGTGGTGTTGACCACCCGTTCACCGAGGGCCCCGAGCAGGCGGCCGCTGGTGGACTCGTCGACCATCCTGCAGACGTCGGCCACGGGGAGCCCGGTCACCCGCGCGACGCGCGCGACCTGCAGGTTCGCGTAACCGAGGCTGACGTGCGGGTCCAGGCCGGAGGGCGCGGTCGTCACCGCGTCGGCGGGCACGACCGCGGGATCGACGCCCTCGCGCTCGGCGATCTCCGTCCGCCGCTCGGCCACCGGGTCCGTGCGGTGCGGCGCGGCCGGACCGGCGGAGGCCGTGGCCACCTCGACGGACGAGGCCGCGGGGCGGGCGTGGAAGAACGGGTCCGCGACGGTGTCCGTGACCACGGGGACCATGCCGACCGGCGAGGACCCCCCACCGGCGACGACCGGACCCCCGGCCCGGTGCGAGAGCCCCGGGATCCGGGACACGCCCCGCGCGAGCAGCGGGAACGCGATCCCGCAGAGCACGGTGAAGAGCAGCAGCACGCGCAGGCCGACCGCCGCCTGCCTGCGCAGCGTCGTGGACATGGCTCGGATCTCCCGGATCGGGCGGACGGGCGGGTCGACGACGGGGCTCCTGCGGTCGTCGCGCCGAGCCTGCCACCCTCGCGCCCGGACCGGATCGAGGCGTCGGTCACCACCGGTGGGGCGCCGCCGCTCCGGGTCCACGAGTGCCGGACCGCGGAGCTACCCTCGCGGGAGAGGCCGGGTTCCGCGCGGCCCGGTGATCGGTGGAGGTGGGCCCGTGTCCGTCGTCGACAACGCCGTGTACGTCGACGGGCACCGCGCACGCGAACCCGAGTCCCTGGACCAGACCGTCGAGACCCTGCGGGACTGCGGGCCGGGGAACAGCTTCTGCTGGATCGGGATGCTGCGCCCCACCCCGGAGGACGTCGACGAGGTCGCGACGGAGTTCGGCCTGCACGCCCTCGCCGTCGAGGACACGGTCCACGCCCACCAGCGTCCGAAGCTCGAACGCTACGGGGACACCGAGTTCGTCGTGCTGCGGCCCGCCCGCTACGTCGACGCCGAGGAGGAGATCGAGCTCGGCGAGGTGCACCTGTTCCTCGGGCCGGACTTCGTGGTCACCGTCCGGCACGCGGAGGAGCCGAACCTCGCGGACGTCCGCAAGCGGCTCGAGGACGATCCCGACCTCCTCTCGCACGGCCCGATGGCGGTGCTCTACGCGATCCTCGACCGGGTCGTCGACGACTACGGGCCCGTCCTGGAGGGCCTGCAGGACGACATCGACCAGATCGAGGTCCAGGTCTTCGAGGGGGACCCGAAGGTCTCCCGGCGCATCTACCAGCTCAGCCGCGAGGTGATCGACTTCCAGCGGGCCGTGGAGCCGCTGGCGGACATCTTCAGCGAGCTGCGGGACCGTTTCGGCAAGACGGGGCAGGCCCCGGACCTGGAGCTGCGGCGCATGCTCCGCGACGTCCAGGACCACGCGACGCGGGTCCGCGAGCGCACCGAGAACTTCCGGGACCTGCTGACGAACATCCTCACCGTGAACTCGACGCTCGTGGCGCAGCGGCAGAACGAGGAGATGACCCGGCTGACCGAGGCCGGCTACGTGCAGAACGAGCAGATGAAGAAGGTCTCGTCCTGGGCGGCGATCGCCTTCGCCCCGAGCCTCGTCGCCGGGATCTACGGGATGAACTTCACGCACATGCCGGAGCTGGACTGGCGCTTCGGCTATCCCTTCGCCTTCGGCCTGATGCTCCTGACCGCCCTGGTGCTCTACGGGCTGTTCAAGCGCCGGGGCTGGCTGTAGAGACTCCCGCTGCCGTCAGGTGCGGCGGGGGCGGGGCTGGCAGCGGGGGCAGGAGAAGGAGCTGCGGTTCATGAACGGGTCCCGGACGATCGGGGTGCCGCAACGGCGGCAGGCCCGGTCCGCCTGGCCGTAGACGTTCAGTGAGCGGTCGAAGTAGCCCGACGCGCCGTTCACGTTGACATACAGCGCGTCGAAGGACGTCCCGCCCTGCTCCAGGGCCTCGTCCATGACCTCCGACGCGGCCTCGAGGACCGCACGGCCCTGCGCGCGGGTGAGCTTCTCCGTGGGGCGGGCCCAGTGCAGGCGGGCGCGCCAGAGCGCCTCGTCCGCGTAGATGTTGCCGATCCCCGAGACGACGGTCTGGTCCAGCAGCGCCCGCTTCACCTCGGTGCGACGCCCGCGCATCGCGGCGACGGCGTCGTCGAGGGAGAAGACGGGGTCCATCGGGTCCCGCGCGATGTGCGCGACCGGTTCGGGCAGCAGGTCTCCGCCGGCACCCCCGGTGAGCGGGTGCACCGACAGCCCGCCGAAGGTGCGCTGGTCCACGAACCGCAGTTCGGGCCCGTCGTCGTCGAAGGAGATCCGCACGCGGAGATGCTTCTCGTCCGGCCGGCCCGGATCCGCGACCAGCATCTGCCCGCTCATGCCGAGATGCGCCAGCAGGGAGTCGTCACCGGGACCGGCGGGGTCCAGCTCCAGCCACAGGTACTTGCCGCGGCGCCGGGCGGCGGTGATCGTGCGGTCCTTCAACCGGGACGTGAAGTCCTCGGCCCCGGCGACGTGCCGGCGGACGGCCCGCGGGTGCGCGACGGTGACGGCGGCGATACGCCGCTCCAGGACGTGATCGGCCAGGCCACGACGGACGACCTCGACCTCGGGGAGTTCTGGCACGCTACGGCTCGGGCTCCCGCGCTCAGGGGCTGCTGGGGGAGGTCTCGCCGCTCAACGTGCGCCACGCGAGCGCCGCGGCCTTCTGCTCCGCTTCCTTCTTGGTGCGCCCGTCCCCGGTGCCCAGCTCCCGCCCGCCGACGACGGCGGTGGCGGTGAACACCTTGAGGTGGTCCGGGCCCTCCTCGGCGATCCGGTACTCCGGCACGCCGAGGCTCTGCGAGGCCGTGAGCTCCTGCAGGCTCGTCTTCCAGTCCAGGCCGGCGCCGAGCAGCGGAGCGGTCTGCAGCAGGTCGTCGAAGAGGCGGTGCACGAGCGACCGGGCCGTCTCCAGGCCGTGCTGCAGGTACACCGCGCCGATCAGGGCCTCGGTGGCGTCCGCGAGGATGCTCGCCTTCTCCCGGCCGCCGGTGAGCTCCTCACCACGGCCGAGGTACAGGTAGGCGCCGAGACCGAACTCGGACATCACCACCGCGACGCTCGCCAGGGCGTGCATGTTGACGACGGAGGCGCGCAGCTTCGCGAGCTGGCCCTCCGGGAGGTCCGGGTGGTCCCGGTAGAGGCGTTCGGTGACGACCACGCCGAGAACGGAGTCCCCGAGGAACTCCAGGCGCTCGTTCGTCGGCAGCCCGCCGTGCTCGTAGGCGTACGAGCGATGGGTCAGGGCAAGGGTGAGGAGCTCGGCGTCGAAGTCGACGCCGAGCGCCTCGAGCAGGGGCCCGCGATCTTCGCGGGGCCCTGTGAAGGTCTTGTCCCCCACCCGGCTGCCTGGGCGATCAGGCCGGGCTGGTGACCTGGCGGCCGTCGTACGTTCCGCAGACGGGGCAGGCCATGTGCGGGATCTTCATCTCGCGGCAGGCACGGTTCGAGCAGGTGACGAGGTTCGGCGCGGTGGCCTTCCACTGCGCCCGGCGAGAGCGCGTGTTGGACCGCGACATCCGGCGCTTGGGTACGGCCACGGCAGATCTCCTACGGTTGCTGAGAGGTCTTACGACATCATGTGCGGGTCGGGCGGGGCGCTCCGACGATCCAGAACCGGGTTCCGGCTAGTCGGAGGGTAGGCGCTCACGAAGAGCGGCCCACCGAGGATCCAGTGTCTCATGCCCGTGGTCCGGCCCGAGATCGGCCCGCCGTCCACCGCACTCCTGGCAGAGTCCGGGGCAGTCCTCGCGGCACAGCGGGGCCAGCGGGAGATCGATGACCACGGCGTCCCGGACGGTCTGCTCGAGGTTCAGGTAGTCGTCGACCAGGCGCGGGATCTCGTCCGGGTCCGTCGTCTCCTCGGTGATGCTGTCCGGGTAGGCGAACAGCTCGTCGACCCGCACCACCACGTCCTCGCTCAGCGGGTCCAGGCAGCGCGAGCACTCGCCCTCGAGCCGCGCCGTCGCCGTCCCGGAGACGTAGACGCCCTCGCTCACGGATTCGAGGCGCAGGTCCAGCGCGATCGCCGAACCCGCCGGGACGACGAACACGTCGACGAGCCCGATCGCCTCCTCGCCCTCGGGGGCGGGGACGGAGCGGGTGACCGGACGCATCGCCCCGGGGCGGCGGCCCAGCTCACGGGTGCTGAAGGCCCACGGGTTGGTGTCCTGCCGCTCGGGCCGGACCCGGGCGGCGGCGCGGGTGGAGGAGGTGGACGGGGCGTCGGGACGCGGCTTGTTGCTCATGGCGCCGTCCAGGATAGTCCTCCGCCGCGGACCGGGGCGATGCAGTTCGGCCGGGCCGTCCGGGCAGTGCGGGCAGGGCCGATCGGGCAGTCGGGCAGGGCCGATCAGGCAGTTCGAGCAGGACCGTTCAGGCCGACTCCCACCGGACGCGCCCGAAGCCGTCCGCGAGATGGGCCGCGAGCTCGCCGAACGCGTCCCTGGTGGCCGGCCGGAGCCGGTCCAGCTCGATGCGGCCGCCCGTGGCCAGGTGGGGGTCGTGCGGGATCTCCACCACCGCGCGACAGCGGGACGCGAAGTGCTCGCGGACGCGGGCGCCGTCGACCTCGGCGCTGGTCCGGTCGCAGCTCAGGACGACGACGGCGTCCGCGACCCGCTCCGGGTAGCCGTGCGCGATCAGCCAGTCCAGGGTCTTGCTGGCCCGGCTCGCCCCGTCGACCGTCGGGGCCCCGACCACCACGAGGCTGTCCGCCAGCGCGAGCGTGCCCTCCATCGCCGAATGCACGAGCCCGGTCCCCGAGTCCGTGATGACGATGTTGTAGAAGCGGGTGAGCACCGCGACGACCTGCTCGTACTCCTCCCGGTCGAACGCCTCGCTCATCGCCGGGTCCTGCTCGGAGGCGAGGACCTGCAGCCGCCCCGCCAGGCTCGTGTACCGCGCGACGTCGGTCAGCGAGCGGGTGCGGTCGATGTTGTCCAGCAGGCTGCGCACGGTCACCGCGGCCTCGCCGGTGAGCCGGTCCGAGAGGGTGCCGGCGTCCGGGTTGGCGTCGAGCGCGATGACCCGGTCCCCGCGGGTCTCCGCGAGGACGAGGCCCAGGCAGGCGGACACGGTCGTCTTCCCGACCCCGCCCTTGATCGAGGTCACCGCGATCCGGTGCGAGCCGGGCAGCGGGCGCCGGATGCGTCGGAGCTGGTCGTGACGGGCCCGTTCCTCCGCCCCGATGCCGGGGTTGAGGGCCCCGCCGGTGAACCGGTAGAGCGCGCCGCGCCAGCCCCGGGACGGCCGGTCACCGCGGTCCCGGACGATCGCGGCCTCGGTCAGCTCGGCCGCGGACACCTCGGGCCGGGCCGGCGGCCGGGGCTGCTGACGAGCCGGTGGCCCGCCCGCGACCGGCTCCCTGCCGTCCGCGGCCGATCCCCCGCCGTCCGCGACGTCGACGTGCCCCTCCGCGTTCTCCGAGCCGCTCACGGCGTTCCTCTCCCCTGTCCCGTCTCGTCGAAGCCGTCCGCGACCACGGCCGCGAGCGCCAGGAAGGCGTCCCGCGTCTCCGGGCGCAGCCGGCCCGGGTCCAGCCGCCCGCCCGTCGCCAGATGCGGGTCGTGCGGGATCTCCACGACCGCCCGGCACCGGGAGGCGAAGTGCGCGTGCACCCGCGAGCGGTCGATCTCGGCGCTGACCCGGTCCAGGGACAGGACGACGACGGCGTCGGAGACGAGCTGCCCGTGGCCGTGCGCGACGAGCCAGTCCAGGGTCTTGCTCGCCCGTCCGGCGCCGTCCACCGTCGGCGCCCCCACGACGACGAGCGCGTCGGCCACCTCCAGCGTCCCCGCCATCGCCGAGTGCACCAGCCCGGTGCCGGAGTCCGTCAGGATCAGGCTGAAGAAGCGGCCGAGCAGGTCGTCGATCCGGAGGTACTCCGCCCGGTCGAAGGCCTCCCCCGCGGCGGGGTCCTGCTCCGACGACAGCACCTGCAGCCGCCCGGCCAGGCTCGTGTACGCGGACAGCGCGGTCCACGAGTCGATGTGGGCGATGTCGTCGAGCAGGTGCCGCACCGTCACCGCGGACTCCCCCGACGTCCGGTCCGCCAGCGTGCCCGCGTCCGGGTTGGCGTCGAGCGCGATGACCCGGTCCCCACGGTGCTCGGCCAGCACCAGGCCCAGGCCGGCCGTCACGGTCGTCTTGCCGATGCCGCCCTTGATCGAGGTGACCGCGATGCGGCGCGGACCGTCCAGCGGGGTGCGGATGCGGGCGATCCGGTCCTGCGCGAGCAGCTGCGCAGGACCGGGGCCGGGGTTGATCCGGCCGAGGCTGCCGGCGTACACCAGCCGCTGCCACCCGCGGTCCGGCGTGGGGTCGCGGCGGTGCAGCAGGCCGTACGGGTCGAACGGCTCGATCCCGCCCGCCGGGTCCGGCGGCGGACCCGATCCCGGGTCCCTCTGGTGCAGCCGGTGCCCGTACCTGTCCCACCACGTGTTCGGGTCCGGTTCGACACGGCGTGCCATGGTCGTACGGTAGCCCGTGGAGCCCGGATCCGTTGCGCCCGTTGATCGAACGAGTGACGGGTCCCGGCCCCGGCGGGCTCAGCTCCAGCGCGCGGACGCCGCGAGGATCCCGGACGGATCGACGGCGGCCCGCAGCCTCCGCAGCCGCTCGAGGTCCCCGGGCGCGAACGCCGCGTCCCGCTGTCCCCGGCCCGCGAAGTTCAGCAGCGAACCGCCGGAGCTCCACGGCGCCATCCGCGCGAGCACGGCGTCGAGCGCACCGGGCACGGCCTCGGCGACGGGCGGAACCGCGACCCCGACGACGAACAGGGAGTATGCCGCGGCGCGGCCCGAGACGGTGTTCGGCACGTCCGCCTCACGGGCCAGCGCGCCGCCGAGGCGCCGCAGCTCGGCCACCGTGAACGGCAGCCCCGCGGACGGCGCCGTGATCTCCGCGAAGGCCTCGACCGCCGCCTCGGGGAGCTCCGCGAGCAGCGCACCGCGTTCGAGCGCCGGCAACGGCTGGGGCGGGTCCATGTGCACGGAGCCGATCGCGGCGAACGGGATCTCGGCGACGGTGTCCAGCAGCGCCGGGCCCGCCGCGCGCATCGGGGCCAGCAGCCGGGCGGCGTCCTCGGCGGGCCCCGTCGCGGTGAAGCGCAGGTGGACGACCGGGCATCCGCGCAGCGGCGGCGGCAGCATCGGGTCGTCCGGCAGGTTGAGGCGCGCGATCGACGTCCCGGCGTGCTCGGGCAGCGTCGGCGCCCACTGCTGCCAGCGGCGCAGCACCGTGCGGGCGATGTCGGTCGAGTAGAAGATCCCGCCGCCGAAGACGGTCGGGACCGGGACCAGCTCGATCGTCATCGCCGTCACGATCCCGAAGGCGGCGCCGCCCCCGCGGAGCGCGCGGAACAGCTCGGGCTCCCGGTCGGCGGTGGCGCGCACCGGCTCGCCCCCGGCGGTGACCACCTCGATCTCCCGCACCCGGTCCGCGGCGTAGCCGTACTCCCGACCGAGCGGGCCGAGCCCGCCGCCGAGGGTGTACCCGACGACGCCGACACCCGGCGCCGAGCCGCACAGCGCCGCGAGCCCGTACGGCGCGGCCGCGTCGAGGACCTGCTGCCAGCGCACGCCCGCTCCGACCCGGGCGGTCCGGGCGACCGGGTCCACCGTGACCTCGTCCAGCAGGCGGGTGAGGACGAGCACGCTGCCCGGCCCGGCGGCGGCAGCGCTGTGCCCGGTGGCCTGCACCGCGACCGTGCGGCCGGTGCGCCCGGCGAACGACACGGCCGCCGCGACGTCCGCGGCATCGGCGGCGAGCAGCGCCACGTCCGGCCGGTGCACGGTCATGAGGTTGTACGCGGCCGTCTCGACGGCGGCCGCGGGGTCGTCCGGCCCGAACACGGCGCCGCGCACGAGGGCGGCGAGAGCGGTCACGGGGGTCGAGGCGTCCAGGCTCGTCACGGGGTCTTCTCCGTCGGGTCGGGCGGGCGCGGGATGCGCCCGTCTCCGGCCGAGCAGAACCCGACCGGCTTGGCTCGAGCTTGGAACGGCCTGGGAGCACAGCCTAGGAGGAGACGCTCCGCCGCCCGACCGCCGCCATGAGCAGCGCGTTCGCTCCGGCCCGATCCAGTTCGGCGCCGCGGGCGAAGGCCCGTTCGAACGTCGCGGACGGCAGGGCCGAACGGACCGCCGCGGCCTCCCGCGGCCCGTCGACCGGGTCCATCAGCTCGGGCGAGAACCCGATCCGGGCGCCGTGCGCGGACACCGCACCCAGCAGCGCCGCGCCCTCCTCGGCGCGGCCCGTCCCGGCGAGCACCGCCGCGGACGTGTGCAGGACGACCAGCCAGGACGTCACGTCCTCGTCCGCGTCCAGCACGGCCTGCATCCGCGGGACGACCGCGAGCGCGGCGGCCGGCTCCCCCGCGTCCACGTGCGCCTTCATCAGTGCCCAGGACGCGGACACGACCACCCAGCCGTACCCGCAGTCCCCCGAGACGAGGACGGCCTCGGCCAGGTCGTCCCGGGCACGGCCGCCCTCCCCGGCGAGCCGACCGACCATCCCGGTGATCATCAGGCCCTCCGCCACCAGCCACGGCAGGCCGGTCTCCCGCGCCAGCCGGAGCCCCTCCCGGGCCAGCCGGGCGGGCTCCGGACCGGGCGCGACGAGCGAACCCACGTGCCCGCGGGCCAGCATGGACTCGGCGACGAGCGGGAGGTCGTCGGCCGCCCGGCCCGCCTCCTGCGCCAGCGCGAGCGCCTCCAGGGACCCGACGGCGTCGCCCGCGAGGTAGCTCAGCAGGCCCAGCGCGTAGCGGGCCGTGCCGCGCAGCCGCTGCAGCTCCGGGTCGGCCGCGGTGACGGGCAGGTCCAGGGCCCGGCGGGCGAACCCGATGCCCTCGGCGATGTGCCCGTCCCGGTACCAGAACCAGCCCAGCCGCCCGACCAGCCCGAGCGCGGTCGGGGCGTCCCCCGCGGCCTCGGCCGAGGCCAGCGCCGCGCGGTGCTCCGCACGGTCCCGGCGCAGCTCGGCGAGCACGGCGCCCCCCTCCGGCCCGCGCAGCCGGCGTTCGGCGGCGGTGACCCGGCCCAGCACGTACGCGCGATGGGCCGCCAGGGCGGCTGCCCGCTCCTCGTCGGTGGCCACGAGCAGCGCGAACTGCCGCAGCGTCGCCAGCAGCCGGAAGCGCCGGGGCGTCGTCCCGGGGACGGCGGCGACGAGCGAGCGCCGGACGAGCTCTCCCAGCGGCGCGAGCGGGGACGTCCCGGTGCCGGCGACGGCGGCGGCCGCGGAGAGGTCGAAGGACGAGGCGAACGCCGCGATCCGGCCGAAGAGCGCCTTCTCGGGCGGCCCGAGCGAGCGGTGGCTCCACTCGACCGCCTCGGCGAGGCCGCGATGCCGCTCCGGGGCCTCCCGCGGTCCGCCCCGCAACAGATCGAACCGGCGCGGGTCGAACCGGCCCGGGTCGTGCCGGTCCGCGAGGCCGTCCGCCACCTCGGCCGCGGAGAGCATCCGCATCCGGGCCGCCGCCAGCTCCAGGGCGAGCGGGACGCCGTCCAGCTCGTCGACGATGCGCCGCACCGCGGCCCGGTCGGTCTCGTCGGGTTCCCACCCCGGGACGGCGGCGCGGGCGCGCCGGGCGAACAGCTCCAGCGCGTCCCCCGGACCCAGCGGCGCGACCTCGCACACCCGTTCCCCCGCGACCTCGAGGGTCTCCCGGCTGGTGGCGAGCACGCGGAGCCCCGCGCAGCGGGCGAGCAGGTGCGCGACGAGCCGGGCGACCCCGTCCGCGAGGTGCTCGCAGTTGTCCAGCACGATCACGGTCGTCCGCTCGCCCAGGACCGAGGCCAGCCGCGCCGCGTCCGCGACGCCGGGGATCCCCAGCTCGTCCGCGACCGTCGCGGCCAGCAGCGACGGGTCCTGCAGCGACGCGAGCTCGACCAGCCACGGGCCGTCCGCCTCGGGCAGCCGCCCGGCCACCTCCAGCCCGAGCCGGGTCTTGCCCACCCCGCCGGGCCCGGTGAGCGTGACGAGCCGGGACCCGGCCAGCAGGGCGGCGACGGCGCCCGCGTCCTTCTCCCGCCCGACCAGGTCCGTCAGGGCGACCGGCAGCACGGATCGCTGCGCCCGCGCGGTGGACCTGTCCGGATCCGCGTCCCCCCGGTCGGCGCCGCCCGGGCCGGGGCTTCCGGTGCCGGTCCGGCCCGGGTCGATCAGCCTGGGGTCCTGCGCCAGCACCCACCGTTCGAGCGCCGCCAGCGCGGGCCCCGGGTCGACGCCGAGCTCGTCGGCCAGGAGGCCGCGCACGGTGCGCAGGGCCGCGAGCGCGTCGGCCTGCCGGCCGGACCGGTACAGGGCGAGGACCAGCAGCTCCCAGCCCCGCTCGCGCAGCGGGTGCCGCGCGGTGTGTGCCTGGGCCGCCTCGACGACCTCGGCGGCCCGGCCGGCGCGCAGGTGCGCGTCGAAGAGGTCCTCGGCCGCGGCCAGGCGCAGCGTCGCGAGCCGGGTGATCTCCGGTTCGAGGAAGTCCCGGTCCGGGACGTCGGCGTAGGCGGGGCCGCGCCACAGGTCGAGCGCGGGGACCAGGGCGTCCGCGGCGGCGACGGGGTCGCCGCCCGCGAGTGCCTCCCGCCCGCGGGCGACGAGCCGGGCGAACCTTCCGGCGTCCACCGTGTCCGGCGGGACGAGCAACGCGTACCCCGGGCCGGAGCGGACCAGGATCTCCGGCGCCCGGCTGCGGTCGGTCTCCAGGACGGCGCGGAGCTGGGAGACGTAGGCGTGCAACGAGCCCATCGACGGGGGCTTACCGGTGCTCGGGACACCGGAGCTCCAGACCTCGGCGAGGATCTGCTCCGCCGGGATCATCCGCGGGCTCGCCGCGATCAGCGCCGCCAGCACCGCCCGTTGCCGGGGGCCGCCGAGGTCCAGGGGTTCGCCGTCCCGCGTCGCCGTCACCGGCCCCAGCACCGACAGCTCGAGCACCGACAGCTCCGGCAGCACGGGCGCCCCCACCCCTCGCGGCGGGCCCACCGCGGCCCGTCTCCTGACGGTGATCGAATCGGCAGGAACGGACGTTAGTGCAGGAAGCGGGAATTCAGTCGATCAGGTCCATGCCGGTGCCGGAGCGCCCGTGCAGCGCCGTGGCCGGCGCGCCGCTCGGCGACCCGCTCTGCCAGAGCTGGCTGCGGCCGTGGCTGACCGTGCGCAGCGCCTTCCCGAGGGTGTCCTCGAACTCGGCGAGCTTCGCGTCGACGTAGCCGTCGCACTCGCGGCGCAGCCGGTCCGCCTCGCCCTCCGCACTGTCGACGATCCGGGCGGCCTCCTGCTGCGCGACCCGGTACACCTCGGTGCCGGACACCAGCCGGACCTGCTCCGCCTGCCCGTCCGCGACATAGCGGTCGTGGGTGGCGCGGCCGCCCTCGGCGAGGCGGTCCGCGTCGTGGCGCGCGCGGTCGGTGAGCTCGGCGTACTGGCGCCGCCCGTCCGCGATCGCCAGCTCGGCCTCGTGCTGCGCCGCGGCGAGGGTGCGCTCGGCCTCCTCGCGGGCCTCGGCGACCATCCGCTCGGCCTCGGACCGGGCGTCGGAGAGCGTCTCCTCCGCCTCGGCGGTGGCCGCGGACCGCGTCTCCTCCGCCTCGCGTTCAGCGGTGCCGACGATCTCGTCGCGGCGGTCCAGGACGTCCTGGGCGTCGTCGAGCTCGCCCGGCACCGCCTCCCGGAGCTCGTCCAGCAGATCGAGGACGTCACCGCGGGGGACGACGCAGTTCGCGGTCATGGGGACGCCGCGCGCCTCCTCGACCACGGTCACCAGCGCGTCGAGCGACTCGAAGACCCGGTACACGTCCGGGATCCTCTCACTGCTCCGCCGCGGTCCGGCGGCATTGCCGGTCCCCCGCGCGTGTCAAGTTCCGACCGGGTGATCCGGCGTGTAGGCCGTCGCGCGACCGGGTAGGGAGATCGGCCCCGCGGTCAGGCCCGCTCGGCGATCCGGTCCAGCAGCTGGCGATGGACCAGCTCCGGCAGCAGGTGGGCGACGTCGCCCCCGTAGGTCGCGACCTCCTTGACCAGCGAGCTGGACAGGAAGCTGTACTCGGGGTTCGTCGACATGAACAGCGTGTCCACCCCGGAGAGGCGCTGGTTCATCTGCGCCATCTGCAGCTCGTAGTCGAAGTCCGTGACCGCGCGCAGGCCCTTGACGATGGCCCGGATCCCGTGGGTGCGGCAATAGTCCACGAGCAGCCCGTGGAACGAGTCCACCCGGACGTTGGCGTAGTCCTTGGTCACCTCGGTGAGCATGGCGATGCGCTCGTCGACGCTGAACAGGCTCTTCTTGTTCTTGTTCACCAGAACCCCGACGACCACCTCGTCGAACAGCCCGGCCGCGCGGCCGATGATGTCCAGGTGCCCGAGGGTGGGGGGATCGAAGGAGCCGGGACAGACCGCGCGCCTCATTGCTGCGCCTCAGCAGACATGGCCGGACCGTAACAGCCGCCCACGTGCAGAACGGTGTCCCCGTAACGTCTCTCACGCACCGCGCCGAACGGCTCCGGCCACGGGAATTCCCGGGATCGTCGCGCGCGCTCGACCACGATCACCGCGTCCTCCGCGACCCAGCCGCCGCGGTGCGCCGCGGTGAGCCAGCCGGCGATCTCGGCGTCCGGCACCTCGTAGGGGGGGTCGACGAGGACGACGTCGTACGCGCGGTCCGCCGGACCGGCGAGCACGGTCCCGGCGGCGCCGAGCCGGACGTCCCCGCCGAGCCCGAGATCGGCGACGTTGCGGCGCAGCACCGCGGCGGCCTTGCGGTCGGACTCGACGAACGTCGCGTGCGCGGCGCCGCGGGACAGCGCCTCGAGCCCCAGCGCACCGGACCCCGCGCAGACGTCGAGCACCGCGGCCCCGTCGAGTCCCGGGTCGTGGGAGAGCGCGCTGAACAGCGCCTCCCGCACCCGGTCCGACGTGGGCCGCGTCCCCGACGCGGGCACGGCCAACCGCCGCCCCCCGCCCACCCCGGCGATGATCCGCGTCACGACGACCCACCCCTCCGCACCATGGAGCCACAACGCGCATTCACGCGCCCGTCATCGGCGTCGTGGAGCCACGACGCTGTCCGCCGACGCCGTGATTGTGCGCGTCGTGGCTCCATGACGCGGTTCAGGGGCGGCGGGAGGGTTCCTACTCGATCTCCAGGAGGAGGTCGCCGCCCTCCACCTGCTGCACCTTCCCGATCGCCAGGCGCTGCACGGTGCCGGAGCGCTGGGCCGAGATGCTCGCCTCCATCTTCATGGCCTCGATGGTGGCGACCGTCTGTCCGGACTCGACGGACGAACCCTCCTCGACCTGCAGGGTCACCACACCCCCGAACGGCGCCGCGACGTGGTGGTCGTTGCCCCGCTCGGCCCGCTCGGCGGCCTTCACGTCGGTGGTGATCGACGTGTCGCGCACCGAGACCGGGCGCAGCTGCCCGTTCAGCGTGGCCAGCACGGTGCGGTAGCCGCGCTCGTCCGCCTCGGAGATCGCCTCCAGCTCGATGAGCAGCGTGACGCCCTGTTCGAGGGTCACGGTGTGCTCGATCTCGGGCTCCAGGCCGTAGAAGAAGTCCTTGGTGGACAGCACGGACGTGTCGCCGTAGTGCTCGCGGTGCGCCAGGAAGTCCTTGGTCGGGCCGGGGAACAGCAACCGGTTCAGCGTGGCGCGGCGGTCGTCGCGCAGGCTGCGCCGGTCCTCGATCGACAGCTCCGGCATCGCCGCCTCCGGGGAGCGACCCTCGAGCGCCCGGGTGCGGAAGGGCTCCGGCCAGCCGCCGGGCGGGTCACCCAGCTCGCCGCGCAGGAAGCCGATCACCGAGTCCGGGACGTCGAACTTGCCCGGGTCGGACTCGAAGTCCGCCGCCTCGACGCCCGCACCCACCAGGTGCAGCGCCAGATCCCCCACGACCTTCGACGACGGCGTCACCTTCACCAGCCGGCCCAGCATCCGGTCCGCCTCGGCGTAGAGGTCCTCGATGAGCTCGAAACGGTCCTCCAGCCCCAGCGCGATCGCCTGCTGGCGCAGGTTGGACAGCTGCCCACCCGGGATCTCGTGCTTGTACACGCGCCCCGTCGGGGATGCGAGCCCGGATTCGAACGGCGCGTAGACCTTCCGCACGGCCTCCCAGTACGGCTCCAGGTTCCCGACGGCCCGCAGGCCGAGGCCCGTCGCGCGCGGCGTGTGGTCCGTCGCCGCCACCAGCGCCGAGAGCGACGGCTGCGAGGTGGTCCCGGCCATGGACGCGACCGCGGCGTCGACGGCGTCCACCCCGGCGTCGATCGCCGCGATCAGCGTGGCCAACTGCCCGCCCGCGGTGTCGTGGGTGTGCAGGTGCACCGGCAGGTCGAACCGTTCCCGCAACGCCGTCACCAGCGTGCGCGCCGCCGGCGGGCGCAGCAGCCCCGCCATGTCCTTGATCGCCAGCACGTGCGCGCCGGCCTCGACGATCTGCTCGGCGAGGCGCAGGTAGTAGTCCAGCGTGTAGAGCTTCTCCGCCGGGTCCGACAGGTCCGCGGTGTAGCAGAGCGCCACCTCCGCGACCGCCGTGCCGGTGTTGCGCACCGCGTCGATCGCCGGGCGCATCTGCGAGACGTCGTTGAGGGCGTCGAAGATCCGGAAGATGTCCATCCCCGTCTTCGCGGCCTCGGCGACGAAGGCGTCGGTCACCGCGGTCGGGTACGGCGTGTAGCCGACGGTGTTCCGCCCGCGCAGCAGCATCTGCGTGCAGATGTTCGGCGCGGCCAGCTTCAGCGAGGCGAGCCGCTCCCACGGGTCCTCGGCGAGGAACCGCAGCGCGACGTCGTAGGTCGCCCCGCCCCAGCACTCCAGGGACAGCAGCTCGGGCGCGGTCCGGGCCACGTACGGGGCGACGGCGAGCAGGTCCCGGGTCCGCACCCGGGTGGCCAGCAGGGACTGGTGGGCGTCGCGGAAGGTGGTGTCGGTGACGGCGACGGCGGTCTGCTCCCGGAGCCGGCGCGCGAAGCCCTCCGGCCCGAGCTCGCGCAGCAGCTGGGCGGACCCGTCGGGTGCCGCCGCGTTCAGGTCCACCGGCGGCAGCTTGTCCACCGGCTCGACGACGTCGGGCCGGCGCCCGTTCGGCCGGTTCACCGTGGTCTCGGCGAGGAAGCTCAGCATCCGGCTGCCGCGGTCCGCGGACGGCCGGGCCTTGAGCAGCTGCGGGCGCTCCTCGATGAACGACGTGGTGACGGCCCCGGCCTGGAAGTCCGGGTCGTTGAGCACCGCGGCCAGGAAGGGCAGGTTCGTCGAGACGCCGCGGATCCGGAACTCGGCGATGGCGCGCCGGGCACGCCGCGCGGCGTTGGCGAAGTCGTGGCCGTTGCAGGTGAGCTTGACCAGCATCGAGTCGAAGTGGGCGGAGATCTCCGCGCCGGTGTGGACCGTGCCGCCGTCGAGGCGCACCCCCGGGCCACCGGCCGAGCGGTAGGCCGAGATGGTGCCGGTGTCCGGGCGGAAGCCGTTCGCCGGGTCCTCGGTGGTGATCCGGCACTGCAGGGCGGCACCGGAGAGCACCACGTCGTCCTGGGTGAGCCGCAGGTCCGGCAGGGTCATGCCGGACGCGATGCGGAGCTGGGCGATGACCAGGTCCCGGTCGGTGACCTGCTCGGT